>NZ_LT629780.1:1914632-2233737 GCF_900105885.1 Pseudomonas guangdongensis | reverse complement strand
TCCACCACATAGGGCAGCCCGCAGAACCAGGCCTCGCCGAGCAGGTAGGCGGCCGGAATGCGCGCCTCGATGCGGCGCAGCAGCAGCGCCCGCACCGCCTCCAGTTCGTCGGCCTCCAGGCGGCAGTCGAGGTAGTCGGCGGAGATTTCCCAGGGCAGATGCAGGGCGCCGAGCACCAGGAGGCGCGCCTCGTCCCAGGCGTTGTCGGTGCCGTGACCGAAGAACAGTTCGTGCGCGTGGAACTGGCTGACGCCCCAGCGGATCAGGTCGCGGATGCTGCGCAGGCGGCTGGTGAATTCGGTCATGGAAGGCCTCCGGAAAGTAGCCGCGCATTCTAGCCGAGCCCCCCCTACCCAGGCACTTGCCAGTTCCTACGAATGTAGGTGCATTCTTCTGTTATGGGCGTCCCAGGGCCTGCGATACAATTTGCAACGATTTTGAACCCTTCCCATCCATTCCCCTTCCAGGCTCCCCCCTCCCATGAGCATCGAACCCTTCTCGCTGACCGGCCTGCTGGTCCTGGCGATATTCCTGATCGGCATGACCATGATTGTCTTCGAGGCGCAACTCGAAATGGACAAGTTCAAACCGGCCATGTTCATGATGTCCGGCCTGATCGTCATCGGCGTCCACTACGCCGTCACCGATCCGGCGCACCTTGCCCATTTCCTCGAAGCGCAGAACCACACCAAGGAAGAACTGTTCGGCCTGATCGCCTTCATGGCCTTCATGTGGATGATCGTCGAGCTGCTCAACGAGCGGAACGTGTTCACCGCCCTCAACGGCTTCCTGCTCGCCCGCGGGCTCGGCGCGCGCGGCATGTTCTGGGCCACCGGCGCGCTCTGCGCGCTGCTCTCGCCGTTCCTCAACAACATCACCACGGCGATGATCTTCGGCAAGACGGTGAAGAACATCTCGATCAACCAGCGCTACACCCACGCCGCGCTGTGCAACATCGTGGTGGCCTCCAACACCGGGGTATGGTTCCTCGGCACCTCCACCTCGCTGATGGTGGTGCTGGCCGGCAAGATCAGCATCGCCGGCCTGCTGCTGCTGATCCCCTCGTCGCTGATCGGCTGGATGCTGTTCGCCCTGACCATGCACTGGTTCTACCTGCGCCCGCTGCGCAGCCAGGGCCTGATCCGCGAGGTGGACCCGGAAGAGTCCGGCCTCAAGCCCGGCGGCGCCGGACTGGCGGTGGTCGGCTTCCTCGCCGTGGTCGGCGCGGTGCTGTGCAACATCTTCCTCAACGTCAGCATCGAGTTCGCCATCGGCATCGGCCTGGGCATGGTCGCCCTCTACGCCTGGCTGCTGATGCGCCGCGGCATAGAACTGCCCTGGCAGGACCAGTTGCAGAAGGTGGAGTGGAACGCCCTGCTGTTCTTCATCGGCATCATCACCGCGGTGGCCTGCCTCAACCATGTCGGCTGGCTGAGCTACATCGCCCGGCTGTTCGAGGTGCTCGATCCGACCACGGTGAACGTGCTGCTCGGGGTGTTCTCCGGGGTGCTCGACAACGTGCCGGTGGAAGCCGCCGCGCTGATGTCCAACCCGAACCTGAGCGCCGACCAGTGGGCGCTCAATGCGCTGATGGTCGGCATCGGTGGCTCGCTGACCGTGGTCGGCTCGGCGGCCGGCATCATGGCCATGAGCCTGGACAAGAGCTACAGCTTCGGCGTCCACCTCAAGTTCCTGCCGGCGATCCTGGTCAACTTCTTCGGCTCGCTGGGCGTCTGGTACCTGCAGTTCAGCGTGTTCGGCCTCTACTGAGCCGCTCCGGCCGGCTGCCGCGCGCCGCCGGCCGACACCCCCGCCAGACGTCCGGCGTCCGCCTGCAGACGCGCGGCCAGCCAATCGGCCAGGGCGCGAAAACGCAGGGTGCGGCGCAGGTCGCGATGGCAGAGCAGCCACAGCTCGCGGTGCAGCAGCACCGGCGAGCAGCGCTGCAGGCCGCCCGCCTCGCCCAACAGGCAAGGCAGCAGGGCCAGACCGAGACCGGCCTGGCAGGCGCGCTGCAACGAGGTCAGCGCCGTCACCCGCAGACGGACATCCGCCGCCGGGCACTGCTGGCGCAGCCAGCGCGCCTCGGGCAGATGGCCCAGGCTGTCGTCGTAGCCCAGCCAGGGCCATTCCTGCCAGGACGCCCCCGCCGCTACGCCCAGCTCCGCCGCGGCATACACCGCATAGCCCAGCTCGCCGACCTTGCGCATCACCAGCGCGGCGTCCTGCTGCGGCCGGGCCAGGCGCAGGGCCAGATCGGCTTCGTGACGGGTGAAGGACAGGTCGCGGTTGTCGCCGATCAGCTGCAGGTCCAGCCCCGGATGCAGGGCGCGCAGATCCGGCAACTGCGGCACCAGCCAGTGGGCGATGAGGAACTCCACCGACGTCAGGCGCACCGTGCCGGCCACCCGGCGATCCTCCTCGCGGGCGGCACTGAGCATGCCGCGCACGTCGCCCTGCAGCGCCGCCGCCCGCTCGATCAGCACCGCGCCGGCGCTCGTTGGCCGGTAGCGGCCGTTCTCGCGCAGGAACAGCCGCGCCTGCAGCGCCTGCTCGGCGCCCTGCAGGCGCCGGCCGACGGTGGTCGGGTTGATCCCCAGTTCGCGCGCCGTCGCCGCCAGGGTGCCCTGCCGGGCCAGCGCCAGCAGCAGGGGTATGTCGTTCCAGTCGAAGCTCATCGCAGCCCTGCAAAATTGCATTCCGGGGCGGCAAGGATAGGTGTTCTGGCCGGCCGGCGGCGCGTACACAATGGTCGCGAACCCATCCTTCCGGAGTCGCAGATGAACCTCCCGCACACCCTGTTCCAGCTCACCGGCAGCGCCCATCCGGCCGCCCGCCTGGCCGACGCCACCCTGCTGATCATCGACGCGCAGAACGAATACCGCAGCGGCGACCTGCGCCTGCCGGGCATCGAGCCGGCCGCCGCGCAGATCCACCGCCTGCTGGAGGCGGCGCGGGCCGCCGGCGCCCCGGTGGTGCACGTGCGCCACATCGGCGTGCCCGGCTACCTGTTCGATCCCCAGGGGCCGCGCGGCGCGATCCTCGAGGAACTGGCCCCGCTGCCCGGCGAAGCGGTGGTCGACAAGCCGCTGCCCAACGCCTTCGCCCACAGCGAGCTGGACGCCGTGCTGCGTGGACTGGGCCGCGAGGAACTGGTGGTGGTCGGCTTCATGACCCACATGTGCGTGAGCGCCACGGTGCGCGCCGCCAAGGACCTCGGCTACCGCAGCACGGTGGTCGCTGCCGCCTGCGCGACCCGCGACCTGCCGGGCATCGACGGCGCCGTGGTGGACGCCGCCAGCCTGCACCGCATGGAGCTGGCGGCGCTGGCCGACCTGTTCGCCTGCGTGGTCGCCGAGGCCGCCGACCTCGACGCCTGAGCCCGGGGCGGCATCCGCACAGGCGCCAAGTTCCGCTAAAATGCGCGCCTGTTGCGGAGAGCCAGCATGCAAGACGACGATTTTTCCCTGTTTCAGAACGAGATGCGCGGAGTCAAGCGCATCCGGGTCGAGGCGCGCGCCGACACCGGCAAGCCCAAGGCCGACCGCCAGCAGCTCGCCCAGCGCCAGCAGAACGCCATCCTCACCCAGCAGACCACCACGGTCGACGGTCTGTCCGACCTGTTCGTCATCGACGTCGGCGCCGAGGACGAGCTGTACTGGGCGCGCGACGGCGTGCAGGAAGGCCAGATGCGCAAGCTCAAGGCCGGGCAGATCGCCTTCGAGGGCAGCCTCGACCTGCACGGCATGAACGTGGAGACGGCACGCGCCACCCTGTGGGACTTCCTCGCCGAGGCGGCGCGCTTCGAGGTGCGCTGCGTGCGCGTCACCCACGGCAAGGCGGCGCGCATCGACGGCCGCCGGCCGATGGTCAAGAGCCACGTCAACACCTGGCTGCGCCAGCACCCGCAGGTGCTCGGCTTCACCTCCTGCCTGGCCAAGCATGGCGGCACCGGCGCGGTCTACGTGCTGCTCAAGCGCACCATGCTCGAAGGGCGCGACGAATAGCCCGCAGCGATGAGCCGCGCGCATCTTCGCCCTGCACACGGCTCATCCGCCGACCGCCGCGCACTTGCCAGCGGCCGGACGGCCCCCTACCCTGCGCGCCTTTGTCCAACCACAGGAAACCCCATGTCCCTGGAACAGCACTACACCGAAATCCTCGGCCTGCTCGGCGAAGACGTGAACCGCGAAGGCCTGCGCGACACGCCCAAGCGCGCCGCCAAGGCCATGCAGTACCTCTGCCGCGGCTACGCGCAGAGCCTGGAGGAAGTCACCAACGGCGCCCTGTTCAGCTCCGACAACAGCGAAATGGTGGTGGTCCGGGACATCGAGCTGTACTCGCTGTGCGAGCACCACCTGCTGCCGTTCATCGGCAAGGCCCACGTGGCCTACATCCCCAACGGCAAGGTGCTCGGTCTGTCCAAGGTGGCGCGGATCGTCGACATGTACGCGCGGCGCCTGCAGATCCAGGAGAACCTGTCGCGGCAGATCGCCGAAGCCATCGAGCAGGTCACCGGCGCCCTGGGCGTCGCGGTGGTGATCGAGGCGCAGCACATGTGCATGATGATGCGCGGCGTGGAGAAGCAGAACTCGGCGATGGTCACCTCGGTGATGCTCGGCGAGTTCCGCGCCAATCCGGCCACCCGCGGCGAGTTCCTCAGCCTGATCGGCTGACCCGCCCGGGCTGCTCTCCGGAGCGGCCCGGCGCGCCCTGCAGCTCGGCCGCCGCGGCGAAGAACACCCGCGCCAGCGCCAGACAGGCCAGCATGCCGAGCAGCAGCGCCGGCACCAGCAGCACCACGCTGGCGCAGAGGATGCCGCCGGCGAACAGCAGGAAGGCGAACAGCCGCAGCGCCGTCCAGGCCTGGCGGATGCGCCGCAGGCCGAGGGCGAACCAGGCCTGGCTCAGCCCCAGCGCCACGCACAGGGCGAAATAGCCCAGCTCCAGCGCGCCGGGGTGCGCCAGCGCCGGCGCCTCGCCCAGTGCGGCGAGGCCGCTGAGCAGCAGCCCGGCGAACAGCTGGACGCCCACCGGCCAGCCCAGCCCGCGAGCCGCGAAGCGGTCGCCGAGCAGCCCCTTCAGGCGCAGCAGCAGATAGCCCCAGAGCAGCGCCAGCAGAAGGCCGAGCAGGTAGGCCCAGGGCAGCGCCGGGTGCTGCGGGTTCAGCGCCGCCCAGATGCCCTGGGCCAGCAGCGCCAGCACACCGAACAGACAACCCAGCGCCAGCGCGCCGAGCACCCGCAACTGGCCGGGCGCCCAGTCGCCGGCGACGAACGCCGCCGGCAGGGGCACCTCGATCAGCGGCGCGCGCGGCGGCGCGTAGGGATTGTGCCCGGCCATCGCCGCGCGCCTCAGCCGCGCAGTTCGGCGACCACCGCGGCGAGGGCCGCGGCCGGATCGGCGGCCTGGCTGATCGGCCGGCCGATCACCAGATAGTCGGAACCGACGTCCAGCGCCTGCCGCGGAGTGAGGATGCGCCGCTGGTCGTCCTGGGCGCTACCGGCCGGACGGATGCCCGGGGTGACCAGTTGCAGCTGCGGCTGCACGGCTTTCAGCGCCGGCGCTTCCTGGGCCGAGCAGACCAGCCCGTCGAGGCCGGCCTCGGCGGCCAGGCCGGCCAGGCGCAGCACCTGCGCCTGCGGCTCGACATCCAGGCCGATGCCGGCCAGATCGCTGCGCTCCATGCTGGTCAGCACGGTGACGCCGATCAGCAGCGGCTTCGGCCCGTTCAGTGTGTCCAGGGTCTCGCGGCAGGCGGCCATCATCCGCAGGCCGCCGGAGCAATGCACATTGACCATCCACACGCCCAGCTCGGCCGCCGCCTTGACCGCCATCGCCGTGGTGTTGGGGATATCGTGGAATTTCAGGTCGAGGAACACCTCGAAGCCCTGCGCCTGCAGGGTTTCGACGATGGCCGGGCCGCAGCGGGTGAACAGCTCCTTGCCGACCTTGACCCGGCACAGCGCCGGGTCGAGACGGGCGGCCAGGTCCAGCGCGGCGTCGCGGCTGGGGAAGTCGAGGGCAACGATGATCGGGGTCTGGCAGGACATGACAGGCTCTCTGTAGGCAGAAACCGGCGCATTGTAACGCAGTTGCCGGCGCGCTCCGGGGCAACGCGCCGACGAGCCCGCAACGGCCCCCTTGTCGGGGCCCCGGAGCAGCGCCGCGCCGCCAGCCCCGAGGTCGCGCCCCGCCGCACCGGCCAGCGGCGAGCAGACAGCCGCGCCGCACAGGGTTATGGTGAGGGCATCGACCCATCAGGAGGAGAAGACCATGCCCTGGTTTGCCTGGCTGTTCCTGGCCCTGGCCTTCGGCTCGGTGGCCGGCAGCCTGCTGCTGCTGCGCGACAGCGCCAACAAGATGCCGCTCAGCGAGGAAGAGCTGCAGCGCATGCGCGAGCGCAATGCCGAACTGGACGCCAAGAAGCGCCTCGACGACGGCGAGGACGAGTGATCCGCCGCCTCAGCGCCGGAAGCGCAGTTGCAGCTCGGCGCCCTCGACGCCATGCCAGGAGCCGGAATCCTCGTCGTCCGCCCGCTCGCTGGTGATCAGCCGCCCGCCCAGCTCGAAGGCCTGGGGCGTCTCCGGCTGTGGCGCGAACAGCGGTGGCAGCAAGGCCGGCGCCGGCGGCAGCGGGTCGCTCAGCTGGAAGTTCTCGACCAGTTCGCGCGGCACGCTGAGATCCAGCGGCGCCGCCGGCACGGCAGTCGGCGGTGGCGCCGCGGGTCGCTCAGCGGCTGGACGCGGCGCCGGACGCGCCACGCTGGCCGGCGCGGGCACCGGCTCGGCAGGCGCCGCCGGGGTCTCCGCCGAGCGGTCTGCCGGCGCCTTGGGGCGCGTTTCGGGCAACGCCGGCACCTCCTCGCGGGCGGCGGGCGACTCGGCGGGCGGCTCGGCCGGCAACGGCGGCGCCGGCTGCTCGGGGGCCGTCGGAGCGGGCGCGGAACGCGGCGCCGGCTCCGGACGCTCGCCCTCGCAGGCGCCCAGCAGCACAGCCAGCAGCAGCACGCCGCAACGCAGGTATGCGGACATCCTCACCTCATCGCAGGCTCCGCCGCCGGCCTGGCAGCGAAGCCGCAGCTCGACCGGCACGGACCGGTTACTGGCGCAGCGGGCCGAGTTGCCCCTGCGCATCGGAGAAGACGATTTCCACCCGGCGATTCTGCGCCCGCCCCCGCGAGGAGGCGTTGGCGGCTACCGGGAAGGCCTCGCCATAGCCCTGCACCTCGATGCGCGCCGCCGCGGTGCCCAGCTCGATCAGGGTGTCGGCCACCGCCTGGGCGCGGGCCCGCGACAGGCGCAGATTTTCCTCGGCGCGACCGAGGTTGTCGGTATAGCCCTCGATGCGGATGCGCCGCTGCGGATTGAGCTGCAGGAAGCGGAACAGCTTGAGGGTGGTGCGGCTGGCATTGGCGCGCAGGTCGGCACTCCCGGCATCGAACAGCACATCACCCAGGGTCACCACCAGGCCGCGCTCGGTCTCGGCGGTGGCCAGACTGACCAGCTCCTCTTCGAGCCAGCGGTTCTGCTGGCGGACATCCTCCAGGCGCACTTCGCGCAGGGCCAGCTGCAGGCGCTCGAACTCCAGCTGCAGGCGGACGATCTCCTGCTGCTCGCGCGCCTGGGCGGCGTGTTCGCGGGCAATGTCGGCATAGCGCTGGCTCAGGTAGGCATAGTGCGCGACATCCTCGTCGCTGCCCCAGAAATCGGCCAGCCGCTCGGCACGGGCCAGCGACTCGCCGGCACGCGCCACGTCCTTCGGCGCCCCGGCCAGCACGCCGTGCTCGCTTTCCAGGGCGCGGAAACCGCTGCGCGCCTGGTCGAGCGCCTGACGCGCCTCCTGCTGCGCGGCGCACCCGCCCAGCAGCGCCAGCCCGCACAGCAGCGATAGGCTCCAACCCTTCACGGCAACTCCCCCAGTTGCTGGCGCAGCCCGGCGATGCGGCTGCGCAGTTCTGCCAGCTGACTGCGGCTCTTGCCGGTCAGCGCCTGCGCCTCGACCAGCCGGGCGTCCAGTTCAGCGCGCTCGGCCAGCATCCGCGCGGCGCGGTAGTCTTCGCGGGCGTAGGCGTCCTGCGCCGCCGCCAGCCCGGCAGTCGCCGCCTCCAACGCCGCCGCGTCCGCGCCGACGACGCTGCGTGCCTGCTCCAGCGCCTGCTCGCTCAGGCGCATCTGCTGGCTGGGCGCCGGATCGCTGGCGCAGGCGCCGAGCAGCAGCGCGGCCAGCAGGGCCATGGTGTGTCTGATCATACGGGTATCTCGTGTCAAGGCGTGCCCTGGCCCTGCTGGGCCTGCCACGCCGCCAGATTGCGCTGCAGCAACTGCTCGGGCAGGCCGGCGGCGCGGAATTCGGTCAGTTTCTTCGCCAACTGCCCGCGCAGCCAGGGGTCGTTGCAGGCCGAGTTGTGCGACAGCGCCAGGTACAGCGGCTCGCTGCCCAGCTCCGGCCTCAGGGCCTGCACCTCGCCCGCTGCGCCGGCGCGCTGCAGCAGCGCCAGACCGGCCTGGCGCTCGATCACCAGGAAGTCGAGGCGGCCCTGGCGCAACTGCTGCAGGGCCGTCGCCGGCTCGGTGGCCGGGCGCAGAGCCAGCCCCTGTTCGAGCTGGCTGCGCAGCGCCGGCGGATAGTCGCCGGCGCCGAGCAACGCGCCGCGATGCCGCGCCAGATCGTCCAGGCGGGTGAACAGCGGCGCCTTGTCGGCCAGGCTCCAGACCTGTACCGGCACCTCCAGGTAGGCCGGATGAATGAAGTCGAATTGCTCCAGCGCCTCGACGCTCAGGTAGCTGCCGGCCAGCAGATCGACCCGCCCGCTGCGGGCGGCGCCCTCGGCGGCCGCTCGCGAGCCGCTGTGCAGCACGTCGATGCGCACGCCCAGCTCCTTGCCCAGCGCCTTGAGCAGGTCGGCGCTGGCGCCGATCAACTGCTTGGGCTGCTGCGGGTCGCGCCACAGATAGGGCGGCTGGTCGGGATGACCGGTGGCGACCAGGCGCTCGCACTTGCCGGCGGCCAGCGCCCCCTGGGCGACGGGCAACAGCAGCAGGGCCAGCCCCAGATGGGCCAGGATTGCTCGGGTGGACATGGATAACCTCGCGCTCGGCAGACGGCAACGGACCGCCGCCAGTGTAACCGCAGGCGTCATGGCGACCGACGCCCGTCGATATGAAAAACCCGCTCGGATGAGCGGGTTTTTCGTCGAGCCTCAAACCCTCAGAGGGCTTTCTCCAGCTCCGGCAGCACGTCGAACAGGTCGGCGACCAGGCCGTAGTCGGCGACCTGGAAGATCGGCGCCTCCTCGTCCTTGTTGATCGCCACGATCACCTTGGAGTCCTTCATGCCGGCCAGGTGCTGGATCGCGCCGCTGATGCCGACGGCGATGTACAGCTCGGGCGCGACGATCTTGCCGGTCTGGCCGACCTGCATGTCGTTGGGCACGAAGCCGGCGTCCACCGCCGCGCGCGAGGCACCGACCGCGGCGCCCAGCTTGTCGGCCAGCTTGTAGAGCAGCGCGAAGTTCTCGCCGTTCTGCATGCCGCGACCGCCGGAGACCACCACCTTGGCGGCGGTCAGCTCGGGACGCTCGGACTTGGCCAGCTCTTCGCCGACGAAGGCGGAGATGCCGGCATCGCTGCCGCCGCTCACCGCTTCGATCGGTGCATTGCCGCCTTCGGCTGCCACGGCATCGAAGCCGGTGCCGCGCACGGTGATCACCTTGATCGCCGCGCTGGACTGCACGGTGGCGATGGCGTTGCCGGCATAGATCGGGCGCTGGAAGGTGTCGGCGCTCTCGACCTTGACGATCTCGGAGATCTGGTCGACGTCCAGCAGCGCGGCAACGCGCGGCAGCACGTTCTTGCCGGTGGTGGTGGCGGCGGCCAGCACATGGCCGTAGCCCTTGCCCAGCTCGGCCAGCAGCGGGGCGACGTTTTCCGGCAGCTGGTGGGCGAAGGCGGCGCTGTCGGCGACCAGCACCTTGGCGACACCGGCCACCTGGGCGGCGGCTTCGGCAACGGCGGCGCAGGCGCTGCCGGCGACCAGCACATGGATGTCGCCGCCGATCTGCTGGGCTGCGGCCAGGGTGTTCAGGGTCGCAGCGCCCAGGGCTGCGTTGTTGTGCTCGGCGAGTACCAGGATTGCCATCAGATCACCTTCGCTTCGTTCTTCAGTTTCTCGACCAGCTCGGCCACCGAGCCGACCTTGATGCCGGCGCTGCGGGTGGCCGGCGCCTCGACCTTGAGGGTCTTCACGGTGGAGGCGGTGGACACGCCGAGGGCCTCGGGCGTCAGCACGTCGAGCGGCTTCTTCTTGGCCTTCATGATGTTGGGCAGGGAGGCGTAGCGCGGCTCGTTGAGGCGCAGGTCGGTGGTGACGATGGCCGGCAGTTTGAGGGCCACGGTCTGCAGGCCGCCGTCGATCTCGCGGGTGACGTTGACCTTGTCGCCGGCGACTTCCACCTTGGAGGCGAAGGTGCCCTGGGCGAAGCCGGTCAGCGCGGCGAGCATCTGCCCGGTCTGGTTGTTGTCGCTGTCGATGGCCTGCTTGCCGGTGATGATCAGCTGCGGCTGTTCACGGTCGACCACGGCCTTGAGCAGCTTGGCCACGGCCAGGGAGTTCAACTCGTCGGCGGACTCGACCAGGATGGCGTGGTCGGCGCCGAGGGCCAGTGCGGTGCGCAGCTGTTCCTGGGCCTGGGCCGGGCCGACGGACACGGCCACGATCTCGGTCGCGACACCCTTTTCCTTCAGGCGCACCGCCTCTTCCACGGCGATCTCGCAGAACGGGTTCATCGACATCTTCACGTTGGCCAGGTCGACGCCGGAGTGGTCCGCCTTGACGCGAACCTTGACGTTGTAGTCGACCACTCGTTTGACAGCTACCAGAATCTTCATGGATTCCTCGTGTTCTCCGGTGAGTTAAGAAGGTAACGCCAAGGCGCACCCGGCCGGGATGACTGTCGGCCAGAACCGACCCTCAGCTATACCGCGACCACCAAAATCGCCGGTATCTTGACCGCATCCCCCTACCCGGTCAATACGCCCAGCCTTTCGTCCACCGGGCGCAAAGCCTTATTATATGCGTGTTTCGTCGGATTCAAACGAACGTTTGTATTGGACGCTCTGCACACCCCGGATATACTGCGATCCAATAAGCCGAAGCACGGCAATTCCAGAAAAAGCAGACCTTGAAGCCTTGTACAGGAGATTGAGTGTGGAACGCGAATACATGGAATTCGACGTCGTCATCGTCGGAGCCGGCCCCGCCGGTCTCTCCGCCGCCTGCCGACTGAAGCAGCAGGCCGCCGCCAGCGGACAGGACGTCAGTGTCTGCGTGGTGGAGAAAGGCTCCGAAGTCGGCGCACACATTCTCTCCGGCGCGGTGTTCGAGCCGCACGCCCTCAACGAACTGTTCCCCGACTGGAAGGAGCGGGGCGCGCCGCTGCACACCCCGGTCAAGCGCGACGACATCTACCTGCTGAAGAACGCCGACAGCGCCACCCGCATCCCCGATGCCCTGGTGCCCAGGACCATGCACAACGAGGGCAACTACATCATCTCCCTCGGCAACCTGTGCCGCTGGCTGGCCCAGCAGGCCGAGGCCCTCGGCGTCGAGGTCTATCCGGGCTTCGCCGCCCAGGAAGCGCTGATCGACGCGCAGGGCGTGGTGCGCGGCATCGTCACCGGCGACCTGGGCGTCGACCACGAAGGCAACCCCAAGGACGGCCTCTACACCCCCGGCATGGAACTGCGCGCGAAATACACCCTGTTCGCCGAGGGCTGCCGCGGGCACCTCGGCAAGCAGCTGATCGCCCGCTACAAGCTGGATGCCGAGGCCGACGCCCAGCACTACGGCATCGGCATCAAGGAACTGTGGGAAGTCGACCCGGCGAAACACGAACCGGGCCTGGTGGTGCACACCGCCGGCTGGCCACTGGACATCACCGGCAGCGAGAACACCGGCGGCTCCTTCCTCTACCACCTGGAGAACAATCAGGTGGTGGTCGGCCTGATCGTCGACCTGTCCTACAGCAACCCGCACCTGTCACCGTTCGACGAGTTCCAGCGCTACAAGCACCACCCGACCATCGCCCGGTACCTGGAAGGCGGCAAGCGCATCGCCTACGGCGCCCGCGCCATCTGCAAGGGCGGCCTCAACTCGCTGCCCAAACTGGTGTTCCCCGGCGGCGCGCTGATCGGCTGCGACGCCGGCACCCTGAACTTCGCCAAGATCAAGGGCAGCCACACCGCGATGAAGTCCGGCATGCTCGCCGCCGACGCCATCGTCGAGGCGCTGGCCGCCGGCCGCGAGGGCGGCGACGAACTGAACAACTACGTCAAGGCCTTCGAGGCCAGCTGGCTGTACGACGAACTTCAGCGCAGCCGCAACTTCGGCCCGGCGATCCACAAGTTCGGCACCCTGCTGGGCGGGGCGTTCAACTTCGTCGACCAGAACCTGTTCGGCGGCAAGCTGCCGTTCACCCTGCGCGACACCACCCCCGACCACGCCCGCCTCAAGCCGGCCGCGGCCTGCGCGAAGATCGTCTACCCCAAACCGGACGGCAAGCTGAGCTTCGACAAACTGTCCTCGGTGTTCCTCTCCAACACCAACCACGAGGAAGACCAGCCCTGCCACCTGAAGCTGCGCGATGCGAGCATCCCGTTGGCGCAGAACCTGCCGCTGTACGACGAGCCGGCGCAGCGCTACTGCCCGGCCGGGGTCTACGAGATCGTCGCCGGCGACGACGGCGGCCAGCGCTTCCAGATCAACGCGCAGAACTGCGTGCACTGCAAGACCTGCGACATCAAGGACCCGGCGCAAAACATCACCTGGGTCGCCCCGGAAGGCACCGGCGGGCCGAACTACCCCAACATGTAAGCCACTCCCACAAGGCCCTGCACTGCAGGGCCTTGTCCGTTCAGAGCGTCCCCAGCCCGAACAACCGACCGCCACTCCACACGCCGAGAGCGGACGCACCGCCGACCTGCACCGGCACCGCCAGATCCACCAGTCGGTAGAACAGGTTGCGATGGATCAGCGCCTCCAGATTGGCGCGCACCCGTACATAGGGCGCCGGCTCGCCGCTCTGCGCATCGACCACCACCCGCAGCGGATGCTCGGCATCGGCCACCACGCTGTCGCCGACCTGGGTGACGAAACGTAGCACCTGCGCCTCGCCCTCCCCCTCGACCTGCATCTCGACCGCTACGAAGGGCGCATCCTCGACGCGGATGCCGACCTTCTCCACCGGAGTCACCAGGAAGTAGTCGTCGCCGTCGCGGCGCAGGATGTTCGAGAACAGCCGCACCAGCGCCGGCCGGCCGATCGGCGTGCCCTGGTAGAACCAGCGACCGTCGCGGGCGATGCGCATGTCGATGTCGCCGCAGAACGGCGGATTCCACAGATGCACCGGCGCCGGCCCCGCCTCCTGACGCGGAATCTGCCCCAGCAGCGCCTCCGCACTCCCCTTCGTCTCGCTCATCACCGTCTCCCTCGTTAGCCATCGGACACCGACTGCCCGGCGCTCACCCACACCCCGGCGGGCCAGACTGTCCACGTCGGGTCGCACCGCGTGCACGCGCTATTATGCCCGCAACCGACCCGACTTCACGGAGCCCGTCACGATGCACTCCTGGCACGACGAATTTCCCCAGCAGCCCGGCCTGCGTTACCTCAACCACGCCGCCGTCGCCCCCTGGCCGCGCCGCGCCAGCCACGCGGTCAGCGCGTTCGCCGAGCAGAACCTGCGCATCGGCGCCCGCGACTACCCGCAGTGGCTGCAGGTCGAGAACCGCCTGCGCCAGCGCCTGCGCAACCTGCTCAACGCCCCCTCGGTGGCCGACGTGGCGCTGGTGAAGAACACCTCCGAGGCGCTGTCCTTCGTCGCCTTCGGCCTCGACTGGCGCGCCGGCGATCAGGTGCTGATCAGCGACGAGGAGTTTCCCTCCAACCGGGTGGTCTGGGAGGCGCTGCGCCCGCTGGGCGTGGAGGTGATCGAGGTCGGACTGGCCGGACACGACCCGGAGGGCGCCCTGCTCGCCGCCTGCACGGCGCGCACCCGCCTGCTGGCGATCAGCGCCGTGCAGTACGCCAGCGGCCTGCGCCTGGACCTGCAGCGTCTCGGCGCCGGTTGCCGGGCGCGCGGCGTGCTGCTCTGCGTCGACGCCATCCAGCAGCTCGGCGCCCAGCCCTTCGACGTGCAGGCCAGCGACTGCGCCTTCGCCATGGCCGACGGCCACAAGTGGCTGCTCGGCCCGGAAGGCCTGGGTGTGTTCTACTGCCGCCGCGACCTGCGCGAGCAGCTGAAGCTGCACGAGTACGGCTGGCACATGCTGGAGGATGTCGGCAACTACGAGCGCCGCGACTGGCAGCCGGCGCGCAGCGCGCGGCGCTTCGAGTGCGGCAGTCCGAACATGCTCGGCGCCATGGCCCTGGAGGCCAGCCTGTCGCTGCTCGAAGAGGTCGGCATGGCACAGGTGGCCGGCCTGCTGGAGGAGCGCGTGCGCCACCTGCACGAGACCCTCGCCGCGCTCCCCGGCGCCCGGCTGCTGAGCCCCGCCGAGCCCGAACGGCGCGCCGGCATCGTCACCTTCAGCCTCGACGGCCGGGACAACGCCACGCTGTTCGAGCAGCTCAAGGCGCAGCAGGTGGTGTGCGCGCAGCGCGGCGGCGGCATCCGCCTGTCGCCGCACTTCTATACGCCGGAGACGGTCCTGGAGGAAACGCTGCAGCTGCTGCGCACGCTTGCCTGAGGGATAGGCGGCGATCTTGTCGCCAAGCGCACTCAGACGGTGGCGATCTATTGCAAATCCGTTTAAGAACGGGGGCTCCCCATGCGGCGAGCGGTCAAATATTGATCAATACTCAGCTCACTGATCTGCGGTACTCCCCCCAAGTACCCGTCAGGCGGAACGGCGTGGGACGTCCGTTCCGGTTCTACTCCTAATGGTCTTTGACCCGGATTCCTCCCCCAGAAGCCGGGTTTTTTTTGCCCGCCGTTCAGCCGGCCAGCGGGAACAGCCGGGCGAAGTTGGCGGTGGTCTGCTCCGCCAGGGTCTCGACGTCGACCCCGCGCAGCACCGCCAGGTACTCGGCGACGTCGCGCACATACTCGGGCAGGTTCGGCCGGCCGCGATGGGGCACCGGCGCCAGATAGGGCGCGTCGGTTTCCACCAGCAGGCGGTCGGCGGGCACCTGCCGGGCCACCTCGCGCAGCGCCTCGGCATTGCGGAAGGTGACGATGCCGGACAGCGAGATGTAGTAGCCCAGGTCCAGCGCGGCGCGGGCCATCGCCCAGTCCTCGGTGAAGCAGTGCAGCACCCCGGCCTGGGACAGGTCGGCCTCGCGCAGCAGCGCCAGGGTATCGGCGCGCGCCTCGCGGGTATGCACGACCACCGGCTTGCCGGTCTGCCGCGCCGCCTCCAGATGCAGGCGGAAGCTGTCCTGCTGCAGCGGCGCGGATTCGGGCTGGTAGTGGTAGTCCAGGCCGGTCTCGCCGATGGCCACCACCCGCGGGTGGTTCAGCTCGGCCAGCAGCCAGTCGAGGGCCGGCGCCTGGCCGGCCTGCAGGTCCAGCGGATGCACGCCGACCGAGCAGTACACGTCGGCGTAGGTGTCGGCCAGCTGGCGGACCGCCGCGGCGTTGCCGGCGCTGACGCCGATGCACAGGAAGCGGCCGACGCCACGGGCGCGCGCTGCGTCCAGCGCGGCGTCGAGGCTGCCGTCATAGGCGGAGAGGTCAAGGCGGTCGAGGTGGCAGTGGGAGTCTACGAGCATCTTCACAGGGTCAGGGTGGGCCGTTCGGAATGGTGGGTGCCGGCCAGACAGGTCTCGATGCGGTTGCGCAGGGCCTGGTCGCCGTCGCCGAACTGCACGCCGATCCCGGCCACGCGGTTGCCCTGGGCGCCTTGCGGGGTGATCCACACCACCTTGCCGGCGACCGGGATCTTTTCCGCCTCGCCCGGCAGGCTGAGCAGCACGAAGACCTCGTCGCCCAGTCGATAGGGCTTGGCGGTCGGCACGAACAGGCCGCCGTTGCGCAGGAACGGCATGTAGGCGGCGTAGAGTTGCGTCTTGTCCTTGAGCACCAGGCTCATGATGGCGTTGCGGGCAGCGGGAGTCGCCGACATGGACAGGTTCCTTCCTGATGGATTGGCTGGCGATTCTAGCAGGCCGGCCGCGGCGCGCCGCAACTGCCGGCCCGCCGGCACTCAGGCGCCGCCCGGCAGGGCGGCCCAGCGCACCAGCAGCGCTTCAAGCAGCAGGGCGCGGTTGAGGTTGGCCTTGCCCAGCACCTTCTGCCGCTCGGCCAGCAGCCAGTCCTGCAGTTCGAGCAGGCGCGCCAGCGGCGCGCGCTCGGCCAGATAGCCGAGCACCTTGGCCATGCCGTCGTCCTCGACCGCCTCGATGCCGGCCATCTGCACGCGCAGCACCTGCAGCGCCCAGGTCGAGAACCAGTCGAGCAGCAGCGGCAGAGCGATCGGCTTCCAGCTCTCGGCCAGCTCCGGGGCCGCCACCTGCTGCTTAAGCAACCGTTTCAGGCCCTCCTCGACCAGGGCACGCTGCTCCAGCACGCCCTCCTGCTGCAGCTGCAGGGCGCGCAGCGGCGAGCCGGCGGCCAGCGCCAGCAGGCGCCGACGCGCCGCCTCGTCGACGCCCGGCAGGCGCTCGCCCAGCCAGGCGGCGGCCTGCGCCGGCGCGGGCTGCGGGCAGGCCAGTTGCTGGCAGCGGCTGCGGATGGTCGGCAGCAGACGGCTGGGCTGGTGGCTGACCAGCAGCAGCACGGTCTCGCCCGAGGGCTCCTCGAGGCTTTTCAGCAGGGCGTTGGCGGCGTTGAGGTTCATCGCCTCGGCCGGCTCCAGCAGCACCAGCTTGCGCCCGCCGAGCTGGGCGGTCTGCACCACGAAATCGACCAGTTCGCGCACCTGGTCGACGCGGATCGGCTTGTCCGCCTCCTCCGGCTGCAGCTCGAAGAAGTCCGGATGGCTGCCGGCGCGCAGCAGCAGGCAGGACTTGCAGGCGCCGCAGGCGGCATCGTCCCGCACGGCGCCGCACAGCAGCAGCGCACCGAGGCGCTCGGCCAGGTCGCGCTTGCCGATCCCGGCCGGGCCGTGCAGCAGGTAGGCATGGGCGTGACGCTCGCGCCGCGCCAGCTGCTGCCAGAGCCCGGCCTGCCAGGGATAAGCCTCAGCCACGGGCGCGCTCCAGCAGCTCGGGCAGCAGACGATCGAGCTGGGCCTGCACGGCGGCCAGCGGCTGGGCGGCGTCCAGCAGGCGATAGCGCTGCGGCGCCAGGCGGGCGCGGGCCAGGTAGGTCTGGCGTACCGCCTCGAAGAAGTCCTGCGCCTCCTGCTCGAAGCGGTCCAGCCGGCCGCGCGCGGCGGCGCGGGCCAGGCCGACCTCCACCGGCAGGTCGAACACCAGGGTCAGGTCGGGGCGCAGCTCGCCCTGGACGAACTGTTCGAGCACCGCGATGCGCTCGGCGGCCAGGCCGCGGCCGCCGCCCTGGTAGGCGTAGGTGGCGTCGGTGAAGCGGTCGCAGAGCACCACCTTGCCGGCGGCCAGCGCCGGGCGGATCACCTGCGCCAAATGCTGGGCGCGGGCGGCGAACACCAGCAGCAGCTCGGTGTCGGCGGCCATCGGCTCGGCGCTGGGCGCCAGCAGCAGCTCGCGGATCCGCTCGGCCAGCGGCGTGCCGCCGGGTTCGCGGGTCAGCAGCAGGTCGCAGCCGGCGGCGCGTAGGCGCTCGGCCAGATAGTCGCGATTGGTGCTCTTGCCGGCCCCTTCGGGGCCTTCGAGGGTGATGAACAGGCCACTCACGGGGTCTTTTCCTGGCTGGGCGGCGGGCTGGAACGGTAGTCCGCGCGTCTCTTGAGCTGATATTCGCGCACCGCGCGATTGTGTTCGTCGAGGGTGCGCGAGAAGGCATGCGAGCCGTCGCCGCGGGCGACGAAGTACAGAGTGTCGCCGTCGGCGGGGTTGAGCGCGGCGCGGATCGCCTCGCGACCGACCATGGCGATCGGCGTCGGCGGCAGCCCCGGGTTGGTGTAGGTGTTGTAAGGCGTCGGCTCGCGCAGGTGGGCGCGGGTCAGCTTGCCGGCGAAGCGCTCGCCGAGGCCGTAGATCACCGTCGGATCGGTCTGCAGCAACATGCCCAGACGCAGACGGCGGATGAACACCCCGGCGATCTCGGCGCGCTCGTCGGGCACGCCGGTCTCCTTCTCGACCAGCGAGGCCATCACCAGCGCCTGGTAGGCGTCACGGTAGGGCAGGCCCTCGGCACGCCGCGCCCACTCCTCGTCGAGCACCTGCCCGAGGCGCTCGTGGGCCTGGCGCAGCAGGTCGATGTCGCGCATGCCGCGTACATAGTGGTAGGTGTCAGGGAAGAAGCGCCCCTCGGGGTGCTCGCCGGGCAGCCCGAGGCGCTCCATCAGGGTGGCGTCGTCGACCTCGGCGAGGGTCTGCTCCAGACGCTCCTGGGCGCGCAGCGCGGCGCGCAACTGGCGGAAGTTCCAGCCCTCGACCAGGGTCAGGCTGTACTGCACCACCTCGCCGCGCTGCCACTGGCCGAGCAGCTCGCGGGCCGTCTGCCCGGGAGTCAGGCGGTATTCGCCGGCATGCAGCGGCTGGCCGTCGAGATTGAAGCGCCAGTACAGGCGCAGCCACAGGGCGCCATCGAGCACGCCCTCGCCCTCCAGGCCGTTGAGCAGGCCATTGGGCGTGGAGCCGGCGCCCACTTCCAGCAGACGCTCCTCGGCGAGGCGCAGCGGCTGCTCCAGGGCCACCTGCTGGCGCCAGCCGGCGAAGACGAGGAACAGGCCGACGGACAGCGCGGTGCCCTGCAGCAGATAAAGCAATGCACGTTTCACGGGGAATTTCCCAGCAGGTCGTCGATCAGGCCCTGCAGTTTACGGGTCGTCTCGCCGACCGCCCAGCGCCGTTCCTCCAGCGCCACCACCGGCCAGATGCCGTACTGGCTGTTGCAGAGGAACACCTCGTCGGCGACCAGCAGTTCGGAGTGGTCGATGTCGCGCACTTGGGTGGCGATGCCGGTCTGCGCGGCGCGGGCGAGGATTTCCGCACGCATGGTGCCGGCCACCCCGCAGCGTTTGAGCGCCGGAGTCAGCAATACGCCCTCCCGCACCAGGAACAGGTTGCTGAACACGCCCTCCACCACCCGCCCGGCGGTATCGCGCATCAGGCCTTCGGCGAAGGCCGGGTCCTGCCATTCGCCGCGGGCCAGCACCTGTTCGAGACGGTTGAGGTGCTTGAGGCCGGCCAGCAGCGGCTGCTCGGCCAGCCGGGTCGCACAGGGAAACAGGCGCACACCGCGCTCGCGGTGGGCGGCGGGATAGGCCGCAGGCGGGTTGCCGGTCAGGATGCGCCGGCAGCGGGCGGCGGGCGGCGGCGCGTAACCGCGCAGCCCATCGCCACGGGTGACGATCAGCTTGGCGACGCCGTCGCCGAGCTGATCGGCGAAAGCCTCCAGCTCGGCGCGCAGGGATTCGAGGTCGAGCGGCAGTGCCAGGCGCTGCGCGCCCTGCGCCAGCCGCGCCAGATGCCGCTCCAGCAGCGGCATCCGCGTGGCGCGCACGGCGATGGTCTCGAACAGCCCATCGCCGTAGGCCAGACCGCGGTCGGTCAGCGGCAGCTGCTCCGCCGGCCGACCGTCGATCCACGCCAGCATCAGCCGGCGAAGCGGCGGAACACCAGGGTGCCGTTGGTGCCGCCGAAGCCGAAGGAGTTGGACACCGCCACGTCGAGCGGCAGGGCCTGGGCCTCGTGCGCCACGAAGTTGAGATCGCAGCCCTCGTCCGGCTCGTCGAGGTTGATGGTCGGCGGCGCCACCTGGTCGCGCAGGGCGAGGATGCTGAAGATCGCCTCCACCGCGCCGGCGGCGCCCAGCAGGTGGCCGGTCATCGACTTGGTGGAGCTGACCGCCAGTCGATAGGCATGCTCGCCGAACACCCGCTTGACCGCCGCTGCCTCGGCCAGGTCGCCGGCCGGGGTCGAGGTGCCGTGGGCGTTGATGTACTGCACCTGCTCCGGGTTCAGACCGGCGTCGCGCAAGGCATTCTGCATGCAGCGCGCGGCGCCGTCGCCGGTCTCCGGCGGCGCGGTCATGTGGTAGGCGTCGCCGCTCATGCCGAAGCCGACCAGCTCGGCGTAGATGTTCGCACCGCGCGCCCGGGCATGCTCCAGCTCCTCGAGCACCAGCGCGCCGGCGCCGTCGGCCAGCACGAAGCCGTCGCGATTGCGATCCCAGGGACGGCTGGCGCGGGTCGGGTCGTCATTGCGGGTGGACAGCGCGCGCGCGGCGCCGAAGCCACCCAGGCCCAGACCGCAGGTGGCCATTTCGGCGCCACCGGCGATCATCACGTCGGCCTCGCCATAGGCGATGTTGCGCGCCGCCATGCCGATGCTGTGGGTGCCGGTGGTGCAGGCGGTGGTAATGGCGTAGTTCGGCCCCTGTGCGCCCAGGTGGATCGACAGGAAGCCGGAAATCATGTTGATGATCGAGCCGGGCACGAAGAACGGCGAGATCCGCCGCGGCCCCTGCTCGAACAGCGAGCGAGCGTTGTTCTCGATATTGGTCAGGCCGCCGATGCCCGAGCCCATGGCCACGCCGACCCGCTCGCGGTTGGCGTCGGTGACTTCCAGCCCGGAATCGCGGATCGCCTGGAAACTGGCGGCCAGACCGTACTGGATGAAGAGGTCCATCTTGCGGGCTTCCTTGGCCAGGAGGTAATCCTCGACCTTGAAGTCCCTGACCGAACCACCAAAGCGGGTAGCGAAGGCCGACACATCCATATGCTCGATGGGGCCGATACCACTGTTCCCGGCCAGAATACCCTGCCAGCTGGAGGCCACATCCGGGCCCAGCGGCGACAGCATACCGAGACCGGTGACCACGACGCGTCTACGCGACACAGCGCTCTCCTCTTGATTGTTCTACTACAGCAAGAAAGTCCGTCGAGCGACCGGGGGTCGCGGCGCCTTCCTTGATTCCAAAGAAAAGCCGCACGTCTTGTCACAGACGTGCGGCTTTTCCATGCCGGAACCGGCGATTACTTATTGCTGACCGTGAGCATTGACGTAATCGATGGCTTCCTGAACGGTGGTGATCTTCTCGGCCTGCTCGTCCGGAATCTCGGTCTCGAATTCTTCTTCGAGAGCCATCACCAGCTCGACGGTATCCAGGGAGTCCGCGCCCAGGTCTTCAACGAAGGAAGCGCCGTTGGTCACTTCTTCTTCTTTAACGCCCAGTTGCTCGGCGACGATCTTCTTGACGCGTTCTTCGATGGTGCTCATATCCAGTTCTCACTCCTATGGAGAATCCAATGTAGCTGGTGGCGCGTAGTGTATAGAAAGGGTTTTCGGCTTTTCAAGCAAAACGCTTGCCGCCCCGCCCTCCGGTACATCCACCAGTGCTACCGAAAATTACAATACAACCTGACGATACAAGCGGCTGACGGCCGGCGCTCACCGACCGTCACGCCCACTCACATATACATGCCGCCGTTGACCGGAATCGTGGCGCCGGTCACATAGGCCCCGCCGTCGCCGGCCAGGAAGCCCACCACACTGGCGATTTCCTCGGCCTGACCCAGGCGGCCCAGCGGAATCTGGGTCAGCAGCGCCTCGCGCTGCGCTTCCGGCAGCTCGCGGGTCATGTCGGTGTCGATGAAGCCCGGCGCCACCGCATTGACGGTGATGTTGCGCGAACCCACCTCGCGCGCCAGCGCGCGCGAGAAGCCCTCGACACCGGCCTTGGCCGCCGCGTAGTTGGCCTGACCGGCGTTGCCCATCGAGCCGACCACCGAGCTGATGTTGATAATCCGCCCCCAGCGAGCCTTGGTCATACCCTTGAGCAGCGCCTTGGACAGGCGGTAGATGCTGGTCAGGTTGGTGTTGATGACGTCGTGCCACTCGGCGTCCTTCATACGCAGCATCAGGTTGTCGCGGGTGATGCCGGCATTGTTGACCAGGATGGTCGGCTGACCGAGGTGCTGCTGGATGTGCTCCAGGGTCTGGGCCACGGACTCGTCGCTGGACACGTCGAGCACCAGGCCGGCGCCCTCGATGCCGTGGGCCTTGAGGGTTTCGGCGATGCGCTCGGCGCCACTGGCGCTGGTCGCGGTGCCGATGACGATGGCGCCCTGACGGCCCAGCTCCAGGGCGATCGCCTGGCCGATGCCACGGGTGGCGCCGGTGACCAGGGCCACCTTACCTTGCAGACTCATGGGGAATTCTCCTGAGGTTCAGGCCAGCGCTGCGCGGGCGGCAGCGAAGGCGTCGGGGGTATCCAGATTGTGGGTGTTGACGCCCTTAGCGCAGCGCTTGTTGAGACCGGAAAGCACCTTGCCCGGACCGCACTCGACCAGCTCGCTGACGCCGCGCGCGGCCAGCAGCTCCACCGATTCGACCCAGCGCACCGGGCTGTACAGCTGGGCGAGCAGATCCTGGCGCAGCACGCCCAGATCGCCCGGCACCTGGGCGCTGGTGTTCTGCACGATGGCGATCTGCGGCGCCTGCCAGGCGATGGCGTCCACCGCGGCGGCGAACTGCTCGGCCGCCGGACGCATCAGCGCACAGTGCGACGGCACGCTCACCGGCAACGCCATGGCGCGCTTGGCGCCCCGCGCCTTGCAGGCCTCGATGGCGCGCTCGACGGCAGCGGCGGCACCGGCGATCACCACCTGACCGGGTGCGTTGAAGTTGACCGCGCTGACCACCTCGCCCTGCGCCGCCTCGGCGCAGGCCGCACGCACGGCATCGTCGTCCAGGCCGAGGATCGCCGCCATGCCGCCCTGCCCGGCCGGCACCGCCTGCTGCATCAGCTGGCCACGCAGCTCGACCAGCGTGACCGCTGCGGCGAACTCCAGGCTGCCGGCGGCGACCAGCGCCGAGTACTCGCCCAGGCTGTGACCGGCGACGAACGCCGGCTGCGCGCCACCCTCGGCCTGCCACAGACGCCACAGGGCAATGGAGGCGGCCAGGATCGCCGGCTGGGTCTTGTCGGTCTGGTTGAGCTGCTCGGCCGGACCCTCCTGGGTCAGCGCCCAGAGATCGTAGCCCAGCGCGGCGGAGGCCTCGGCGAAGGTGTCGCGAATCAGCGCATGCTGACCGCCCAGTTCGGCCAGCATACCGACGGCCTGGGAGCCTTGACCGGGGAAAACGAAAGCAAGGGAAGAAGACATGAAAGCCGGTTCCTTGAGTACAGGTGGATCAGCGTACGGCAACGCCGGCCGCACGACACTGAACCGTTGGATGAGCGCCCCCGTACACGGGTCACAGGAGCAGATGTTCGAGACGCCCATGCAGACGCTGCGGCAGGTTCTCGTCGACCTCCGTCAGCGCCCGCCGGATGGCACTGCGGAAGCCCTCGGGCCCGGCGGCGCCGTGACTTTTTACCACGATCCCCTGCAAACCGAGAAAACTGGCGCCGTTGTGCCGTGCCGGACGCAGCTCGCCCTGCAGGCGACGCAACAGCGGCAGGGCGAGCAGCCCGACGAGCCGGGACAGCGGCCCCGCGGCGAACTGCGCCGCCACCCGCGCGGCGATCATCGAGGCCAGCCCTTCGCTGGCCTTGAGCACGATATTGCCGACGAAGCCGTCGCACACGACCACATCGGCCTCGCCGCGATACAGGCCGTCACCCTCGACGAAACCGACATAGTTCAGCTCGCGGGCCTGCAGCAGCAGGCTGGCAGCCAGCTTGACCTGCTGGTTGCCCTTGATCGCCTCGGTACCGACATTCAGCAACGCCACCCGCGGGCGCACGACGCCCAGCGCCTCGGCAGCCACCGCACCCATCACCGCGAACTGATAGAGGTTCTCCGCCGAGCAGTCGATATTCGCCCCCAGATCCAGCAACAGGCAGCTGCCGGCGGCGGTCGGCACCGCCGTGACCATCGCCGGCCGGTCGATCCCCGGCAGGGTCTTGAGCACATGCCGGGACAGCGCCATCAAGGCGCCGGTATTGCCGGCGCTGACGCAGGCCTGGGCCTCGCCACGGCGCACCAACTCGAGCGCTTGGCGCATCGACGAATCGGCACTGCCGCGCAGCACCTGGGCGGGACGGGCGTCCATGGCGACGATATCGGCGGCGGGGCGAATCAGAAGGCGGGTACGGTCGAGGCGGGGATACTGAGCAACCAGTTGCTCAAGAATGTCGTGCTGGCCGACGAGAATCAGCCGCAGAAGGGGGGAATCGGCCAGGCTGTCGACACAGGCCGGGACAATGCAGTGGGGACCGAAGTCCCCACCCATTGCATCGATCGCGATGACCGGCGCAGACAAGGATTACTCGGCAGCGCCCTTGTCGACGATCTTGCGACCACGGTAGAAACCGTCCGGGGTCACGTGGTGGCGCAGGTGAACTTCACCGGTGCTCTTCTCGACGGACAGGGCGTTGGCCTCGAGGGCGTCGTGGGAACGGCGCATGTCGCGGGCGGAACGAGACTTTTTGTTCTGCTGAACAGCCATAATGATTAACTCCTAAACGTTCGGGTCACGTTTCAACTGCGCCAGTACGTCGAACGGGTTGGACCGCGGAACCTCTTCGACGCTCGGTTCTGGTGCTGCCGCAAAACCTGCCGGATGCTGGCATTCCTCGGGGTCGTGGGCCGGCACAATGGGAAGCGCCAGGAGCAGTTCGTCTTCGACCAGTTCCAGCAGGTCGAGCGGTTCTTCTCCCAGCTCCAGCGCGTCGTAGCCTTTCGGCAGACCGTCCGCAGAACCGCCTTCCTTGAGTACCGCGTAGATAAACTCGCTGTGTACCGGCAGGAGAGCGGGCTCCAGACAACGCTGGCAAACCATCTGCACCTCGACCTCGAGATTGCCGCGCATGACGATCAGCCTCTGCTCGTCGCGGCCAAACTCGAAACGAGCGTGAACGCTACCGGCATCGCTGACCAACTGCTCGCAGAGCCTCGAAAACTGCGCAAGCGGCCACTCACCTTCGAGAGTGATGGCACGATCGGCAAGCTTTCGCGGATCGATGTGAGGTGGAATCGGCCCTTTCAACATAAGCGCGCCATTCTAGGGACACCCCTATTAACTGTCAAAGAAATTTCCCGACCGTGCGACGCACGCTCAGGACACATAGAATTGCCGGCCATTCCCGAGGAAATCGCCATGCCACACCTGGTTCTCGCCTCCAGCTCACCCTATCGCCGCAGCCTGCTGGAGCGCCTGCGGCTGCCTTTCGAGCATGCGGCGCCCGAGATCGACGAAAGCCCGCTTCCCGACGAAGACGGCCCGCAATTGGTCTGCCGCCTGGCCGAAGCCAAGGCCCGCGCCCTTGCCGCGCGCTATCCGGAGCACCTGATCATCGGCTCGGACCAGGTCGCCAGCCTGGCCGATGGTCGCATCCTCGGCAAACCGCACGATTTCGCCCGCGCCCGCGAACAACTGCGCGCCGCCAGCAACTCCAGCGTGATCTTCCACACCGGACTGTGCCTGTACAACTCGCACAGCGGCCGAACACAGAACGCCTGCATCCCCTTCACCGTACATTTCAGAGCGCTCGACGACGCCCGCATCGAGCGCTACCTGAAGCTCGAACAACCCTACGACTGCGCCGGCAGCTTCAAGTCCGAAGGCCTGGGCATCAGCCTGTTTCGCGCCACCGAAGGCGAAGACGCCACCAGCCTGATCGGCCTGCCACTGATTCGCCTGGTGGACATGCTGCTGAACGAGAACATCAGCGTTCCCTGAAGGCGCGTCTAGCGCAGGTTCGGCCCGGGCAAGCCCATCCACAGCGACAGCTGCTCGCTGACGCCAGCACCGATCTTCTTGGCAAAGCGGTCGATCGGCGACTCCTTCTGGGTGAAATCGACCAGATTTTCCTCGCCAACCACCTCGCGCGCCACATGACTGGCGCTGCCCAGCCCGTCGATCAACCCCAGCTCCAGCGCCTGCTCGCCAGACCAGACCAGCCCGGAAAACAGCTCAGGATGCTCGGCATCCTTCAGACGCTCGCCGCGCCCCTGCTTGACGCTGGCGATGAATTGCTTGTGGGTGGTTTCCAGCACACCACCCCAGAAGCGGCTCTCCTCCTCCTTTTGCGGTGCAAACGGATCGAGGAAGGTCTTGTGCTCGCCGGAGGTGTACACCCGCCGCTCGACGCCCAGCTTGTCCATCACCCCGACGAAACCGAAGCCGGAGGCCGTCACCCCGATGGAGCCGACCAGACTCGCCTTGTCGGCATAGATGGCGTCCGCCGCACTGGCGATATAGTAGGCGCCGGACGCACCCAGATCGGTGATCACCGCATACACCTTGATCTGCGGATACAGGCTGCGCAGGCGACGAATCTCGTCGTAGACATAACCCGACTGCACCGGGCTGCCGCCCGGACTGTTGATGCGCAGCAGCACCGCGCGGGTATTCTTGTCCTCGAAGGCTGCACGCAGACTGCCGACCAGATTGTCGGCACTGGCCCGCTCCTCGTCGGCGATCATTCCGCGCAACTCGATCAGCGCAGTGTGCGGGCGGTGCGCTGCCTTCTTCTCCAGATCGCCCCAGGAGGAGAACAGGAACAGCACGCCGAACAGATAGATCAGGCCGAGCCCCTTGAAGAAGATGCCCCAGCGCCGCGCCCGGCGCTGCTCGATCACCCCAGCCAGCACTGCCTTTTCCAGCAGCTTCCAGGTCTTTTCGTCTTCCGGCGCCGCAGGCGCCTTCCACTCATCCGACTGCATGCTCATCCACTCCCTTCAGGCGGCCGTCGCCACGTGCCAGCCAGTCGCGCAACTCAGCGAAGCGCTCGATAGCCAGCTGCGGGCGATACTCCCGCAACACCTCCAGCGGCTGGGCACCATAGCCCACCGCCACCGCCGCCATGCCTGCCCGCTGTGCCATCTGCAGGTCGAAGGGCGAATCGCCGACCATCAGCGCCTGCCCTGCCCCGATCCGACAGCAGACCAGAATCTCGTGCAGCATCCGCGGATCGGGCTTGCTCGCGGTTTCGTCGGCGCAGCGCGTGATATCGAAGAATGCTTCCCAGCCATGCCCGGCCAGCACCCGATCCAGCCCGCGACGGCTCTTGCCGGTAGCCACGGCGAGGCGATAGCCCTGCGCGCGGAACGCCAGCAGCGAGTCCAGCACACCCTCGAACAGCGGCGACGGACTGCTTTCCAGCTGAATGTAGTGATCACTGTAGACGCGCCGGAATCGCTCCACCTGCCGAGGATCATCCAGTTCGGGATAGAGACTCCGGATCGCTTCCGGCAAGCCGAGACCGATGATGCCGCGGATCGTCGCCTCGTCTCGCTGCGGCAGGGCGCACTCGGCGGCGGCGACGCGCATCGACTCGACGATGCGCGCGATCGAGTCGACCAGCGTGCCGTCCCAGTCGAAGACCAGCAGGCGGTAATCAAGCATCGAGACGCCCCAGGGTCTGCATCCACACCTCGTCGACCGGCGCTTCCAGCGCCAGCACGCCGCCGTCAGGCAGCGTCACCCGCAAGGCATGGGCATGCAGGAACAGGCGCTTGCCGCCCAGCTCGCGGATCTCGCGGGTGAATTCGTCGTCGCCGTACTTGCTGTCGCCGGCAATCGAATGCCCGGCATGCTTGGCATGCACGCGGATCTGGTGGGTGCGCCCGGTGATCGGGCTGGCCTCCACCAGCGTGGCGAACTCGCCGAAGCGGCGCACCACGCGGAACTCGGTCAGCGCGTCCTTGCCCTCGGGGTTGACCTCAACCATCCGCTCGCCCGAGCGCAGGTTGTTTTTCAAGAGCGGCGCGCTGATCTTCTTCTTAGCGGTCGGCCAGCTGCCGCACACCAACGCCAGGTAGCGCTTGTCGACGCCGTCGCCGCGCAACGCCTCGTGCAGATGGCGCAGCATGCTGCGCTTCTTGGCGATCATCAAAAGACCCGAGGTGTCGCGATCCAGCCGATGCACCAACTCGATGTCCTTCGCCTCGGGGCGCAACTGGCGGAATGCCTCGATCACCCCGTAGCTCAGCCCGCTGCCGCCGTGCACGGCGATACCGGCCGGCTTGTTGAGCACGATCAGCGCCTTGTCCTCGTAGACGATGGCCGCCTCCAGCCGCTGCAGCAACCCCTGAGCCAGCGGCTCGGGCTCGTCGCGTTCGGCCAGGCGCAACGGCGGCACGCGCACGATGTCGCCAGCCTGCAGCTTGTACTCGGGCTTGATCCGTCCCTTGTTCACCCGCACCTCGCCCTTGCGCAGGATGCGGTAGATCAGGGTCTTGGGGACGCCCTTGAGCTGGGTGCGGAGAAAGTTGTCGATGCGTTGCCCGGCCAGTTCCGGCTGCACTTCGAGCAACTGGACGCCGGTGGAGATTTGAGCGGGATTTGTCATGCGCGGATCATAGCAATTTTTCCCCGAATTGAAGCATTTAATGATTGCTGCTATATTCCGGCGGCCGTCAAAAGCGGCATTCCGCGCGCATACAGGACACGAGTTCTGCCGCCGGACATACAACCACTGGACGCCAGGCCGTCCGACGGGTCGCGGGCACAAGCGTTGCAGCGACTCGGAAAACCAGGCCTCGAGACATGATGCGTGCAACGCCCAGCGTGGCGCGCGAATGCTAACCCGCTGCGGATTCTGCGAGCGGCACCCGATTCTCTGGGATACGTGCAGGGTGGAGATGCACAAACGACGGACTGCGTAGCACTCGACTTTCCAGACGCCATGATCGTCCGCAGCGTTGTTTGATTCCTCCTCCTCGAAGAGTGCTTCTGTACCTACAGTCAGCAGGAGACGCCAGTCGCAGCCAGGCCAGATAGCCTGTGCAGCTTGACAAGGGTAACGGCCTGGCCGCTCCCGGCGCACCTGACACCGACCATGAGAGTCGTGTGTGCCAACCGCCGTTTCCGGCAGCCCGGAAACCATTGGTACTACATGAAAAGAATGCTGATCAACGCGACTCAACCCGAAGAGTTGCGTGTTGCCCTGGTCGATGGCCAACGCCTGTTCGACCTCGATATCGAGTCGGGCGCTCGCCAGCAGAAGAAGGCCAACATCTACAAGGGCCGCATCACCCGCGTCGAACCCAGCCTCGAAGCGGCCTTCGTCGACTTCGGCGCCGAGCGCCACGGCTTCCTGCCGCTCAAGGAAATCTCCCGCGAATACTTCTCCAAGACTCCCGAAGGGCGGGTCAACATCAAGGACGTACTGCGCGAAGGCCAGGAAGTCATCGTCCAGGTCGAGAAGGAAGAGCGCGGCAACAAGGGCGCGGCGCTGACCACCTTCATCAGCCTGGCCGGACGCTACCTGGTGCTGATGCCCAACAACCCGCGGGCCGGCGGCATTTCCCGGCGCATCGAGGGCGAAGAGCGCAACGAACTGCGCGAAGCCCTCAATGGCCTCAACGCCCCGGCCGACATGGGCCTGATCGTGCGCACCGCGGGACTCGGCCGCTCCAGCGAAGAGCTGCAGTGGGATCTGGACTACCTGCTGCAACTGTGGAGCGCGATCAAGGAAGCCTCCGGCGAGCGCCAGGCGCCCTTCCTGATCTACCAGGAAAGTAACGTCATCATCCGTGCGATCCGCGACTACCTGCGCCAGGACATCGGCGAGGTACTGATCGACAGCATCGAGGCCCAGGAAGAAGCGCTGAGCTTCATCCAGCAGGTGATGCCGCAGTACGCCAGCAAGATCAAGCTGTACCAGGACAGCGTACCGCTGTTCAACCGCTTCCAGATCGAGAGCCAGATCGAGACCGCCTTCCAGCGCGAAGTCAAGCTGCCGTCGGGCGGCTCCATCGTCATCGACCCGACCGAAGCGCTGGTGTCCATCGACATCAACTCGGCGCGCGCCACCAAGGGCGGCGACATCGAGGAAACCGCGCTGCAGACCAACCTGGAAGCGGCCGAGGAAATCGCCCGCCAGCTGCGCCTGCGCGATATCGGCGGCCTGATCGTCATCGACTTCATCGACATGACCCCGGCGAAGAACCAGCGCGCTGTGGAAGACAAGGTCCGCGAGTGCCTGGAAGCCGACCGTGCCCGCGTCCAGGTCGGACGCATCTCGCGCTTCGGCCTGCTGGAGATGTCCCGTCAGCGCCTGCGTCCCTCGCTCGGCGAGACCAGCGGCGTGGTCTGCCCGCGCTGCAACGGCCAGGGCATCATCCGCGACGTTGAATCGCTGTCGCTGGCGATCCTGCGCCTGATCGAGGAAGAGGCTCTCAAGGACCGCACCGCCGAGGTGCGCGCCCAGGTGCCGATCCCGGTAGCCGCCTTCCTGCTCAACGAGAAGCGCAACGCCATCACCAAGATCGAGCTGCGTACCCGTGCGCGCATCGTGATTCTGCCCAACGACCACCTGGAAACCCCGCATTTCGAAGTGCAGCGCCTGCGCGACGACAGCCCGGACCTGCAGGTCGGCCAGTCCAGCTACGAGATGACCCCGAGCGAAGTCGAGGAAGTCCAGCCGGTCGCCGCCACCCGCACCCTGGTGCGCCAGGAAGCGGCGGTGAAGACCGTGGCCCCCGAGCGCCCGGCCCCTCAGGTGGCGGTGGCCGAAGCGGCGCCGGCACCGGCAGCGCCCGTGCAGCCGGTCGCCGAACCGAGCCTGTTCAAGGGCCTGATCCGCTCCCTGGTCAGCCTGTTCGCCGGCAAGGAAGAGCCCAAGCCAGTCGCCGCCGCCGCGAGCGCCGAGGCCAGCAGCTCCGAGCGCCAGGCCCGCAACGAGGAACGCCGCAACGGTCGCCAGCAGAATCGCCGCCGCGATGGCGAGCGCAGCGAACGCAAGCCGCGCGAGGAGCGTCAGCCCCGCGAAGAGCGCAAGCCGCGCGAGGAGCGTCAGCCGCGTGAAGAGCGCAAGCCGCGCGAGGAGCGTCAGCCGCGTGAAGAGCGCCAGCCCCGCGAGGAGCGCCAGGCTCGTGAAGAGCGTCAGCCCCGCGAAGAGCGCCAGCCGCGTGAAGAGCGTCAGCCCCGCGAGGAGCGCCAGGCTCGTGAAGAGCGCCAGCCGCGCGAAGAGCGCATGGCCCGCGAAGAGCGCGCCGTACCGAGCGAAACCCCCGACAATGTGGCGGACGCCGGCAGCACCGTGATCGAGCAAGTGCCGCAGGAGCAGGAAGGTCGCCGCGAGGAGCGCAGCGAGCGCAAACCGCGCAGCGAACGCCCGCCGCGCATCCCGCGCCACGAGGAAGCCGGCGAGGAAGCGGACAACGGCGCTGCCGACGCGGAACTGGAGCAGGACGAGCAACTCGACGACGGCGACGGCGAACGTCCGCGTCGCCGCTCGCGCGGCCAGCGCCGCCGCAGCAACCGCCGCGAGCGCCAGCGCGAAGCAGGCATCGAACTGCCGGGCGACGAGCCGGTCGCCGCCGAAGGCGCCATCCTGGCCACCGGCGCTGCCGTGACCGCCATCGCAGCCGAAGCGGCGCCTGTCAGCGAAGCCGCTCCGGTCGAGGCGGCAAGCGCCGAGGTCGAAGTAGCCGCCCAGCCCGCCCCGGTCGCCACCGAAGTGGCGAGCCAGCCGCTCGACACCCCGGTCGAAACCGTCGCGGCAAGCAGCGAACTGCCGGTTGCCCTCGTCACGAGCGAGCCCGCCGAGCCGACTGCCGAAGCCGGCGAAGAGAGCGCTCAGACCGCCGCCGGTGGCCGTGCGCCCAACGACCCGCGCGAGCGTCGCCGCCGTCGCGAAGCCGAGCGCAAGGCACGCGAGGCTGCCACCCAGGCAGCCGCCAGCGCCGCCGTCGCGGTCAGCGCAGCCGAGGTCGAGGCTGCAGCCGAACCGGCCAGCCCCGTCCAGCCGGTAGCTGAGGCCCAGGTGGAAGCCGTCGAGCCGGTCGTCGAGCAGGCAGCCGCCGTCGAGGCCGAACCGGCCGAAACCGCCAGCCCGGCCGCGCAAGAGGCCGCCACCGCGCAGCCGGACAGCACCGAGCCGCTGGCGGAGATGCCTGCCGAGGTCGCGACCGACGCGCAGGGCCGTGCCGAGAGCGCCCCGGCGAGCGCCGAGGAAGAGCGCAAGCCCCAGGCCTGACGGCCGGTTGCGCCCGACAAAAAGGGGGAGTGCCGCAAGGCACTCCCCCTTTTTGTCGCCTGCGAAAAGAATCGCGGCGCCAGCGTGCGGCTCAGCGGACCAGCGGCTCGATCTCCAGTTCGACGCCGAAGCGGGCACGGATATCGGCCTGGATGCGCCGGGCTAGGTCCAGCAACTCGCTGCCGCTGGCTCGGCCGTGATTCACCAGCACCAACGCCTGCTGGGCATGCACCCCGGCATCGCCGTCACGATAGCCCTTCCAGCCGGCCTGCTCGATCAGCCAGCCGGCGGCCAGCTTGACCTGCCCCTCGCCTGCCGGATACGCGACCAGCCCCGGCCACTGCGCGCGCAGCGCGCTGGCCTGCGCTTCGCTGACCAGCGGGTTCTTGAAGAAACTGCCGGCATTGCCGAGCACCTGCGGGTCGGGCAGTTTCTCGGCGCGGATCGCACAGACCGCGCGGCTGACCTCCAGCACGCTCGGCGCGGCGATGCCCTGCGCCTGCAGGCGCTGGCGCAGCGGGCCGTAGTCGAGGTGCAGCTGCGGCGTGCGGCTCAGGGCGAAACGCACCCGCAGGATCAGCCAGCGCCCGGCCTCGCGCTTGAAACGACTGTCGCGGTAGGCGAAGGCGCACTCCTCGGCGGCGAACTCGCGCAGCTCGCCGCTCTGGCGATCCAGCGCCACCAGGCTGTGCAGCACGTCCTTCAGCTCGACACCGTAGGCGCCGATGTTCTGCATCGGCGCGGCGCCCACGGTGCCGGGGATCAGACTGAGGTTCTCCAGCCCGCCGAGGCCCTGCTCCAGGGTCCACAGCACGAAGGGATGCCAGGGCTCGCCAGCCTCGGCCTCGACCAGCACCCGCCCCCCCTCCTCGCCCAGCAGACGCCGGCCGCGACTGGCCATGCGCAGCACGAAGGCATCCAGATCGGCGGTCAGCAGCAGGTTGCTGCCACTACCGATCACCAGCAGCTCGGCGCCGCGCGCGGCGGCGGCATCCAGCGCCTCGCGCACCTGCGCCTCGTCGCGGGCTTCGGCGAACCAGCGTGCCGCAACGTCGACGCCGAAGGTGTTGCAGGCCTTCAGCGAGTAGTGTTCATGAATGCTCAGGCTCACAGGCGCTCCCGGATCTGCTCGATCAGTCGCTCGCAGGCCGACTCGACCAGGTCCAGCACCCGCTCGAAACCGTCGCTGCCGCCGTAGTAGGGATCGGGGACCTCATGCTCGGCCAGTCCGCCGCGGCGCAGCAGCAGATCCAGCTCGGCGCCCGCGGAGTCGGGACGCAGGCGCTGCAGCTCGCGCAGGTTGTCGTGGTCCATGGCGAGGATCAGGTCGAAGCGGGCGAAGTCCTCGGCCTGCACCTGGCGGGCCCGCAGCTCGTGCAGGCGGTAGCCGCGCTGCGCGGCGGCGGCGCAGGTGCGCGGGTCGGGCGCCTTGCCGATATGCCAGGCGGCGGTGCCGGCGGAGTCCACCGCGACCTGCGCGGCCAGCCCAGCCTGCTGCAGCCGGTGGCGCATCACCCCCTCGGCGGTGGGCGAGCGACAGATGTTGCCGAGACAGACGAACAGGACGCGCACCTCAGGCTCCCAGCAGCTGACGGACGCGCTGCAGGTCTTCGGCCGTGTCGACCCCGGCCGGCGGCGCCTCGACGGCGTCGGCGACATGGATGCGCACGCCGTGCCACAGCGCACGCAACTGCTCCAGGCACTCGGCATCCTCCAGCCAGCACGGCCCCCAGGCGACGAAGTCGTGGAGGAAACCGGCGCGGTAGGCGTAGATGCCGATGTGGCGACGGAACGGCACCCCGTCCGGCAGACTCTGGCGATCCGTGGCGAAGGCATCGCGCGCCCAGGGCAGCGGCGCGCGGCTGAAGGTCAGCGCCAGCCCCGCGGCATCGCTGACCACCTTGACCGCATTGGGATTGAACAGCTGGGCGGCATCGACTATCGGCTCGGCCAGGGTGGCGATGCCGGCCTGCGGGTTGGCTGCCAGGTTCGCCGCCACCTGGTCGATGAGCGCAGGCGGGATCAGCGGCTCGTCGCCCTGTACGTTGACCACGATGGCATCCGCGGCCAGGCCGAGCTGGCTGGCGACTTCGGCCAGACGGTCGGTACCGGAGTTGTGGTCGCCGCGGGTCAGCAGCACCTCGGCGCCGAAGCCCTGACAGGCCTCGACGATGCGTACATCGTCGGTGGCCACCACCACGCGGCGGGCGGCGCTCTTGCGCGCCTGTTCCCAGACATGCCGGATCATCGGCTTGCCGGCGATATCCTGCAGCGGCTTGCCGGGCAGGCGGGTGGAAGCGTAGCGGGCGGGAATGACGACGACGAAGTCCATGCTCATGCGTCCAGACGCTCGTCGACGGTCAGGGTACGCGCCTCGCCTTCCAGCATCACCGGGATGCCGTCGCGCACCGGGTAGGCCAGGCCGTCAGTCTTGCAGATCAGCTCGGACTTGTCGTCGCTGAGTTTGAGGGGGCCCTTGCACAGCGGGCAGGCGAGGATATCGAGCAGTTTCGGGTCCATGGCAGCGATCCTGGAAGAGGAGTCAGGGGGAGCCGCCGGCCCCGTCAGCGTGGCGCAAGACGCGCCAGCTGGGCGTCGAACCAGGCCACGAAGGCCGGCGACGGCTGGCCTTCGACGGCCAGATACCACCAGTCGGCGGCGGCGAATCCCCGGCATTTCACCGCATCCTTCTCGGTCATCAGCAGCGGCAGGGCCGGGCTGAAGCGCAGATCCTCGGGGCCGTAGGCCGCGTGATCGGCGAAGGGATGCGGAACCGGGCGCCAGTGTAGCGCCTCGAGGGTGGCGAAGAAACGCTGCGGGTTGCCGATGCCGGCCACCGCATGCACCGCCTGTCCCGCCGGCAGATGATCCAGCGGGCGGCGCTCGCCGCTGGCCAGGTTGACCAGCGCGCTAGGGCGCAGATTGAAGGCGAAACCCGCCTCGCTGTCGCCACCCGCACCGTTGAGCAGACAGGCATCGACTTCTTGCAGACGCTCCGGCGGCTCGCGCAGCGGGCCGGCCGGTAGGCAGCGACGGTTGCCCAGGCCCCGTGCGGCGTCGATCAGCACCAGCTCCAGGTCGCGGGCCAGACGGTAATGCTGCAGGCCGTCGTCGCTGAGAATCAGGTCCAGCGGCTCCTCGGCGAGCAGCGCGCGCACCGCGCGAGCGCGATCCGGATCGATCATCAGCGGCACGCCGCTGCGCTCGACGATCATCAGCGGCTCGTCGCCGGCCTGCGCGGCCGACTGCCCGGCGCGCACCCGCCAAGGCAGGCTCGGCGGCGTGGCGCCATAGCCGCGGCTGACCACCCCGACGCGCAGGCCGCGGGCGCGGCAGTGCTCGATCAGCCAGAGGATCATCGGCGTCTTGCCGGTGCCGCCGACGCTGAGGTTGCCGACCACGATCACCGGCACCGGCGCACGGAAAGCCGCACTGCGACCAGCGAGGAAGGCAGTACGCCGGCGCCGGACGATCCAGCGATACAGCGCCTCCAACGGGCGCAGCAGGCACAGGGCCGGATGCCCGGCATACCAGGCACGGCTGAGGCGCTCGGCCAGATTCATGGCCCCGGCTTCGCCGCTTCCACGGTGCTGATGCGCAGGTGGGCAAAGCCCAGCTTGCCGGCGGCATCCATCGCGGTGATCACCGCCTGGTGCGGGGTCTGCGCGTCGGCACTGATCACCAGCGGCAGGCTGCTGTCGCCCGCAGAGGCCTGCTGCAGCGCGCTGCTGAGGGTCGCCAGGTCGCTGCGCGCCAGCGGCTGGCCATTGAGCGCGTAGCTGCCGTCGGCGGCGATCTGCACTTCCAGGGGCTTGCGCTCGCTCGGTTGCGGCGGCGTGGCGCTGGCCGCCTCGGGCAGGTCGATCTGCAGCTGGGTCTCGCGGGTGAAGGTGGTGGTGACCACGAAGAACAGCAGCAGGATGAACACCACGTCGAGCAGCGAGGCCAGGTTGATCTCGACGTTCTCGCGGGGCTTGCGTCGGAACTTCACCGCCCACCGCCCTCGCCGAGATCGACCTCGCGGTCGCCCTGGACCATCTCCACCAGGCGCACGGCTTCCTGCTGCATGCCCATCACCAGTTCGTCGACCCGGCGCTGCAGGTAGCGGTAGAAGAACAGCGCCGGAATCGCCACGATCAGCCCGGCCGCGGTGGTGATCAGCGCCTTGGAAATGCCGCCGGCCAGCACCGGGGCATTGGCCATGCCGGTGCTCATGAAGCCGCTGAAGATCTCGATCATCCCCAGTACCGTGCCGAGCAGGCCGAGCAGCGGCGCCACCGCGGCGATGCTGCCGAGGGCGTTGAGGTAGCGCTCCAGGTCATGGATGACCCGCGAGGCGGCTTCCTCGATGCACTCCTTCATGATCTCGCGGCCATGGCGGGAATTGGCCAGCCCGGCGGCGAGAATCTCGCCCAGCGGCGAGGAAGCGCGCAGCTCCTTGAGCTTCTGGGCGTCCAGCTGACGCTCCTGGATCCAGCGCCATACCTGGGCGAGCAGGTTGGGCGGCGCGATGCGGGAGGGACGCAGGCTCCACAGGCGTTCGGCACTGATGCCGAGCGCGGCGATCGAACACAGAATGATCGGCAGCATCATCCAGCCGCCGGCTTTGACCAGTTCCCACACAGTCGGGCATCCCCATCGAAAAATTCGCGCAACTCTAGCACAGGGGCCGGGGGCCGCCGACCGCCGGCGTTCTCATTTTTCCTGCCAGAATCCGCCGCTGCCGCGCATGCCCTGCGGCACCGTACCGCTGCCCAGCCGCAGGTGCAGGGCGCCCTCGCGCGCGGTGTCGTGGGTGGGCAGGCCGAGCGCAGCATAACGCGCCAGCACCTCGGCATGGGGATGGCCGAACGGGTTCTGCCAGCCGCGCGAGATCAGCACGCCGCGTGGCGCCACCGCCTGCAGGAAGGCGCGACTCGACGAGCTGCGACTGCCGTGGTGCGGCGCTAGTAACCAGTCAGCGCGCAGGTCGCGACCGCTGGCGCGCAGCCAGTCCTCGCCGCGCACGCCAAGATCGCCGCTGAGCAGCAGGCGCTCGCCGGCCGCCTCGATGCGCAGCAGGCAGGAAGCGTCGTTGGGGTTGTCCGCCGCCGCCCACTGCCAAGTGACGAACTCGACGCCATCCCACTGCCAGCGCTGCCCCTCCCGACAAGGCCGAACCGGACGCGGCAGCTTATGCCGCCCGGCCTCGCCGCCCTGCAGATCGTCCACCGCCAGCGTCCGCAGCACGGCGGCCGCGCCGCCGGCATGGTCGCTGTCAGCGTGGCTGAGCAGCAGGCCATGCAGGCGCCGCACGCCCAGCCCCTGCAGCACCGGCGCGACGATTTTCTCGCCGCTGTCGAAGCCCCGCCGCGCCGGCCCGGCATCGTAGAGCAGGGCGTGCTCGCGGGTACGCACCAGCACCGCCAGCCCCTGGCCGACATCCAGCAGCCAGACCTCGGCCTGCCCTTGTGGCACACGCGCCGGCGCCGGCCAGAGCGCCACCAGCAGCAACGGCAGGCCGAACGCGCGCAGCGGTACGCCGCGCGGCAGCAGCACCAGCAACGCACCCAGCACGGCGAGGCAGATCGCCCAGGGCGGCGGCGCCGGCCCCTGCCAAGCTGGCCAGGCGGCCGCCAGTCGATGCAGCAGCGCGAACAGCCAGTCCAGTTGCAGGCCCGCCAGCCACAGCAGCCCCTCGCCCACGCCGGGCAGGGGCAGCAGCAGGGTGCCGAGCAGCGCCAGCGGCACGATGAGCAGACCGACCCAAGGCACCGCCAGCAGGTTGGCGAAGGGCCCGCTGAGGCTCACCGGCAGCCCCAGGCCGAGCAGCAGGGGCAGCAGCCCGACGGTCATCGCCCATTGCGTGAGCAGCAGCAGGTGCCAGGCGCGGAACCGCCCCTGGCGCGCGGCGAAGCACCAGACCAGCAGCGCCACCGCCGCGAACGACAGCCAGAATCCCGGCTGCAGGCTGGCCAGCGGCTCGGCCAGCAACACCAAGACGAGGGCCGCCAGCAGTGGCGTCCAAGCGCCCAACTGGCGGAAGCGCCAGCGCCACAGCAGCACCAGGGCGACCATCGCGCAAGCACGGCGCACCGGTACCTCGAAGCCGGCCAGGGCGCCGTAGCCCAGCGCACCGGCCATGGCCAGCAGGCAGGCCGCCGGCAGCCAGGCGCGCTCGCGCGGCCACAGGCCGCAGCGGTACAGGGCGGCGACCAGGGCATACAGCAGTCCGGCGAGCATGGCCACATGCTGGCCGGAAATCACCAGCAGATGGACGGTGCCGGTGGCCTGCAGCGCCTGCCAGTCGGCATCGCTCAGCCCCGAGCCGTCGCCCAGCACCAGCGCCGCCAGGATGCCCTCGCGCCCCTGTGCCGGCACGGCCAGCAGCCGCTGGCGCAGGGCATCGCGCCAGGCCGGTGCGCCGCCCGCCGCCAGCAGGCGCTCGCCGGCCTTCACCGAACCGGTGGCGCCGACGCGTCGTGCGCTCAGCCAGGCCTCGTAGTCGAAGGCATGGGGGTTGAGGCTGCCGCGCGGCCGCTTGAGGCTGACGGCCAGGCGCCAGACCTCCCCGCCAGCCAGCGGCGGCGCGCCATACCAGGACAGGCGCAGACGCGCCGGCAGCGCGGTGCGCCGCGACTGCGCCTGTTCGAGATAGAAACGGGTGACGCCCTCGCCCTGCTCCGGCAGACCGGCGATGCGCCCTTCGAGCCACAGGGTACGACCGTCCCAGGCGGGCGCCAGACGGTCGTCCAGCGCCGACTGCGCCGTCAGGCACGCCCAGAGCAGCCCCAGCAGGCACAGGGCGGCGAGCCGCGCGGGTGGCCAGCGCAGCAGCGCCAGCAGCAGCGCGCAGCCCCCCAGCGCCAGCAGCCCGGTCGTCGACGGCAGCGCCGGCAGAAAACGCAGCAGCAGCAACCCCGCGGCGAGCGCGAGCAATCCCGAGCGCATCGGCTTCATCCTTGAAAGGCTGGCGACAGTCCATCCGGCGATTCGTTCCATCGACAGCGCGGCATACGGAATCTGTGCATAATAGCCGCGCTTCGTGTTCGCCGAGAGTCCTTATGCCGCGCCGCATATTCAAGCGATACATGCCCCACCCCGATCGCATCAAGGACAACCAGTCCCTGCGCTTTCTCGGCGGCCTGATCCACGATCCCAACCTATGGCATCTCAACCGCCACTCGGTTGCCCGCGCCATGGCCGTCGGCCTGTTCTGGGCGATGATCCCCATGCCGATGCAGATGCTCGCCTCCGCCGCACTGGCCATTCCGCTGCGCGCCAACCTGCCGATCGCCATCGGCCTGGTCTGGCTGACCAACCCGATCACCATGCCCCCGGTGTTCTACTGCACCTACAAACTGGGCACCTGGCTGATGGATACGCCAGCCCTCGTCATGCCGGACGAGCTGAGCATGGCCTGGGTCACCGCCGAACTGGCGGTACTGTGGAAGCCGCTGTACCTCGGCTCGCTGGTCGCGGGACTGGCACTGGCGGCGCTGGGTTACTTCGGAACCATGCTCTACTGGCGCTGGTGGGTGCGGCGCAGCTGGCTGAAACGCCAGAACGATCGCCAGCAGCGCTCCTCCTGAGTCCGCCGATGCACAAACGCCGCCGTCCGGATCCCGGACGGCGGCGTTTTCGTGCATGGCCAGCCTGTCGAGGCAGAGCCGTCAGTCGCGCTCGACCAGCCGGCCGCCTTCCAGATGCAGCACACGGTTCATCTGCCGAGCCAGGGCCAGGTCGTGGGTCACCACCAGGAAGGCGGTCTTGAGCGAGCTGCTCAGTTCCAGCATCAGTTCCTGGATACCGCGCGCGGTGTGCTGGTCGAGGTTGCCGGTCGGCTCGTCGAGCAGCACCAGCGCCGGACGGTTGACCAGCGCGCGCGCAATGGCCACCCGCTGACGTTCGCCGCCGGACAGCTCGGCCGGCTTGTGGGTGAGCCGGTGGCCGAGGCCGACCCGTTCGAGCAGCGCGGTTGCGCGCTGGCGCGCCTCGGCGATCGGCGTGGCGCCGATCAGCAGCGGCATGCAGACGTTCTCCAGCGCACTGAATTCGGGCAGCAGGTGATGGAACTGGTAGACGAAGCCCATGGCGCGGTTGCGCAGCAGGCCGCGGGCCTTCTCGCCGAGCGCCGAGAGCTCCTCACCGGCCAGCCAGACGCTGCCCTCGCTGGGATTGTCGAGCCCGCCGAGCAGGTTGAGCAGAGTGGTCTTGCCCGAGCCGGAGCTGCCGACGATGGCCACCCGCTCGCCGGGCAGCAGCGCCAGCTCGACGCCGTCGAGCACCTGCACCGACTGCGGGCCCTCCTCGTAACGCTTGCCGAGGTTGCGGCACAGCAGCACCGCCTGATCGTTACTCATAGCGCAGGGCCTCCGCCGGCTGGGTGCGCGCCGCCTTCCAGGCCGGGTACAGGGTGGCGAAGAAGCTCATCAGCAGCGCAGCCGAGCAGATCAGCACGACATCCTCGACGCGCAGCTGCGAGGGCAGGTAGTTGATGAAGTAGACGTCCGAACTGAGGAACTTGTGTCCCAGCAGCTTCTCCAGCCCGGCGACCCAGGCGGTGACGTTGAGGGCGGCGATCACCCCGAGGACACCGCCGATCAGGGTGCCGACCACGCCGATCACCGAGCCCTGGACCATGAACACCAGCATGATCTGCCGTGGCGTCATGCCCAGGGTGCGCAGGATGGCGATGTCGGCCTTCTTGTCGGTGACCACCATCACCAGGGTGGAAATGATGTTGAACGCCGCCACCGCGACGATCAGCAGCAGCAGCAGGGCGATCATGGTCTTCTCCATCTGGATCGCCTGGAACAGGCTGCCGTGGCTGCGCGTCCAGTCGCGGGCGACGTAGTCCTCGCCGGTGAAGGTGCCGGCGATCTCCCAGGCCACGCGCGGCGCCTGGAACAGATCCTTGAGCTTGAGGCGCACCCCCTCGACCTGGTTCTCCTGCCAGCGCGACAGGCGCGCGGCGTCGCCGACGTGGATCAGCGCCAGGGAGCTGTCCAGCTCGGCGCCGACCTTGAAGATGCCCACCACGGTGAAGCGCTTGAGGCGCGGGAACACCCCGGCCGGGGTCACCGAAGCCTCGGGGAGGATGAAGGTCAGCTTGTCGCCGACATCGACGCGGAAGCGCCGTGCGGTGAGCTCGCCGATGACCATGCCGAACTCGCCGCTCTGCAGATCGTCGAGGCGCCCGCGGACCATGTGCTGATCGATGATCGACACCTGCTTTTCCGCCTCGGGCAGCACCGCGTTGACCAGCACCGGCTGCACGCCGCCGCTGTGGGTGAGCATGCCCTGCAGCTGGGTGAACGGCGCCACCGCCAGCACCTCGGGATGCTCGCCGGCCTTGGCCGCCAGCGCCCGCCAGTCGTCGACCGGCTGGTAGCTGCTGATGGTGGCGTGCGGCACCATGCCGAGAATCCGCGTGCGCAGCTCGCGGTCGAAGCCGTTCATCACCGACAGCACGAGGATCATCACCAGCACGCCCAGGGCGAGGCCGACCATCGAGGTGAGGGAGATGAACGAGATGAAATGGTTGCGACGCTTGGCGCGGGTATAGCGCGCGCCGATGAACACAGGTAAGGGTCTGAACATGCTCGGGCTTGCCTGGCAGGCGAAAGGAAGACATCCGGTTGTCGCAGCATGGCTGCAGCCTGTGTGCAGGACATGCCGGCGACCGGCGCCACGCCGGTCCGGGCGGCAGTCTACCGCAAGCCCGCCGGCGGCGCACCGCCATGCACTCCCCAAAGCGTGCGGCACATGCTAGAAGGCTGACATGGTTCCCCTCGCAAGGAGGTACAGGCGTGACCCTGATCTATGGCCACCGCGGCGCCCGGGGCGAGGCTCCGGAAAACACCCTGGCCAGCTTCCAGCACTGCCTCGCCCAGGGCGTGACGCGCTGCGAGCTGGACCTGCACCTCTCCGCCGACGGCGAACTGATGGTGATCCACGACCCGACCCTCAAGCGCACCACCGGCCAGCGCGGCAAGGTCGCCGAACACAGCGCCGCGGAGCTGGAGCGCCTCGACGCCCGCGCCGCCGGTCCCGCATGGCCCTGGCCCTGCCCGATTCCGCGCCTGCGAAGCCTGTTCCTGCACTGCCCTTTCGAGCACTGGCAACTGGAAGTCAAGAGCGCCTCGCCGGCGCGCGCCGCACGCACGGTGGACGCCATCGCCACGCTGGTCGCCGAGTTCGGTCTGGAAGACAGGGTGATAGTCACCAGCAGCTCGCGCAGCGTGCTGCTGGCACTGCGCCGCCGGGCGCCGCAACTGGCGCGCGGGCTGGTCGCCGAGCATGCCTGGCTGGATCCGCTGAAGGTCGCGGCACGCCACGACTGCCGGATGCTGGTGCTGAACTGGACGCTGTGCAGCCCGGCACGTCTGCTCAAGGCGCAGCGTCAGGGCCTGCACGTCTCGGTCTGGACGGTCAACGAACCGGCGCTGATGCGCCGGCTCGCCGACTGCGGGGTGGACAGCCTGATCACAGACTTTCCCGGTTTGGCCAGCGCCATACTCCGGGATCGTTGAGCGGCCACTCTCCGACCGGCTCAGGCCACCGGTCGGAGCCGGTCAAAAAAGCCGGTTGAGACCGTCGAACGCCGCCACCCGGTAGGCTTCGGCCATGGTCGGGTAGTTGAAGGTGGTGTTGATGAAGTACTTGATGCTGTTCGCCTCGCCCTGCTGGTTCATGATCGCCTGGCCGATGTGGACGATCTCCGAGGCCTGGTAGCCGAAGCAGTGCACGCCGAGCAGCTCCAGGGTCTCGCGGTGGAAGAGGATCTTCAGCATCCCGGCACGCTCGTTGGAGATCTGCGCGCGAGCCATCGACTTGAAGAACGCCTTGCCGACCTCGTAGGGCACCTTGGCCTGGGTCAGCTCCTGCTCGCTCTTGCCGACCGAGCTGATCTCCGGGATGGTGTAGATACCGGTCGGCACGTCGTCGACGAAGTGCCAGCCCTCGTAGCCCATGTGCTCGGCCATGTTGGCCGCCGCCGAACGCCCCTGGTCGTAGGCGGCGCTGGCCAGACTCGGCCAGCCGATCACGTCGCCGGCGGCATAGACGTTGGCCACGCTGGTGCGATAGTGCTTGTCGACGGCGACCTGGCCGCGGCTGTTGGCCTCCAGGCCGATGTTCTCCAGGGCCAGCTGGTCGGTGTTGCCGGTGCGGCCGTTGCACCACAGCAGGGCATCGGCCTTGATCTTCTTGCCCGACTTCAGGTGCAGCACCACGCCGTGGTCGAGGCCCTCGATGCGCTCGTACTCCTCGTTGTGGCGGATCAGCACATTGTTGGTACGCAGGTGGTAGCTCAGCGCATCGGATATCTCCCGATCGAGGAAGCTGAGCAACTGGTCGCGGTTGTCGATCAGATCGACCAGCACGCCCAGGCCGCTGAAGATCGACGCGTACTCGCAGCCGATCACCCCGGCGCCGTAGATGATCAGCCGGCGCGGGGTATGGCTGAGGGTGAGGATGGTGTCGCTGTCGTAGATGCGCGGGTGGCTGAAGTCGACGTCCGCCGGGCGGTAGGGACGCGAGCCGGTGGCGATCACCACCTGCTTGGTGACCAGGCGCTCGACCACACCGTTGTGGCCGAGCACCTCGATGGTGTGCTGGTCGGCGAAGCTGGCCCTGCCGACGAACAGGTCGACACGGTTGCGCGCGTAGTAGCCGGTGCGCGAGGCGACCTGCTTGGCGATCACCTTCTCGGCGCTCTTCAGCACGTCGGGGAAGGAGAACCAGCGCGGCTCGCCGATCTGGCGGAACATCGGGTTGGTGTTGAACTGCAGGATCTGCCGGACCGAGTGACGCAGGGCCTTGGAGGGAATGGTTCCCAGGTGGGTGCAGTTGCCGCCGACCAGCTTGCGGCTATCGACCACGGCCACCTTGCGCCCGCTCTTGGCGGCGCTCATCGCCGCACCCTCGCCCGCCGGGCCGGAGCCCAGCACCACTACGTCATAGTTGTAGACAGCCATCTGCCACTCCTTATGGACAAACTGCGGCCCGCCGCTGGGCGGGCCTCATACCTCGGGCCAGGCACGCAGGCATCGCGCCTGCGCGGGCCGCAAATGACGACGGGGGCAGTCAGACTGCCCCCGTCGGGTTGTTCAGCGCGCGCGGGTCGCGTCAATGGCCTGCACCAGCGGGGCCTTGTCGCCGCCCTCGCTGCTGGCCTCCTCGCACTTCTGGGTGTCGCCGCCGCAGATCGGGCATTCGTCCTTCTCGATGCCGAGGTTGGCGATGCCGCCGCATGAGCCGGCGATCGGCTTGCGGCCCATGATCACCCCGACCGACATGCCCAGCACCACCAGCAGCATGACGGCAAAGACCAGCAACCAGGTCATGGTGTGTCCTCCTGCGCCGGGAACAGCGCATCAAAAGCCTTGGTACTGCGAGTGACGAAACCTTCGCCCTCGCGGGTCACGAACAGTGCCGCCAGTCCTTCGCGCTCAGCATACGCCGCCCCCTCTTCCGGCCCCAGCACCATCAGCAGGGTCGACAGGCCGTCGGCCAGCAGCGCCTGCGGGTGCACCACGGTCACCGCCGCCAGGCGATGGCCGATCGGCGCGCCGCTGCGCGGGTCCAGGGTGTGCGAGTAGCGCCGGCCGTTCTCCTCGAAGTAGTTGCGGTAGTCGCCGGAGGTGGAGACGCCCAGGCCGTCCAGCTCAAGCACCTTCTGTGCCACCTGCTGGTCGTCGCGCGGCTCCTCGATGGCGATGCGCCAGGGCGCGCCGTCGGGCTTGCGTCCGCGCGCCTTCAGCTCGCCGGTGGCCTCCACCAGATAGCTGCTGACCCCCTGCCCTTCCAGCCAGGCGGCGATGCGGTCGACCGCATGCCCGGCGGCGATGCTGTTGAAGTCGACCTGGACCTTCGCATCCTTGCACAGCCGCTGGCCATCGATGCGCAGGTGCGCATGACCGACCCGCTGGCGCGCCTCGGCGATGGCTTCGGCGCTGGGCACCTGCTCGCTGCGCGACTTGGGACCGAAGCCCCAGAGGTTGAGCAAGGGTTCAAGGGTCAGGTCGAACGCGCCGCCGCTGCGCTGCGACAGGTCCTCGCCCAGGCGCACCAGCTCCAGCACCGCCGGCGGCATGGCCATGCAGGTACCGGCCGCTGCCTGGTTGAAGCGCTCGATCAGCGAGTCGTCGCGGTAGGTGGACATCTGCTGGTCGACCTCGGCGAGGATCGCCTCGACCCCGGCCTGCAGGGTAGTCGCCTCCGCCACGCCGCTGCCGCGCACGTACTTGACCGAATAGGTGCTGCCCATGGTCGGACCGCCGAAGGATTCCAGCGGGTCGGAAAACAGGCAGCCCGTCAGGGCTGCCGCGCAGGCGACAGCGATGACGGGCCGCAGGAGTGCTGCCAGGCTCAAGACTAGCCGCCGAAGTCGTCGAGCAGGATGTTCTCCCGCTCGACACCTAGGTCGAGCAGCATCTTGATCACCGCAGCGTTCATCATCGGCGGGCCGCACATGTAGAACTCGCAGTCCTCGGGCGCCGGATGGTCCTTGAGGTAGTTCTCGTAGAGCACGTTATGGATGAAGCCGGTGTAGCCGCTCCAGTTGTCTTCCGGCAGCGGGTCGGACAGCGCCAGGTGCCACTTGAAGTTCGGGTTCTCGGCCTGCAGCTGGTCGTATTCCTCGACGTAGAACGCCTCGCGCATCGAGCGCGCGCCGTACCAGAAGCTCATCTTGCGCGTGGACTTCAGACGCTTGAGCTGGTCGAAGATGTGCGAGCGCATCGGCGCCATACCGGCACCGCCGCCGATGAACACCATCTCGTTGTCGGTGTCGCGGGCGAAGAACTCGCCGAACGGTCCGTACACTGTGATCTTGTCGCCCGGCTTGAGGTTGAACACGAACGAGGACATCTTGCCCGGCGGGATGTCGTCCTTGCCCGGCGGCGGCGAGGCGATGCGGATGTTGAACTTCACCAGTCCGCGCTCTTCCGGGTAGTTGGCCATCGAGTAGGCACGGATGGTGGTCTCGTCGACCTTGGACACATAGCGCCACATGTTGAACTTGTCCCAGTCGCCGCGGTACTCGGGCTGGATGTCGAAGTCCTTGTAGTTGACCACGTGCGGCGGGCATTCCAGCTGCACGTAACCGCCGGCGCGGAAGTCGACGTTCTCGCCTTCTGGCAGACGCAGGGTCAGCTCCTTGATGAAGGTGGCGACGTTGGGGTTGGACTCCACCGTGCATTCCCACTTCTTCACGCCGAAGACTTCTTCGGGCACCTCGATCTTCATGTCCTGCTTGACCGGGGTCTGGCAGGACAGGCGCCAGCCGGCCTTGGCCTCGCGCTTGGTGAAGTGCGACTCCTCGGTGGGCAGCATCTCGCCGCCGCCCGACTCGACGATGCACTTGCACTGCGCGCAGGTGCCGCCGCCGCCGCAAGCGGAGGACAGGAAGATGTTGTTGTTGGCCAGGGTCTGCAGCAGCTTGCCGCCGGCCGGTACGGTGATGGTGCGTTCGCCGTTGATCTCGATGCTCACGTCACCGCTGGACACCAGCTTGGCGCGGGCCATCAGGATGATGACCACCAGCGCCAGCACGATAGCGGTGAACATGCCGATGGCGAGGAAGATTTCGTAGTTCATCTGTTCATCCCGTCCTTAGAGCTGCACGCCGGAGAAGGACATGAAGCCCAGCGACATCAGCCCGATGGTGATGAAGGTGATCCCCAGGCCCTGCAGGCCGGCCGGCACGTCGCTGTACTTGAGCTTCTCGCGCACGCCGGCCAGCACCATGATTGCCAGCGCCCAGGAGGCGCCGGAGCCGAAGCCGTAGACCACGCTCTCGGAGAGGTTGTAGTCACGCTCGACCATGAACAGGGTGCCGCCCATGATGGCGCAGTTCACGGTGATCAGCGGCAGGAACACGCCCAGCGCGTTGTAGAGCGAGGGCACGTACTTGTCCAGCAGCATCTCGAGGATCTGCACGATGGCGGCGATCACGCCGATGTAGCTGAGCAGGCCGAGGAAGCTGAGGTCCACGTCCGGCAGGCCGGCCCAAGCCAGCGCGCCGTCCTTGAGCAGGTAGGCGTAGATCAGGTTGTTGGCCGGCACGGTGATCGCCTGCACCACGATCACGGCGATACCCAGGCCGATGGCGGTTTCCACCTTCTTGGAAATGGCGATGAAGGTACACATGCCGAGGAAGAAGGCCAGCGCCATGTTCTCGACGAACACCGCCTTCACGAACAGGCTGATGTAATGTTCCATCAGTAAGCCTCCTTGGAGACATGCGGAGCCATCTTGTAGACCGTGCTCTCGACCTGGCCTTTCTTCCAGGTACGCAGGCCCCAGATGATCAGGCCGATCAGGAAGAATGCCGAGGGCGGCAGCAGCAGCAGACCGTTGGGCTGGTACCAGCCGCCGTCATTGACCACCGGGATGATCTCGTAGCCCAGCAGCTTGCCGGCGCCGAACAGCTCGCGGACGATGCCCAGCACGATCAGCATGGCGCTGTAGCCCAGGCCGTTGCCGATACCGTCGAAGAACGACAGGGCCGGAGGGTTCTGCATGGCGAAGGCTTCGGCGCGGCCCATCACGATGCAGTTGGTGATGATCAGGCCGACGAACACCGACAGTTGCTTGGACAAGCCATAGGCGAAGGCCTTGAGCACCTGGTCGACCACGATCACCAAGGACGCGATGATCACCATCTGCACGATCATGCGGATCGAGCCGGGGATCTGGCTTCGCACCATCGAGATGAACAGGTTGGAGAAGCCGGTCACCAGGGTCAGGGCGATCGACATCACCAGCGCGGTCTTCAGGTTCGAAGTCACCGCCAGCGCCGAGCAGATACCGAGGATCTGCAGGCCGATGGGGTTGTTATTGAAGATCGGGTTGAGCAGAACTTCTTTGATAGTCGGTTGCGACATGATCAGGCCTCCCCGGCGCGCAGGTTAGCAATGAAGGAGCCGAAGCCGCCCTGGCCCAGCCAGAACTTCAGCAGGTTGTCGACGCCTTTGCTGGTCAGGGTCGCACCGGCCAGACCGTCGACCTGGTGGGTCGCCTGCGGGCTCTGCGGATCGACGCTGCCCTTGACGATCTGCACGGCAACCTTGCCGTCGGCGTCGAACAGGGTCTTGCCCGGCCACAGGGCCTTCCACTTCGGATTGTCCACCTCGCCGCCCAGACCCGGGGTCTCGGCGTGCTGGTAGAAGCCGAAGCCGGCCACGGTGTTGAGGTCGCCCTTGACCGCCATGAAGCCGTGCAGGGTCGACCACAGGCCGTAGCCGCGTACCGGCAGGATCAGGGTTTCCACAGCGCCATCGGCACTCTCCACCAGGTAGACGGTGGTGAAGCGCTCGCGACGCTTGATCGAGGCGATGTCCTGATCGCCCGGCAGGGCGTCGGACAGTTTGGGATCCTTGGCGGCCTTGAGCGGATCGAAGGTCTGTGCGTCATGGGCAGTGCTGAACTTGCCGGTCTGCAGATCGACCACACGGGCGCGGATGCGCTCGGCGAACAGCGCCTTGACCTGCCTGGCGGACATGCCGTCCTCGCCCAGACCGGCAATCGCCAGGATGCTGCGCTGCTTGTCCAGCACGCGGTTTTCCACCTGGGTCGGCTTGAGCGCGACCGCGGCGCCGGCGACGAACACCGAGCACACCAGGCAGACCAGCAGGGCCACCGTCAGGGTACGGACGGTGGATTCTTTTTGACTAGACATTGCGTGCCAGCCTCCGCTTGATGTTGGCCTGAACGACGAAGTGGTCGATCAGCGGCGAGAACAGGTTGGCGAACAGGATCGCCAGCATCATGCCTTCCGGGAACGCCGGGTTGACCACGCGAACCAGCACGACCATCAGGCCGATCAGCGCACCGAACAGCCATTTGCCGGTGTTGGTCATCGAGGCGGACACCGGATCGGTGGCCATGAAGAACATGCCGAAGGCGAAGCCGCCGACCACCAGGTGCCAGTACCAGGGCATGGCGAACAGCGGATTGGTGTCCGAGCCGATGACGTTGAACAGGCTGCTGGTCGCGACCATGCCGAGCATCACGCCGACGACGATGCGCCAGGCGGCGATGCGGGTCAGCAGCAGGATGCCGCCGCCGATCATGATCGCCAGGGTGCTGGTCTCGCCCATCGAGCCGTGGATCTTGCCGAGGAAGGCGTCCATCCAGGTGATGCCGTGGCCGATCACGTTCTCGATGCCGCCGGCCGCCGCCAGGCTCAGTGCGGTGGCGCCGCTGAAGCCGTCGACCGCGGTCCATACCGCATCGCCGGACATCTGCGCCGGGTAGGCGAAGAACAGGAAGGCGCGGCCGGTCAGCGCCGGGTTGAGGAAGTTCTTGCCGGTACCGCCGAACACTTCCTTGCCCAGCACCACGCCGAAGCTGATGCCCAGCGCCGCCTGCCACAGCGGGATGCTCGGCGGCAGGATCAGGGCGAACAGCACGGAGGTGACGAAGAAGCCCTCGTTGACCTCGTGGCGGCGGATCGAAGCGAACAGCACCTCCCAGAAGCCGCCGACGATGAACACCGTCAGGTAGACCGGCAGGAAGTAGGCCGCGCCCTGGATGAAGTTGTCCCAGACGCTGCCCGGATCGAAGCCGGCCAGGGCGCCGATCAGGCCGAAACGCCAGCCGTCCTGCGCCGCCAGCAGCTCGGGGCTGGCGGCGAAGATCTGGTTGGCCTGGAAGCCGATGTTCCACATGCCGAAGAACATCGCCGGGAAGGTACACAGCCACACGGTGATCATCATGCGCTTGAGGTCGATGCCGTCGCGCACGTGGGCGGTGGTGCGGGTCACGCTACCGGGACGATAGAAGAAGGTGTCGACCGCCTCGTAGAGGGCGTACCACTTCTCGTACTTGCCGCCCTTCTCGAAGTTGTGCTCGACCTTGTCGAGGAATGCTCGCAAACCCATGGCTTAACCCTCCTTCTCGATGCGGGCGAGGTTGTCGCGCAGGATCGGACCGTACTCGTACTTGCCGGCGCAGACGTAAGTGCACAGCGCCAGGTCCTCTTCGTCGAGTTCCAGGCAGCCGAGCTTCTGGGCCATTTCGGTGTCGCCGACGATCAGGTAGCGCAGCAGCTGGGTCGGCAGGATATCCAGCGGCATCACCGCCTCGTAGTTGCCGACCGGCACCATGGCGCGCGGGCTGCCGTTGGTGGTGGTGGTGAAGTCGAACAGACGCCCCGCGGCCAGCTTGGAGACGAAGATGTTCAGCACCGAGTGCTTGTTCACCCCGGCGCGCAGGTAATGCATCATCTCGCGGTCGCTGCCCTCGCGCAGGCAGGACACCTGCTGATGGTAGCGACCGAGGAAGGCCAGCGGACCGCGCGCGGTGCGACCGCCGAACACCGAACCGGAGATCACCCGGTTGCTGCCCGCCTTGAGTTCGCCGGCGGTCAGCTCTTCGAGGTTGGCGCCCAAGCGGGTACGCACCAGACGCGGAGCGTCGACCACCGGGCCGGCCAGCGCGACCACCCGCTCGGTCCACAGCTGACCGGTGGTGAACAGCTTGCCGACGGCGATCACGTCCTGATAACCGATGGTCCACACGCTCTTGGTGGCGTTGACCGGGTCGAGGAAGTGGATGTGGGTACCGGCCAGGCCGGCCGGATGCGGGCCGGCGAAGCTCTCGGCACGCACCCCGGCAACGCCCTCGCCCGGCAGGCTGACGCCCTCGGCCTTGCACAGGAAGACCTTGGCCAGACGTGCCAGCACCTTCAGGCCGTTCTCGAAGTCGGCAGCCTGCTCGGCGATGATCACCGCCGGATCGGCGGCCAGCGGATGGGTATCGATGGCGGTGACGAAGATCGAGCTGGGAGTGGCGTCGACGGCCGGCACCTTGCTGAACGGGCGGGTGCGCAGGGCGGTCCACAGACCGGCGGCCTGCAGGTTCTCGCGAACCTTGGCGCCCTCCAGGCTGTCCAACTGACCGACCGGATAGCTGGCGAAGGTTTCCTGCTCGTCGCCCTGGATGTCGATCACCACCGACTGCAGCACGCGCTTGTCGCCGCGATGGATGGCGCTGATCACGCCCGCCGCCGGGGCGGTGAACACCACGCCTGGGGTTTTCTTGTCGGAGAACAGGGGCTGCCCAAGCTTGACGCGGTCGCCGACCTGTACCTGCATCGTGGGCTTCATACCGGGGTAATCGAAGCCTACGACCGCAACGCTGCGCACCGGCCGACCGGCCTCGATGCGCTGCGCGGGTACGCCGGTGACAGGCAGATCCAGACCTCGTTTGATCTTAATCATGCGTATTGCCTAATCACTGTTATGAAAGGGTTCGGGTACGCCGCCGGCGCCGGCCAGGGGTGTGACAATCTGCCTCGCCCCTTATCGTCGCTAAACGATTGCGCACCCTCGAAAAATTATCCGGCCGATTATAGGGAGGTCGTTTCGCACTGGCCACCTAAGCGCTTGATTATTTCGGAGATTGGCAATAACTGGCGACACTTGCGGGCTTGACCACGCCCCGCACCAGCCAGAGCATCACAAAGGTTCCACGGAGGTCACATCATGCGCACGCTGCTCGCCCTGCTCCTCGTCGTCTGCGGCAACCTGTGGGCCAGCGAGGCGGCCCGCCTCGACCAGGCCGGCTTCGCCGCCAGCCACCCGCCCGGCAGCCAGCAACTGGTCCTGCGCAACCGGGCGCTGCTGACCTGGCTGTGGGCCGACGTCTATGCCGCGGCGCTCTATACCGAACCGAACATCGCCCCGCAGGCGGCGCTGCGCGAACAGCGCGCACGACGCCTGGAGCTCTACTACTTCCAGAAGATTGCCCGCGAGGATGTGATCCGCGCCGCCTGGACGGTGCTCGAACGCCAGCACGACCCGGCCACCCTGGCGCGCCTGCGCACCGGCATCGAGCGGCTGCACGCCAGTTTCCGCGACATCCGCCCCGGCGACCGCTACGCCCTGCAGTACGACCCGCGCCAGGGCCTGACCCTGGAGCGCAACGGCGAGACACTGCTGCGCAGCGACGATGCCGAACTGGCGCGCGCCTACATGGGCATCTGGCTGGCCCGCGACGGTCTCTCCGAACCCCTGCGCCAGCGCCTGCTCGCCGAGCGCTGAGCCGCCCGGCGCCGGAAACGAAAAACGGGAGCCGAAGCTCCCGTTTTTCTCAGTGCCCTGCGCGGATCAGCGCGGGAAGGCCGGCGGGTTGACCCCGGCCATGTCTTCCAGCACGCGCACCACCTGGCAGCTGTAGCCGAACTCGTTGTCGTACCAGACGTAGAGCACGACGCGGTTGTCGTTGCAGATGGTCGCCTCGGCATCGACGATGCCGGCATGGCGGGAGCCGACGAAGTCGGTGGACACCACTTCCGGCGAGTTGGTGAAGTCGATCTGCTTGTGCAGCTCGGAGTGCAGCGCCATGTGGCGCAGGTACTCGTTGATCTCCTCGCGGCTGGTGGCCTTCTCCAGAGCCAGGTTGAGGATGGCCATGGAGACGTTCGGCGTCGGCACGCGGATGGCGTTGCCGGTCAGCTTGCCCTTGAGCACCGGCAGCGCCTTGGCGGCGGCGGTGGCGGCACCGGTCTCGGTGATCACCATGTTCAGCGCGGCGCTGCGACCACGGCGGTTACCCTTGTGGAAGTTGTCGATCAGGTTCTGGTCGTTGGTGTAGGAGTGGACGGTCTCTACATGACCATGGACGATGCCGAACTTGTCGTAGACGGCCTTGAGCACCGGCACGATGGCGTTGGTGGTGCAAGAGGCGGCGGAGAGGATCTTGTCGTCGGCGGTAATCAGTTGGTGGTTGATGCCGTGGACGATGTTCTTGATCTCGCCCTTGCCCGGCGCGGTGAGGATCACGCGGGCCACGCCCGGGCACTTCAGGTGCTGGCCCAGGCCTTCGGCGTCGCGCCACTTGCCGGTGTTGTCGACGACGATGGCGTCCTGGATGCCGTAGGCGGTGTAGTCCACGGTGGTCGGATCGTTGGAGTAGATCACCTGGATCAGGTTGCCGTTGGCGAGGATGGTGTTGTTTTCCTCGTCGATGGTGATGGTGCCGTTGAAGGAGCCATGCACCGAGTCGCGGCGCAGCAGGCTGGCGCGCTTGACCAGGTCGTTCTCGGCACCCTTGCGCACCACGATGGCACGCAGGCGCAGGCCGTCGCCGCCGCCGGTCTTCTCGATCAGGATGCGCGCCAGCAGGCGGCCGATGCGGCCGAACCCGTAGAGCACCACGTCGGTGCCCTGGTGGCCGTTGCTGCCCTGCTTGCCGGCCACGTCGGCCAGCTCTTCGCGGACGAACTGCTCGACGCTGCGGCCGTTGGCTTCGTGCTTGAACTTGACCGCCAGGCGGCCGAGGTCGACGGAGGCGGCACCCAGCTCCAGCTGGCTCATCACCTGCAGGATCGGGAAGGTGTCGTGCACCGACAGCTCGGCGTCGTCGATCTGGCGGGCGAAGCGATGCGCCTTGAGGATACCGATCACCGAACGGTTGATCAGGCCACGGCCATAGATCGAGGTCACCACTTTGTTATTGCGGTAGAGCTGACCGATCAGCGGAATCATGGCCTCAGCGAGGGCCTCACGATCAATCCACTCACCGAGGCACTGGTCGGGCTTCTGGGTCACGGGCGATACCTTCCACATGTAGGAGATGAAAAAAGGGGCTACATTATGACGGCGCCGGCGCGCGGGGGCAACGCACCGTCAACGACACTGACAGCCGGCGGAGCGCATCGCTAGAATCGCAGCTTTGCAGCCCTTGCGAGTCGACCGTGTCCGTATTGCGTCTTCCGAGCCTGCCGGCCGCCGCCGGCAAACAGCACTGGGGCAACCTGCCCGGTGCCGCCCAGAGCCTGGCCATCGCCGAGGCTGCCAGCCGCGCCAAGCGCTTCACCCTGCTGCTCACCGAAGGCAGCCAGAGCGCCGAGCGCCTGCAGGAGGAGCTGCGCTTCTTCGCCCCCACGCTTCCGGTGCTGCATTTCCCCGACTGGGAAACCCTGCCCTACGACGTGTTCTCGCCGCATCAGGACATCATCTCCCAGCGCATCGCCGCCCTCTACCGGCTGCCGGAGCTGAAGCACGGCGTGCTGGTGGTGCCGATCGCCACCGCCCTGCAGCGCCTGGCGCCGCCGAGCTTCCTGCTCGGCTCCAGCCTGGTGCTGGACGTAGGCCAGAAGCTCGACGTCGACGACATGCGCACCCGCCTGGAAGCCGCCGGCTACCGCTGCGTGGACACCGTCTACGACCACGGCGAGTTCGCCGTACGCGGCGCGCTGCTCGATCTCTACCCGATGGGCAGCGAGCTGCCCTACCGCATCGACCTGTTCGACGACGAGATCGAGACCCTGCGCACCTTCGACCCCGAGACCCAGCGCTCGGTGGACAAGGTCGAATCGATCCGCCTGCTGCCGGCGCGCGAGTTCCCGCTGGAGAAGAAGGCCGTGGCCGACTTCCGCGCACGCTTTCGCGAGCGCTTCGACGTCGACTACCGGCGCTGCCCGCTGTACCAGGATCTGTCCAGCGGGCTGATCCCGGCCGGCATCGAGTACTACCTGCCGCTGTTCTTCGACGCCACCGCCAGCCTGTTCGACTACCTGCCGACCGACACCCAGGTGTTCTCCCTGCCCGGCATCGAACAGGCCGCCGAGCAGTTCTGGCAGGACGCGCGCAGCCGTTTCGAGGAGCGTCGCGTCGACCCCGAGCGCCCGCTGCTGCCGCCGGCCGAGCTGTTCCTGCCGGTGGAGGACTGTTTCGCGCGCCTCAAGCAATGGCCGCGGGTGGTGGTCGATCCGCACGACCTGGAGCCCGGCGTCGGTCGCGAGCGCTTCGCCGCGCGCGCCCTGCCCGACCTGGCGATCCAGGCCAAGGCCGGCGAGCCGCTGGCCGCGCTGCGCCGTTTCATCGAGGAATACCCCGGCCGGGTGCTGTTCTGCGCTGAGTCGGCAGGGCGCCGCGAGGTGCTGCTGGAACTGCTCGCACGCCTCAAGCTCAAGCCGCGCGAGGTGGACGGCTGGGCCGGTTTCGCCGCCGCCGAGGAGCGCCTGGCGATCACCATCGCGCCGCTCGACGAGGGCCTGCTGCTCGACAGCCTGGCGCTGATTCCGGAAAGCCCGCTGTTCGGCCAGCGGGTCATGCAGCGCCGGCGCCGCGACAAGGGCCAGGGCGGCGGCGACAACGTGATCAAGAACCTCACCGAGCTGCGCGAAGGCGCGCCGGTGGTGCATATCGACCACGGCGTCGGCCGCTACCAGGGCCTGGTCACCCTGGAGGTCGACGGCCAGGCCGCCGAGTTCCTCATGCTCGCCTATGCCGACGAGGCCAAGCTCTACGTGCCGGTGGCCAGCCTGCACCTGATCGCCCGCTACAGCGGCAGCGACGACGCCCTGGCGCCGCTGCACCGCCTCGGCTCCGAGCAGTGGCAGAAGGCCAAGCGCAAGGCCGCCGAGCAGGTGCGCGACGTCGCCGCCGAGCTGCTCGATGTCTACGCGCGCCGCGCCGCGCGTCAGGGCTTCGCCTTCAGCGATCCGCAGACCGACTACGCGGCCTTCGCCGCCGGCTTCCCGTTCGAGGAAACCCCCGACCAGCAGGCGGCCATCGACGCAGTGCTCGGCGACATGCTCGGCGGCCAGCCGATGGACCGTCTGGTGTGCGGCGACGTCGGCTTCGGCAAGACCGAGGTGGCGATGCGCGCCGCCTTCGTCGCCGTGCACAGCGGCAAGCAGGTGGCGGTGCTGGTGCCCACCACCCTGCTCGCCCAGCAGCACTACAACAGCTTCCGCGACCGCTTCGCCGACTGGCCGGTGCGCGTCGAGGTGATGAGCCGCTTCAAGTCGGCCAAGGACGTCGCCGCCGCCGCCGGCGAGCTGGCCGAGGGCAAGATCGACATCATCATCGGCACCCACAAGCTGCTGCAGGACGAGGTCAAGTTCCACGATCTGGGCCTGGTGATCATCGACGAGGAACACCGCTTCGGGGTGCGCCAGAAGGAACAGTTCAAGGCCCTGCGCAGCGAGGTGGACATTCTCACCCTGACCGCCACGCCGATCCCGCGCACCCTGAACATGGCCGTCTCCGGCATGCGCGACCTGTCGATCATCGCCACCCCGCCGGCGCGCCGCCTGTCGGTGCGCACCTTCGTCCTCGAACAGCAGAAGCCGGTGATCAAGGAAGCCCTGCTGCGCGAGCTGCTGCGCGGCGGCCAGGTCTACTACCTGCACAACGACGTCAAGACCATCGAGAAGTGCGCCGCCGAGCTGGCCGAACTGGTTCCCGAGGCGCGCATCGGCATCGGCCACGGGCAGATGCGCGAGCGCGAGCTGGAACAGGTGATGGGCGACTTCTACCACAAGCGCTTCAACGTGCTGGTGGCCTCGACCATCATCGAGACCGGCATCGACGTGCCCAGCGCCAACACCATCGTCATCGAGCGCGCCGACAAGTTCGGCCTGGCCCAGCTGCACCAGCTGCGCGGCCGGGTCGGGCGCAGCCACCACCAGGCCTACGCCTACCTGCTCACCCCGCCGCGCCAGCAGATGACCGAGGACGCGCAGAAGCGCCTGGAGGCCATCGCCAACGCCCAGGACCTGGGCGCCGGCTTCGTCCTCGCCACCCACGACCTGGAGATCCGCGGCGCCGGCGAACTGCTCGGCGAAGGCCAGAGCGGGCAGATCCAGGCCGTCGGCTTCACCCTGTACATGGAAATGCTCGAGCGCGCGGTCAAGGCGATCCGCAAGGGCGAGCAGCCCAATCTGGAGCAGCCGCTGGGCGGCGGCCCGGAGATCAACCTGCGCCTGCCGGCGCTGATCCCCGACGACTACCTGCCCGACGTGCACGCGCGGCTGATCCTCTACAAGCGCATCGCCTCGGCCGAGGACGAGCGCGCGCTCAACGAGCTGCAGGTGGAAATGATCGACCGCTTCGGCCTGCTGCCGGAACCGGCGAAGCACCTGATGCGCCTGACCCTGCTCAAGCTCAAGGCAGAGCGCCTGGGCATCCGCAAGGTCGAGGCCGGCCCGCAGGGCGGACGCATCGAGTTCGCCGCCGACACCTGCGTCGATCCGCTGACCCTGATCCAGCTGATTCAGGGCCAGCCGGCCCGCTACAAGCTCGAAGGCGGCACCGCCTTCAAGTTCCAGGTGCCGATGGAACGTCCGGAACAGCGCTTCAACACCCTGGAGGCGCTGCTCGAGCGCCTGACCCCACCCGCCGCCTGAAGGATCCGCGCATGCCCACCACGCTTCGCCCCCTGCTGCTCGCGCTGCTGCTGATCGCCGCGCCGGGTTACGCCGAAACCCTCTACCAGGTCGAGCTGATCGTGTTCCGCCAGGCACCGCCGGTCGACGCCAGCCAGCCGGTACCCGAGGACTGGGCCGGCGCGGCACCGGCCATCGCCGCCGAGGCGCAACGCAGTCCGGCGCTGGAGGACACCGCCCGACAGCTGAACGAGACCCTCGGCTACCCGGTGCTGCTGCACCAGGCCTGGCAACAGGCGGCGGACGACCCGCCGCGCGCCGTGCGCTTCGCCGCAGGCACGCCGTGCGACCGCCACGCGCCGGTCGAAGGGCTGCTGAGCCTGCGCCAGGAGCGCCATCTGGAGCTGGAGCTGCACACCTGGGTCAACCGCTGCGACGCCGACGGCTTTCTCGTCGCCAGCGAGCGCCTGCAGCACAAGCGCCGCCTGATTCCCGGCCAGCTGACCTACCTCGACCATCCGAGCCTGGGCGCGCTGATCCGCGTGCGCCCGCGCTGACGCCGGACGACACGGGCACGAAAAAGGGGCGACAGATGCGCTCTGCCGCCCCTTTTCGGACGCACACGACCGGCCCGTTGCGGGCCGGCAGCCTCAGGCCTGCGCCAGCACCCGCTGCAGCACCGCCTTGACCTTGCCCATGCCGTCGGCCAGCGCCTGCTCGATCTCGGCCATGGTGATGACCCCACTGGACTTGCCGGCCGCCGGATTGACCACCAGCGCCAGACAGGCGTAGGGCAACTCCAGCTCGCGGGCCAGCGCCGCCTCGGGCATGCCGGTCATGCCGACGATATCGGCGCCGTCGCGCTCCAGACGGGCGATCTCCGCCACGGTCTCCAGGCGCGGCCCCTGGGTCGCGGCGTAGACGCCGTGGCTGCTGAAGTCGCAACCCTCGGCACGCAGGGCGGCGATCAGTTGCTGGCGCAGGGCCTCGTCGTAGGGGTAGCTGAAATCGATGTGGGTGACGTGCTCCAGCTCGCCCTCGAAGAAGGTGGCGGCGCGGCCCCAGGTGTAATCGATCAGGTCGTGGGGCACGCAGAGGTGGCCGCTGCCCATGGCGCGGTGGATGCCGCCGACGGCGTTGACGGCGACGACGGCCTGGGCGCCGGCCTGCTTCAGCGCCCACAGGTTGGCGCGATAGTTGACCTGGTGCGGCGGGATGCGGTGCGGATGGCCATGGCGGGCGAGGAACAGCACCTCGCGACCGCCGAAGTCGCCGCGCAGGATGTCCGCCGAAGGCGCACCGTAGGGCGTGTCCACCGACACCGCCTCGCGGAGGCTCAGGCCCTCGAGCTGGGTCAGTCCGGTGCCGCCGATGATTGCTAGCACTGCCATGTCGTTCTCCTCAGTCGATCAGTCCGGCCGAGCGCAACGCGCCCAGCGCCTGGAGCCAGCGCGGCTGGCTCCGGTAGTCCTCGCCCGGCCAGCGCCGCGCGCGCATGCCGGCCAGCGCCGGCGCGGGGCGCACGCCCTGGCGCTGCAGGTAGCTCAGGGCCAGTTCGGCGGCGGCGCGATCGTTGCACACCAGCGCCATGTCGCAGCCGGCGGCCAGCGCCGCGGCGACCCGCGCATCGGCGGCACCGGCCACGTGGGCGCCGGCCATGCTCAGGTCGTCGCTGAAGATCGCCCCCCGGTAGCCCAGTTCGCCGCGCAGGATGTCCTGCAGCCAGCGCGGCGAGAAACCGGCCGGCTGCGCATCGACCTGCGGGTAGATCACATGGGCAGGCATGATGCCGTCGAGCCGCCCGGCCAGTTGCGCGAAGGGCTGCAGGTCGCAGGCGCGGATCGCCTGCAGACTGCGCTCGTCGCGGGGAATCGCCACGTGGGAGTCGGCCTCCGGCCAGCCATGCCCGGGGAAATGCTTGCCGGTGGCGGCCATGCCCGCCGCGTGCAGGCCGTCGATGAAGGCCCCGGCCAGTTCGACGACGCGCGCCGGGTCGCTGCCGAACGAGCGCGAGCCGATCACCGTACTGCGCCCATGATCGAGGTCGAGTACCGGAGCGAAGCTGAAATCGAGGCCGGCGGCCAGCACCTCGGTGGCCATCAGCCAGCCGCAGTGTCCGGCCAGCGCCGCGGCGTCGGGAGCGGCGGCCAAGGCCTGCATCGATGGCAGACGGACGAAGCCGTTGCGCAGACGCTGCACCCGGCCGCCCTCCTGGTCGACCGCCAGCAGCAGGTCGGGGCGCAGGGCGCGGATCGCCAGGCACAGCTCGCGCACCTGGCGCGGATCTTCGATGTTGCGGGCGAACAGGATCAGCCCGCCGACCTCGGGCTGGCGCAGGATCTGCCGATCCTCGGCGCTCAGCCAGGTGCCGGCGATATCCAGCATCAGGGAACCAGACATTCAGTCTCCTTGCGTGCAAGGCAGCGCCTGCCACTGCGGACAGGGCGCCTCGTCGATGAACACGGGACAACCGGCCGGCACCTGCTCGAACAGCGCCAGCAGGTCGGCGTTGCGCAGGCGGATGCAGCCGTGGGAGCGCGGCACGCCCATGGGTTCGCTGTCGGGCGTACCGTGCAGGTAGATGTAGCGGCGGAAGGTGTCGACCGCGCCGAGGCGGTTGCGCCCCGGCTCGCAGCCGCTCAACCAGAGGATGCGGGTGAGGATCCAGTCGCGCTGCGGAAAGTGCGCCGCCAGTTCGGGGGTCCAGATCTCGCCGGTCCAGCGCCGCCCGACCAGTACCGCCCCCGAGGGCAGTCCGGCGCCGATCTTCGCCCGCACCCGATGCCGGCCGCGCGGCGTGCAGCCCGAACCCTGGCGCTCGCCGGGGCCGTTGAGGGCGGTCGACACCGCCAGGCGCAGGCGCAGGCGGCCGGCGGCGAAGCCGTACAGGCACTGGTCGGCAATCGAGATATGCAGGGCGTCGAGCATGGCGCGGGGACTGGCGGGAATGGACGGCTAGCTTAGCCGATCCGCCGCCCGCCGGCAGCTCAGTCGTGCGTGGTCGCGACCTTCTGGCCGCGCGGCAGACGTTGCGCGGCGATCAGCGCCGCATCGTGCAGGACGCTGTCGGCACGCAGGCCGGCGGCCATGAACGGCACCATCAGGCGCACTACCTGCTCGGTCGAGGTGTGCACGCCGAAGTCGCTCTCGGCCATGCCGCGCAGCGCCTTGATCCCCGACATGCTGAACGCCGCGGCACCGAGCATGAAGTGCATGCGCCAGAACAGCTCCAGCGGCGGAATGTTCGGCGCCGCCTCGTGCATCAGCTGCCTGTAGCGACGGAACACCGCGCCGTACTGGTCCTCCAGATACTGACGCAGATTGCCCTGGCTCTGACTGAAGGCCAGGCCAAGCAGACGCATGAAGATCGACAGATCGCTGCCACCGCGGGGTTTGACGCCCAGCGCCTGGCTGACCAGCAGGTCGAGCAGTGCTTCCAGCGACGGCGCGGCCTGGCCGCTGCGCGCATCCAGCTCGCGTTCGAGGCTCTGGCAGAAGGGATCGAGAAAGCGGGCGAAGACCGCCTGGATCAGCGCAGTCTTGGAACCGAAGTGGTAGTTCACCGCCGCCAGATTGACCGCGGCCTTGCTGGTGATCAGGCGCAGCGAGGTCTCGGCGAAGCCCTTCTCGGCGAACAGCTGTTCGGCCGCATCGAGAATGCGCTCGACGGTTTCCGACTGAGCCATGGACACCCCACCTCTGACGAACATTCGTTTGAAACATACGTTTCAGCCGTTCGCCCTGTCAAGGGGGCCACGCCTGCCCCAGTCGGCACGACGCGCAACGCCCAGGCGGCGCGCAAAGAGGTTGCCACACCCCACCCCCTGTATATACTTCCAGCCTACAGACAGCAAACCGAGCACGGCTCATGCAGAAACTGACACCGCGCCAAGGCGAGATCCTCGCCTTCATCAAGCTCTGGCTGGACGAGCACGGCTACCCGCCGACCCGTGCCGAGATGGCCCAGCAGCTGGGCTTCCGCTCGCCGAATGCCGCCGAGGAGCACCTGCGCGCACTGGCCCGCAAGGGAGCGATCGAGATGATTCCCGGCGCCTCGCGCGGCATCCGCATCCCCGGCAGCGAGCCGGCACCGCGCGAGGACGAGCTGCCGATCATCGGCCGCGTCGCCGCCGGCGCGCCGATCCTCGCCGAGCAGCACATCGAGGACAGCTGCCGGATCAGTCCGGAGCTGTTCTCGCCACGCGCCGATTTCCTGCTGCGCGTCCACGGGATGAGCATGAAGGACGCCGGCATCCTCGACGGCGACCTGCTCGCCGTGCATGCCTGCCGGGAGGCCAGCAACGGCCAGATCGTGGTGGCGCGGATCGGCGACGAGGTCACCGTCAAGCGCTTCCAGCGGCGCGGCAAACGGGTGCAGCTGCTGGCGGAGAACCCGGACTTCGCACCGATCGTCGTCGATTTGGACAGCCCGGAACAGGATTTCGTCATTGAGGGCCTCAGCGTCGGCGTGATCCGCCGCTGACCCGTGGACAGACCCGGCGCAACAGCGCCGGGCGTTGCCTCAGTGCAGGACCCGCGCCTGCTCCTCGAACTCCGCCTCGTAGTCGCCGTCGACCATGCTGCCGGCCACTTCCACGCCGACATTGAACATCGCCTTGGCCACCTCGATGTGCTGGCCCTGCAGGAATGCCTTGGCCTCTTCGGAGAATTCGAGGGTCACCAGCGCCTCCTCGTCGTCGCCACGACGCAGGACGATACGGCCGTCAGACAGCTCCACGATTTCCAGAAAGGAGGTCGGCATTTAGGGGTGCTCCGCAGACAAAGGCCGGCATTGTACCAGCGCCCGGCCAGCGCGCCCTAGCCCGCCCGGCCCCTCACCACTCGCTCATGCCCTGGCGAAAACGCAGCGCCAGCGCGCGGATCTGCCGCTGCCAGTCGCCCAGCATCGCAAGGTCCGGCGCCGCCGGCTGCGCGCCGCCGACCTCGACCGCCACGATCACCGCCACGGACGGATCGACCTTGGCCTTGCGTGCCTCGCGCGGCGGCTCGAACAACTGGCGCCAGGCCGTCAGCAGCTCGGCCAGCCAGCTGTGGCGATCCTCGGCCAGCTCGACCAGCTCGGCCAGCTCGGGGCCGGGCGCGGCCTCCAGCACGGCCCGCTCCAGCAGTTCCTCGACCCGCCCGGCACCCGCCTGGGGCAGACGGTAATAGCCGGCGATCTCGTGGCACAGGCCGAGCAGCGCGCCGTACAGGTGAAACAGCGCGGTCTCGCGGGCGGCCTGGATCTGCGTCTGCGCATTGAGCGCCTGCGCCGCCTCGGCGGCCTGCCAGGCCTCCAGGGCCAGACCGGCGAAATAGAGTTTCTGGTTGGTGCGGGTATACAGCTCGTTGGCCATGACGGAATCCTCGACAGAGGACCGAGTATACGCCGCCACCCCGCAGCGCCGCAGCGCCCGGAAACGACGAAGCCGGCCGGGCGTTCGCACGCCCAAGCCGGCTTCGTCGCTAGCACCCGAGGAGGCTCAGCGCTTGTCTTCGACCTTCCACTGGCCGTCGACGTAGAAGGCGCGCCAGCCGCTGGGCTTGCCGTCCACCTCGCTCTGCACGTACTGCTCCTTGCTCTTGCGGCTGAAGCGGATCACCGCCGGGCGGCCTTCGGGGTCCTGCACCGGGGCGTCGAGCAGGAAGTGGTACTTGGCATCCAGCTCCTCGCGGTGCGGGATCAGCTCGCTGACCAGCGGCGCACGGGTTTCGCGATTCTTGGGGAACTGGCTGGCCGCCAGGAACAGGCCGGAAGCACCGTCGCGCAACACGTACACGTCGTCGACCTTGGCGCAGCGCAGCTCGGGCATCTTGATCGGGTCGATCTTCGGCGGCGCCGCCTCGCCGCTCTTGAGCAGCTTGCGGGTGTTCTTGCAGGCGCTGTTGGTGCAGCCGAAGAACTTGCCGAAACGGCCGGTCTTGAGCTGCATCTCGCTGCCGCACTTGTCGCATTCCAGGCTCGGCCCCTCGTAACCCTTGATCCGGTACTGGCCTTCCTCGACCTCGTAGCCCGAGCAGTCCGGGTTGTTGCCGCAGATGTGCAGCTTGCGGGTCTCGTCGAGCAGGTAGGCATCCATCGCCGTGCCGCACTTGGCACAGCGATGCTTGCCGCGCAGCACGCGGGATTCGGACTCGCCCTCGTCGTCGTCGGCGATCTCGTCGCCCGGCACCAGGTTCATGGTCGCCTTGCAGCGCTCCTTGGGCGGCAGCGCGTAGCCGGAGCAACCGAGGAACACCCCGGTGGAGGCGGTGCGGATCATCATCGGCCGACCGCAGTCCTTGCAGGGAATGTCGGTCAGGGTCGGCAGGTTGGCACGCATGCCGCCCTCGCCGGCCTCGGCCACGTCGAGCTTCTTGCGGAAGTCGGCGTAGAACTCGTCGAGCAGGTGCTTCCACTGACGCTCGCCTTGGGCGACATCGTCGAGGTGCTCCTCCATGCCGGCGGTGAAGCCGTAGTCCATCAGGTTGGGGAAGCTCTCCGACAGCCGTTCGGTGACGATCTCGCCCATCTTCTCGGCATAGAAGCGCCGATTGTGGACCGCCACGTAACCGCGCTCCTGGATGGTCGAGATGATCGCCGCGTAGGTCGACGGGCGGCCGATACCGCGCTTCTCCAGCTCCTTGACCAGGCTGGCTTCGGAGAAGCGCGCCGGCGGCTTGGTGAAGTGCTGGGTCGGATCGAGGCGGAGCAGATCGAGCACGTCGCCTTCGCTCATCTCCGGCAGCACGTCGTCCTCGCCGGCCTTGCCCTGCGGCGGCTGCACGCGGGTGAAGCCGTCGAACTTGAGGATGCGACCCTTGGCGCGCAGCTCGTAGTCGCCGGACTGCACGGTAACGCTGGTGGACAGGTACTGCGCCGGCGGCATCTGGCAGGCGACGAACTGGCGCCAGATCAGTTCGTAAAGGCGCTCGGCGTCGCGCTCCATGCCGGACAGCTGGGCCGGCTTGAGGTTGACGTCGGAGGGGCGGATCGCCTCGTGGGCCTCCTGGGCGCCTTCCTTGCTGCTGTACAGGTTCGGCTTGGCCGGCAGGTACTGCGCGCCGAACTCGCCTTCGATGAAGCCACGGGCCATCTCGATGGCGTCGGCGGACAGGTTGGTCGAGTCGGTACGCATGTAGGTGATGTAGCCGGCCTCGTAGAGACGCTGGGCCATCATCATGGTCTTCTTCACCCCGAAGCCCAGGCGGGTGCTGGCCGCCTGCTGCAGGGTGGAGGTGATGAAGGGCGCGCCCGGCTTGGTCGAGGTCGGCTTGTCCTCGCGCTTGGCGACCCGGTAGGCCGAGGCCTTGAGCGCCGTCACCGCGGCCATCGCCTGGGCCTCGTCGAGCGGCTTGAAGGCTTCGCCGCGCTGGCGGATCACCTCGAAGCGCACCGTCTCACCCGGCAGGCTGGCCAGATCGGCGTGGACTTCCCAGTATTCTTCCGGCACGAAGGCGCGGATTTCCTTCTCGCGCTCGACCACCAGCTTGACCGCCACCGACTGCACGCGCCCGGCCGACAGGCCGCGGGCGATCTTCGCCCAGAGCAGCGGCGAGACCATGTAGCCGACCACGCGATCGAGGAAGCGCCGCGCCTGCTGGGCGTTGACCCGGTTGATGTCCAGCTCGCCGGGCCGGGAGAAGGCCTCCTGGATGGCCTTCTTGGTGATCTCGTTGAACACCACGCGCTTGTAGCGGCTCTCGTCGCCGCCGATGGCCTCGCGCAGGTGCCAGGCGATGGCCTCCCCCTCGCGGTCCAAGTCGGTTGCGAGATAGATGGTGTCGGCATCCTTGGCCAGGCGGCGCAGCTCCTCGATGACCTTTTCCTTGCCGGGCAGGATCTCGTACTTGGCTTTCCAGTCGTGCTCGGGGTCCACGCCCATGCGCGCGAACAGCTGACGCTTGGCCTTTTCCTTCGGCGACAGCGCCGGCGCCTCGCTCGCCGCGGCCTTGCCGCGCTTGGCCGGCTCCTTGCTGGCCGAGCCGCTGGTGGGCAGGTCGCGGATATGGCCGATGCTCGACTTCACCACGTACTGGTTGCCCAGATACTTGTTGATCGTCTTGGCCTTGGCCGGCGATTCCACGATGACCAGTGATTTGCCCATGAATCGGAGAGTTCCTGAAAAGAGATCGAGATGAACGGCCAGGCCGTCGGCGCGAAATATGCAAGTGGGGATGGCGGCGCCTGGGTAAGGCCACGCTATATATAGTGGCCCGCGCAGCAAGGTCAAGCGTGGGGCGGCGCCCCTGTCGCGCCGTCGTGGCGAAATTCGACCGTCTCGGCGCGTACCAGGGCGAAGCGCGGCAGCAGTTCGCCCTCGACCTCCACGGTCTCGACGAACATGCTCAGCGGCCGCACCCACAGCCCGTATTCGCCATACAGCGCCTGGTAGAGCACCAGGGTTTCCTGCGTCTCGGAGTGCCGGGCCAGGCCCAGCACCCGGTATTCGTGGCCTTTGTAATGCCGGTAGAGTCCGGTTTGCAGCGTCATGTCGCACCTCGCAGAGCATCGCAGCGGAAACGCAAGGCCGGAGCACGGGCCCCGGCCTTTTTTCCCATCGGCGATTCAGACGCGCTCGAACACCGTCGCGATACCTTGGCCGAGGCCGATGCACATGGTGGCCAGCCCCAGGGTGGCGCCGCGCTGCTTCATCACGTTGAGCAGGGTGCCGGAAATCCGCGCCCCGGAGCAGCCGAACGGGTGACCGAGGGCGATGGCGCCGCCGTGCAGGTTGACCTTGTCGTCCAGGCAGTCGAGCAGCTTGAGGTCCTTGAGTACCGGCAGGACCTGGGCGGCGAAGGCCTCGTTGAGTTCCACGCAATCGATGTCGGCCATGCTCAGCCCGGCGCGCTCGAGCGCCTTGCGGGTCGCCGGCACCGGGCCGTAGCCCATGATCGACGGATCGACCCCGGCCACCGCCATGGCGCGCACCCGCGCCAGCGGCGTCAGGCCCAGATCCATGGCGCGCTGGCCGCTGGTCACGATCATGCACGAGGCGCCGTCGGTGATCTGCGAGGAGGTGCCGGCGGTCACCGTGCCGTGCTTCGGATCGAATACCGGCTTGAGCGCCGCCAGTCCTTCGAGGGTGGTTTCCGGACGGATGGTCTCGTCGTGGTCGAACAGGCGCAGGCGGCCATGCTCGTCGTGGCCCTGCATGGGGATCAGCTCGTCCCTGAAACGTCCCTCGACGGTCGCCCGGTGCGCTAGCTGGTGGGAGCGCAGGCCGAAACGGTCCTGGGCCTCGCGGGAAATGCCGTGCATCTTGCCCAGCAGCTCGGCGGTCAGGCCCATCATCCCGGCGGCCTTGGCCACCTGCAGCGACAGCTGCGGGTTGGGATCGACGCCGTGGGCCATCGCCACATGGCCCATGTGCTCGACCCCGCCGACCACGAATAGCTCGCCGTTGCCGGTCTGGATCGCCTGAGCGGCGCTGTGCAGCGCGCTCATCGACGAGCCGCACAGCCGGCTGACGGTCTGCGCCCCGGCGCTGTGGGGTATCGGGGTGAGCAGCGCGGCCATCCGCGCGATGTTCCAGCCCTGCTCCAGGGTCTGGTTGACGCAACCCCAGATCACGTCCTCGACCTCGGCCGGATCGATCTGCGGGTTGCGCGCCAGCAGCGCGCTGATCAGTGCGGCGGACAGGCTGTCGGCGCGGGTGTGGCGATGCATGCCGCCCTTGGAACGGCCCATCGGCGTGCGACCGAAGTCGACGATGACCACATCTTTGGCGTTCAGAGTCATGGGATTCTCGCTCCAATGCGTCAGGCTTGGCCGAAGAAGGTCCGGCCGCTGGCGGCCATCGCCCGCAGGCCGTCGGTCGGCGCATACAGCGCACCGAGGTCGGCATGCCGCTCGGCCAGGGCGACGAAGGCGGCGACGCCGAGGCTGTCGATGTAGCGCAGCGCTCCGCCGCGGAACGGCGGGAAGCCGATGCCGTAGACCAGCCCCATGTCCGCCTCGGCGGCGCTCTCGACGATGCCCTCCTCCAGGCAGCGCACGGTTTCCAGGCACAGCGGCAGCATCATGATGGCGACGATGTCCTCGTCGGACAGCTCGCGCGCCTCGCCCGCCAGCGGCGCCAGCAGCGCGGCGACCTCGGGATCGTCGAGCTTCCTCGGCTTGCCGCCCTTGTCGGCCTCGTAGCGATAGAAGCCCCGGCCGCTCTTCTGCCCCAGGCGGCCGGCCTCGAACAGCACGTCGATGGCGCCGCGCCCGTCCGCCCCCATGCGCTCGGGGTAGCCGGCGGCCATCACCGCGCGGGCATGGTGGGCGGTGTCGATGCCGACCACATCGAGCAGATAGGCCGGGCCCATCGGCCAGCCGAAGCGCTCCATCACCCGGTCGATACGCTGGAAGTCGACGCCACAGGCCACCAGGCGGGCGAAACCGGCGAAGTACGGGAACAGCACGCGGTTGACCAGGAAGCCCGGGCAGTCGTTGACCACAATGGGCGTCTTGCCCATCGCCCGCGCATAGGCCACGGTGGTGGCGATGGTCGCGGCGCTGCTGCGGCTGCCGCGAATCACCTCGACCAGCGGCATGCGGTGTACCGGGTTGAAGAAGTGCATGCCGCAGAAGTTCTCCGGCCGCTGCAGGGCCTGGGCCAGCAGATCGACCGAGATGGTCGAGGTGTTGGTGGTGAGGATGGCGTCCGCGCCGACCCGGCCCTCCACCTCGGCGAGTACCGCCTGCTTGACCGTGGGATTCTCCACCACCGCCTCGATCACCAGGTCGACCTGGGCGAAGTCGCCGTATGACAGAGTCGGGCGGATGCCGTTGAGCGCGCCGGCCATCTGCAGCGGCGTCATGCGCCCCTTGTCGACGCGCTGGGCGAGCAGCTTGGAGGCCTCGCCCAGCCCGAGCTGGATGGCCTCCTCGCGGATGTCCTTGAGCAGGATCGGCGTGCCCTTGAGCGCCGACTGGTAGGCGATGCCGCCGCCCATGATGCCGGAGCCGAGCACGGCGGCGAGGCGCACCGGACGCGCCTGGCGCTCGTGGCCGCGGGCCTTGCGCTTGAGCTCCTGGTCGTTGAGGAACAGCCCGACCAGGCTACGCGCCACCTCGCCGCGGGCCAGCTTGACGAAACCCTGGGCCTCGATTTCCAGGGCCTTGTCGCGGCCGTGCATGGCGGCCTTCTGGATGCTGCGCACCGCTTCGAGCGGCGCCGGATAGTGCGGACCGGCCTGGGCGGCGACGTAGGCCTTGGCGCTTTCGAAGGCCATCATCTGCTCGATCTGGTTGAGCCTGAGCGGCGCCAGCTTCGGCCGGCGCCGCGCCAGGTGGTTCAGCTCGCCGGCGATGGCGCGCCGGCACAGGTCCAGCGCCGCCTCGCGCAATTGCCCGGCGGGCACCACGGCGTCGACCACGCCGACCTTCAGGGCGCTGGCCGCGTCGTACTCCTTGCCGGTGCAGATCCACTCGATGGCGTTGTCCGCACCGATCAGCCGCGGCAGGCGCACGGTGCCGCCGAAGCCCGGATTGATGCCCAGCTTGACCTCCGGCAGGCCGACGCGAGCCTCCTCGGCCATGACCCGGAAGTCCGCCGCCAGGCACATCTCCAGGCCGCCGCCGAGGGCAATGCCGTTGATCGCCGCCACGCTCGGCAGCGGCAGGTCCTCGAAAGCGCTGAAGATCGCGCTGGCCGCCAGATTGCCGGCCAGCAGCTCGGCTTCCGGCAGGTCGAACGTGGCGAGGAATTCGCCGATGTCGGCGCCGACGATGAAACCGTCCTTGGCGCTGGTGACGATCACCCCGCGCAGCTGCGGCGGCGTGCCGAGCGCCGCCAGCGCCTCGCGCAGCTCGTTCAGGGTCAGGCGGTCGAACTTGTTGACCGACTCGCCGCAGCGGTCGAAACGCAGCTCGGCGATCCCCTCGTCGAGCCGCTGCACCGTGATGGCTTTGCCTTGGTACATCATCAGCTGATCTCCATGCCGTGAAAGCCCGCAACCATGACCGGGCAGCGGCGCAGGAGCCGCGCCTGCCACTGTTGAGGATAGTCGCCAGACGCGGCGGCAGCCCGTCGGGGCCGTGCACGAAAGGCGCCGAAGGCCGGCTTCGGGCAGGCGTTCGGGGCGTTTCGGGACACCTTCGAGCAATTCCCCCGGCCTGTCAATCGCGCCCCCGGCGGCCACCCGCGGGCCGTGGAGGACGCTACGGCCGGCCTGCGCCTGACCGGGATCATGGACAGCGCGCGCAGCGCTTCAGCCGTGCGCCGCGGTGAGCCATACTGCTGACTATTCCACCGTGCCAAGGAGATTCCCCCATGACCTACCAACACCTGCTGGTCGCCGTCGACATGGCTGAAGACTGTCATATCGTGATCCAGCGCGCCGCCGACCTGGCCAAGAGCTGCCAGGCGCGCCTGTCGCTGGTCCATGTCGTCGAGCCCATGGCGATGGCCTTCGGCGGCGACGTGCCGATGGACCTGTCGATGCTGCAGCAGCAGCAGATCGACCAGGCCCGCGAGCGCATGGAGGCCTTCTCCACCCAGCACCCGGAACTGGGCAAGGAGAACTGCCACCTGGCCTTCGGCCAGCCGCGTCAGGAAATCCATCGCATGGCCAGCGAGCACGGCTGCGACCTGATCGTCACCGGCAGCCACGGCCGTCACGGCCTGGCCCTGCTGCTCGGCTCCACCTCCAACGACCTGCTGCATGCCGCGCCCTGCGATGTGCTGGCGGTGCATCTGAAAAAGCCCGAATAAGAGCCGCTGGCGCCACGCCGGCGCAGCGCATACGCAAAGGCCGCACCCAGGTGCGGCCTTTGCGTTGCATGACGAAGGTGCGGATCAGCCGTCCAGTTCGGCCCAGCGCTCCAGCAGCGCATCCAGCTCCGCCTGGATGGCCTCCAGGCGGGCCAGCGCCACGCGGGTTTCCTCGGCCGGACGCTGATAGAACTCCGGCGTGGCGGTTTCCTCCTGCAGCGCGGCCTGCTCGTTCTCCAGCGCCTCGATGCGCGCCGGCAGGGCGTCCAGCTCGCGCTGGTCTTTGTAGCTGAGCTTCTTGCGCGGTGCCGGCGCCGCTGCCACCGCAGCGACCGGCGCAGCGGCGACGGCGGCCGGCTTGTCCTCGCGGGCCGGCTTGTCGCCCTCGTCCTTGCCGACGCCGAGCAGGCGCGGCGAGCCACCCTGGCGCAGCCAGTCCTGGTAGCCGCCGACGAACTCGCTGACCCGGCCGTCGCCCTCGAACACCAGGGTGCTGGTCACCACGTTGTCGAGGAAGGCCCGGTCGTGGCTGACCATCAGCACGGTGCCGGTGAAGCCGAGCAGCACCTCTTCGAGCAGCTCGAGGGTTTCCACGTCCAGATCGTTGGTCGGCTCGTCCAGCACCAGCAGGTTGGCCGGCTTGCTGAACAGCTTGGCCAGCAGCAGGCGCGCGCGCTCGCCGCCGGACAGCGCCTTGACCGGCGAGCGCGCGCGCTGCGGGCTGAACAGGAAGTCGCCGAGGTAGCTCAGCACGTGGCGGTTCTGCCCGTCGATGCTGATGAACTCGCGGCCCTCGGCGATGTTGTCGATCACCGTCTTCTCCGGCTCCAGCTGGTTGCGCAGCTGGTCGAAGTAGGCCACGTCCAGGCGGGTACCGACCTTGATGCTGCCGCGCGTCGGCTGCAGCTCGCCGAGCAGCAACTTGAGCAGGGTGGTCTTGCCGCTGCCGTTGGCGCCGAGCAGGCCGATGCGGTCGCCGCGCTGCAGGACCATGGAGAAGTCGCGGATCAGGGTTTCGCCGCCCGGATGGGCGTAGCTGACATGCTCGGCGACGATCACCTGCTTGCCGGACTTGTCCGCCGTTTCCAGCTGGAAGCTGGCCTTGCCCTGGCGCTCGCGCCGCTCGCGGCGCTCGTTGCGCATCTCCTTGAGCGCGCGCACCCGGCCTTCGTTGCGGGTACGCCGCGCCTTGATGCCCTGGCGGATCCACACCTCCTCCTGGGCCAGGCGCTTGTCGAACAGCGCATTGGCGGCCTCCTCGGCGGCCAGTTGCTGTTCCTTGTGCACCAGGAAGCTGGCGTAGTCGCCGTTCCAGTCGATCAGGTGGCCGCGATCCAGTTCGAGGATGCGCGTCGCCAGGCTCTGCAGGAAGGCGCGGTCGTGGGTGATGAACAGCACCGCGCCGTTGAAGCCGAGCAGCGCTTCTTCCAGCCAGGCGATGGCGCCGATGTCCAGGTGGTTGGTCGGCTCGTCGAGCAGCAGCAGGTCCGGCTCGGCGACCAGCGCCTGGGCCAGCAGCACGCGGCGGCGCCAGCCGCCTGACAGCTCGGCGAGGGTCTTGTCGGCCGGCAGCTGCAGGCGGCTCAGGGTATTTTCCACCAGCTGCTGCAGGCGCCAGCCGTCGCGCGCCTCCAGCGCCTGCTGGACGCGCGACAGCTCGGTCAGGTCGTCGTCGCCCTGGATGTGCTGGGACAGGTGGTGGTAGCGGGCGATCAGCTCGCCGACCTCGGCCAGGCCCTCGGCCACCACGTCGTACACCGTGCGCTCGTCGGCGCTCGGCAGCTCCTGGGGCAGTTCGCCGATCTTCAGCGTCGGCGCGCGCCAGATCTCGCCGTCGTCCGGGCGCTGGTCGCCCTTGACCAGCTTGAGCAGGCTGGACTTGCCGGTGCCGTTGCGGCCGATGATGCACACCCGCTCGCCGCGGGCGATCTGCCAGGAGACCTTGTCCAGCAGCGGCATGACGCCATAGGCGAGGGATACATCGGTGAACTTGAGCAGGGTCATCGCACAACGGCCTCCAGAAAATGCGGGCTGCATTCTACCGCCTCCGGCCCGCGGCGAGGGACAATGCTTCAATCCGCCCGGGGAGCAGGCTACTCTTGCCGCATACCCTGCGCCGCCCGCTCACCCAGCCATCGGAACCGCCATGCGCCCCCGCCCGTTACTCCTGCTCGTCTGCCTGGCCAGCCTCTGCGGCCTGCACATGCAGCCTGCTGCCGCCATCTCCCTGCAGCAGCAGCGCGTCCTCTACGACGAGGCCAAGCGCGCGCTGGCCAAGAATGATCCGGCGCCCTACCTGCGCAACCGCCAGGCGCTGCAGAGCTACGTGCTGGAGCCCTACCTGGCCTACGACGAGCTGACCCTGCGCTTGAAGAACGCCAGCAACGCCGAGATCGAGACCTTCCTCGCCGAACACGGCGACCTGCCGCAGATCGGCTGGATGAAACTGCGCTGGCTGCGCTGGCTGGCCGAGCGCGGCGAATGGCAGACCTTCATTCGCCACTACGACCCGTCCCTCGAATTCACCGAACTGCACTGCCTGTTCGGCGAGTACCAGTTCCGCCACGGCCAGGCCGCCGACGGCGCGCAGACCGCGCAGCGCCTGTGGCTCTCCGGCAAGTCGCAGCCCAACACCTGCGACCGCCTGTTCGACCTGTGGCGCGCCCAGGGCGGACTGACCGCGGAAATGCGCTGGCAGCGCCTGAAGCTGGCCACCGAGGCGCGCAACTACGGCCTGGCCAGCCACCTGCAGAAGACCCTGGGCAGCCAGGCCGCCCAGGGCCAGCTGCTGCTCGACGCGGCGCAGAAGCCCGAGCTGCTGCTGCAGCGCCAGCGCTTCGCCGGCAACGACCGCCACACCGCCGATGCGGTCGGCCTCGGCCTGCGCCGTCTGGCCCGGCAGAACCCCGAACAGGCGCTGGCCCTGCTGGAGGAATACAGCGCGCGCCTGCCGTTCTCCAGCGACGAGAAGGTGGCCATCGCCCGCGAGATCGGCCTGACCCTGGCGCGGCGCTTCGACGCCCGCGCCCTCAAGGTGATGAGCCAGTACGACCCCGAGCTGCGCGACAACACGGTCAGCGAATGGCGCGCGCGCCTGCTGCTGCGCCTCGGCCGCTGGGCAGACGCCCACCAGCTGACCCGGCAGATGCCCGGCGACCTGGCCGCCTCCAGCCGCTGGCGCTACTGGCAGGCGCGCAGCCTGCAGCTGGCCCAGCCCAACAGCAAGGACCCGATCCGCCTGTACCTGCCGGTGGCCGGCGAGCGCGATTTCTACGGTTTCCTCTCCGCCGACCGCATCGACGCCCCCTACCAGCTCAACCACCGCCCGCCGGCCATCGACCCCAAGTTGATGCAGAAGGTGCGCAACAGCGCCGGCATTCGTCGCGCGGTGGAGTTCCATACCCGCGGCCTGATCGCCGACGGGCGCCGCGAGTGGTATCACGCCAGTCGCCTGTTCGGCCGCGACGAGCTGCTCGCCCAGGCGCGCCTGGGCTACGAGATGGGCTGGTACTTCCCGGCGATCCGCTCGATCACCCAGGCGCAGTACTGGGACGACCTGGAAGTGCGCTTCCCGATGGCCCACCAGCACACCCTGACCCGCGAGGCACGCAACCGCGGCCTGCATTCGAGCTGGGTATTCGCCATCACCCGCCAGGAAAGCGCCTTCATGGCCGATGCGCGCTCCCATGTGGGCGCCATGGGCCTGATGCAACTGATGCCGGCCACCGCCAAGGAAACCGCGCGGCGCTTCGGCATCCCGCTGCGCTCGCCGCAGCAGGCCTACACCCCGGAGGTCAACATCCAGCTCGGCGCCGCCTACCTCAGCCAGGTCTACAACCAGTTCTCCGGCAACCGCATCCTCGCCTCGGCCGCCTACAACGCCGGCCCCGGCCGGGTGCGCCAGTGGCTGCGCGGCAACGAGCAGATGCCCTTCGACATCTGGATCGAAACCATCCCCTTCGACGAGACCCGCCAGTACGTGCAGAACGTGCTGTCCTACTCGGTGATCTACGGCGAGAAGCTCGGCGCGCCGCAGAAGCTGATCGAGTGGCACGAACGCGAGCTGGGACCGCAGTGATCCGCCGGCGCGGCCGGCCGGGACAAGCGGACCGGCCGTGCCGCGCCCAACGCCCCTGAACCACACGCATCATCCGCGCCGCGCCCCGCCAGCGGGGAGCCCCCAGCGGCGCTGCCGTCCAGACGAGGCCCCCATGCACGCACTGCCCTCCCCCAGCCACCTCGGTGCCGGCCTGGTCGCCGTGCTGGTCGGCTTCACCAGCTCGGCGGCGATCATCTTCCAGGCCGCGGCCGCCGCCGGAGCCGACGCCGCGCAGGCCAGTTCCTGGCTGTGGGCGCTGTGCCTGGGCTGCGGACTGACCAGCATCGGCCTGTCGCTGTACTACCGCGCGCCGCTGCTCACCGCCTGGTCGACGCCCGGCGCCGCGCTGCTGGCCGGCAGCCTGGGCAGCTTCAGCATGGCCGAGGCAGTCGGCGCCTTCCTGTTCAGCGCCGCGCTGATCACCCTGAGCGGCGTGACCGGGCTGTTCGCGCGCCTCATGCAGCGCATCCCCCAGGCCCTGGCCGCCGCCATGCTGGCCGGGGTGCTGCTGCGCTTCGGCCTCGACCTGTTCGTCGCCGGCGGCAACCAGCCGCTGCTGGTCGGCAGCCTGTTCGCCGCCTACCTGCTGAGCAAGCGCCTGCTGCCGCGCTACGCCATCCTCGTCGTCCTGCTGCTGGGCATCCTGCTGGCCGGCTGGCTGGATCTGCTGCAGCTGCAGCGCATCGAACTGTCCCTGGCCCGCCCGCAGTTCATCGCGCCGGCGTTTTCCTGGGCGGCGCTGATCGGCGTGGGCATTCCGCTGTTCGTGGTCACCATGGCCTCGCAGAACCTGCCCGGCGTGGCGGTGCTGCGCGGCGCCGGCTACCTGCAGGTGCCGGTCTCGCCGCTGATCGGCTGGACCGGGCTGGCCAGCCTGCTGCTCGCCCCGTTCGGCGGCTTCGCCATCAACCTGGCGGCGATCACCGCGGCGATCTGCGCCGGCCCCGAGGCCGGCCCGGAGCCACAGCGGCGCTACTGGGCGGCGGTCTGCGCCGGGGGCTGCTATCTGCTGATCGGCCTGTGCGGCGCAGGCGTGGCCAGCCTGTTCGCCGCCTTTCCCGAGGCGCTGGTGCTGGCCATCGCCGGCCTCGCCCTGCTGGTCACCCTGAGCAACAGCCTGGCCGGCGCCCTGCAGGACGTATCCCAGCGCGAACCGGCGCTGATCACCTTCCTGGTCACCGCCTCGGGGGTGAGCCTGCTAGGCGTCGGCGCGGCGTTCTGGGGGCTGGTCGCCGGCGCCCTGGCCAGCGCGGTGCTGAATGGCCGGCTGAACCGTAGGGTGGGTTAGGCCAAGGGCCGTAACCCGCCGATCGGGCCAGGTGCGACCTGACGGTCACGGTGGCGGGTTACGCCGCGGCGCGGCTAACCCACCCTGCCCGGCTCCACGCCGGGCACCGGGACAGGGGGCGCCGAGCGTCCCGCTGGACGCCCCCTCGCGGACGCATGGCAACGGTCACCCATCCGGCCTCTACAACGCCAGCAACCGCTCGCGCAGCTTCTGGATCTCGTCGCGCAGCTGCGCGGCGGCCTCGAACTCCAGATCGCGGGCCAGCTCGAACATCTTCTCTTCCAGCTGGCGGATGCGCTTGGTGATCTCGCTGGGCGAGTTGAGCTGCGCCTCGTAGCGCGCGTTCTCCTCCGCCGCCTTGGCCGCAGCGCCGCGCTTGCGGCTGCGCGAGCCGGGCACCACGGCGCCTTCGAGGATGTCCTGCACGTCCTTCTTGACGCCCTGCGGGACGATGCCGTGCTGCTCGTTGAAGGCGATCTGCTTGGCGCGGCGCCGTTCGGTCTCGTCGATGGCGCGCTGCATCGAGCCGGTCATCTGGTCGGCGTAGAGGATCGCCCGGCCCTTGAGGTTGCGCGCGGCGCGGCCGATGGTCTGGATCAGCGAGCGCTCGCTGCGCAGGAAGCCTTCCTTGTCGGCGTCGAGGATCGCCACCAGCGCCACCTCGGGCATGTCCAGCCCCTCGCGCAGCAGGTTGATGCCGACCAGCACGTCGAAGGCGCCGCTGCGCAGGTCGCGGATGATCTCCACGCGCTCGACGGTGTCGATGTCCGAGTGCAGGTAGCGCACCCGCACGTCGTGGTCGCCCAGGTAGTCGGTGAGGTCCTCGGCCATGCGCTTGGTCAGGGTGGTGACCAGCACCCGCTCGCCGGCAGCCACGCACTGGTGGATCTCCGAGAGCAGGTCGTCGACCTGGGTGGTCGCCGGGCGCACCTCGATCTGCGGGTCGACCAGCCCGGTGGGGCGCACCACCTGCTCGATCACCCGTCCGGCGTGCTCGGCCTCGTAGGGGCCGGGGGTGGCGGAGACGAAGATGGTCTGCGGGCTGGCCGCCTCCCATTCCTCGAACTTCATCGGCCGGTTGTCCAGCGCCGAGGGCAGACGGAAGCCGTACTCCACCAGGGTTTCCTTGCGCGAGCGGTCGCCCTTGTACATGGCGCCGACCTGCGGAACGCTGACGTGGGACTCGTCGATCACCAGCAGCGCGTTGTCCGGCAGGTAGTCGTAGAGGGTCGGCGGCGCCTCGCCCGGCGTGCGGCCGGACAGGTAGCGGGAGTAGTTCTCGATGCCGTTGCAGTAGCCCAGTTCGAGGATCATCTCGATGTCGAAGCGGGTGCGCTGCTCCAGGCGCTGCGCCTCGACCAGCTTGCCCGCGCCGCGCAGGTACTCCAGGCGCTGCTGCAGCTCGACCTTGATCTGCTCCACCGCCTCCAGCAGCGTCTCGCGCGGGGTGACGTAGTGGCTCTTGGGATAGAAGGTGAAGCGCGGCAGCTTCTTGATCACCTCGCCGGTCAGCGGATCGAAGGCCGCCAGACTCTCCACCTCGTCGTCGAACAGCTCGATGCGGATCGCTTCCAGTTCGGACTCGGCCGGATAGATGTCGATCACGTCGCCGCGCACGCGGAAGGTGGCGCGGGCGAAGTCGACATCGTTGCGGGTGTACTGCAGTTCGGCCAGCCGGCGCAGCAGTTCGCGCTGGTCGAGCCGGTCGCCGCGATCCACATGCAGGACCATCTTCAGGTACGACTCGGGATCGCCCAGGCCATAGATCGACGACACCGTGGCGACGATGATCGCGTCCGGTCGCTCCAGCAGCGCCTTGGTCGCCGACAGGCGCATCTGCTCGATGTGGTCGTTGATCGAGGCGTCCTTCTCGATGTAGGTATCCGAGGACGGCACGTAGGCTTCGGGCTGGTAGTAGTCGTAGTAGGAGACGAAGTACTCCACCGCGTTGTCGGGGAAGAAGCTGCGGAATTCGCCGTACAGCTGCGCCGCCAGGGTCTTGTTCGGCGCGAGGATCAGCGTCGGGCGCTGCACCCTGGCGATCACGTTGGCGATGCTGAAGGTCTTGCCCGAGCCGGTCACGCCGAGCAGGGTCTGGTGCGACAGCCCGGCCTCCAGGCCCTCGACCATCTGGCGGATCGCCTCCGGCTGGTCGCCGGCGGGCTTGAAGCGGGTGACGAGCTTGAATGCGGACATGGAACTCCCTCGTTCGCGAGGCGGGATCAGCCGGCGGGGCAACGGCGGCACAGGCTGCCGCCCGGCACCGGATGCCCGGTCGCACGAATGCCAATTTCGTCCCCTGCGCGTATCGCCGCGCCGGGACGGGGCTGTCTATAATATCGCCCCGTCCGCGCAACCCCCTAGCGCCAGTGGCAGCAGGGCGTTGCATCGCTCCCACCCCCTCATTCTCCGAGCTGCCGAACATGAGCCTGTTCTCCGCCGTCGAAATGGCGCCCCGCGATCCGATCCTGGGCCTCAACGAAGCCTTCAACGCCGATCCCCGTCCGAACAAGGTCAACCTGGGCGTTGGCGTGTACTTCACCGAGGAAGGCCGCATTCCGCTGCTGCGCGCCGTGGTCGAGGCCGAGAAGGCCCGTCTGGAAGCCCGCGCACCGCGCGGCTACCTGCCGATCGAAGGCATCGCCGCCTACGACAGCGCCGTGCAGAAGCTGCTGTTCGGCGAGGACTCGCCGCTGCTGGCCGAAGGCCGCGTGGTCACCACCCAGTCGCTCGGCGGCACCGGCGCGCTGAAGACCGGCGCCGACTTCCTCAAGCGCCTGCTGCCCGACGCCGTGGTGGCGATCAGCAACCCGAGCTGGGAAAACCACCGCGCCCTGTTCGAATCCGCCGGCTTCCAGGTCGAGAACTACAGCTACTACGACGCCGCCACCCAGGGCCTGAACCTGGCCGGCATGCTCGCCGACCTGCGCGCCCTGCCGGCCCGCTCCATCGTCGTGCTGCACGCCTGCTGCCACAACCCGACCGGCGTCGACCTGTCCAGCGCCGACTGGCAGCAGGTGCTGGAGGTGGTCCGCGAGCGCGACCACGTGCCGTTCCTCGACATCGCCTACCAGGGCTTCGGCGACGGTATCGTCGAGGACGCCGAGGCGGTGCGCCTGTTCGCCGACTCCGGCCTGCAGTTCTTCGTCTCCAGCTCCTTCTCCAAGTCGTTCTCGCTGTACGGCGAGCGCGTCGGCGCGCTGTCCATCGTCACCGCGTCGAAGGAGGAAGCCGGCCGCGTGCTGTCGCAGGTCAAGCGCGTGATCCGCACCAACTACTCCAACCCGCCAACCCACGGCGCCAGCGTGGTCGCCGCGGTGCTCAACAGCCCCGAGCTGCGCGCCCTGTGGGAAGAGGAACTGGGCGAGATGCGCCAGCGCATCAAGCAGCTGCGCAACGGCATGGTCGAGCAGCTCGCCGCCCTCGGCGCCAAGCGCGACTTCTCCTTCGTCAACGCCCAGCGCGGCATGTTCTCCTACTCCGGCCTGACCGGCGATCAGGTCGAGCGCCTGAAGAACGAGTTCGGCATCTACGCCGTCGGCACCGGGCGCATCTGCGTCGCCGCGCTGAACAGCAAGAACCTCGAAGTGGTCAGCCGCGCCATCGTCGAGGTGCTCTGATCCGGCAGGCGCAGCCGACATCGCAGGGTGTTGACTTCACCTTAGGAATCAGTAAGATGCGCACCGTTGTTCCGCGATAGCTCAGTCGGTAGAGCAAATGACTGTTAATCATTGGGTCCCTGGTTCGAGTCCAGGTCGCGGAGCCAGATAGCAAAGCCCCAGACGCAAGTCTGGGGCTTTTTTATTGCCTGCCCAGAGCGCCCTGCCGCCCGCCCCTACCCGACAGCGCTCCCGCCGCATTGCGGGCAACGCGCCAAGGCTCAGCAAAACGCCCCCCGCCCGATACCGGCCAGGGGGCGGACTCCCTTATTCGACAGGACAGACGCGCCGGCCCTAGCCCCCCAGCGCCTCCACCAGCCCGCTGCGCCGCTGCACCCGTCGCCTGACGGCCTCGTCGAACACCCCCGAGCGGCTCTCGATCAGGCTGAACCAGTTCCGGGCGCGGGTGACGGCGGTGTAGACCAGCTCCTTGGTCAGCACCGGGTTGAGGGTGTCGGGGAGGATCAGCGCGGTGTGGGCGAACTCCGAGCCCTGGGACTTGTGCACGGTCATGGCGAACACCGTCTCCACCGCGCTCAGCCGGCTGGGCAGGATGTAACGCAGCGCGCCCGAGCCGTCGTTGCGCGGGAACACCACGCGCAGCACGCTGCGCGGCGCCTCGCCCGGCCGTTCGGCGGGCTCGGGCAGGCGCAGGGCGATGCCGATGTCGCCGTTCATCAGCCCCAGGCTGTAGTCGTTGCGGGTGACCAGCACCGGACGCCCCTCGTACCAGCCCTGGTCGCTCTCCAGCAGGCCGCGCCGCTGCAGGGCGGCGGCGATGCGCGGGTTGAGGCCCTCGACGCCCCACGGCCCCTTGCGCACCGCGCAGAGCAGCTGGAAGTCGTCGAAGGCAGCGAGCACCTGCCGCGCCCAGTCCGTCCAGGCCATGGCGTCCGCCGGAGTGTCGGCCGGCGGGCGACCGGCGTGCAGCACATTCAGGTAGTGGGCGTAGCCTTGCGGCCGTTGCCCGCCCTGCGCCGGCCGGCCGTCGAGCAGCAGGCGCTCCAGCGCGGCGTCCTGCTCGCCGCGCAGGGCCAGCAGGTGCAGATCGTCACGGCCTTCGGCGAGGATCGCCCGCGCCGCGGCCGGATCGCAGCCGTTGACCGCGCGGGCCAGACGGCCGATCCCCGAGCCGCCGGCGAAGCGCCGCGAGTGGCGCAGCATCACGGTGCGCTGGGCCAGCGGGCGACTGTCCGCCGCACCGTCCTGCAGCGCCGGATCGGCCAGCGTCTCGCCGCCGACCTCCTCCAGCCAGGCGCGGGTCGCGGGCGCATAGAAACCGCCTTCGGCGTCGCGGCACAGGTCGCCGAGCAGCGCGCCGGCCTCCACCGAGGCGAGCTGGTCCTTGTCGCCGAGCAGCACCAGCCGGGCGTGGCGCGGCAGCGCGTCGAGCAGGCAGGCCATCATCTCCAGATCGATCATCGAGGCCTCGTCGACCACCAGCACGTCGAGCGGCAGCGGGTTGCCGGCGTGGTGGCGGAAGTGCCGGCTGTCCGGCCGGCTGCCGAGCAGGCGGTGCAGGGTGGCGACCTCGCTGGGTATCTGCGCGCGCACGTGCGCCTCGACCGGCAACGAGGCGACCTGGGCGCCGATCGACTCGGTGAGCCGCGCGGCGGCCTTGCCGGTGGGCGCCGCCAGGCGGATGCGCAGCGGCTGGCCGGCGGCCAGCGCCGGCTCCTGCAAGAGCGCCAAGAGGCGCACCACCGTGGTGGTCTTGCCGGTGCCGGGGCCGCCGGTGAGCAGCGCGAAGCTGCCGCGCGCGGCCAGCGCGCAGGCGAGCTTCTGCCAGTCGGTCTGGCGCTCGCCGTCGACCCGCAGCGGCTCGGGGAACAGCCGGGCCAGGCGCGCGGCGAGATCGCCCGGCAGCGCCGGCGCATCGTCCAGGCGCGCCGCCAAGGCGGCGGCCACCGCCTGTTCGTAGCTCCAGTAGCGGCGCAGGTAGAGGCGCTCGCCGTGCAGCACCAGCGGCGCGGCCTCGTCCGCACCGTCGACCGCCACCAGGGCGCTGGCGCGCAGCGCCGTCAGCCAGTCGGCCACGCCCAGTCCGGCGAGCACCTGGGAGGGCAGCAGGGTCGCCCGCGCCGCGTCCTCGCCCTCGGGCGGCAGCGACAGGGCGAAGTCCGGGCTGGCCAGGGTGGCGGCCAGGTCCAGGCAGACGTGGCCGTGGCCGAGCTGGTGGCTGGCCAGCGCGGCGGCGAGCAGCGCCAGCGGCGGGCTGGCCGGCTCCAGTTCGGCGAAGAACGCCGCCAGGGCGCGGTCCAGCTCGCGCAGCCAGCCGCGCTCCACCCAGGTGCCGAGGAGCTGCAGCAGCGCGGCGCCGTCGTGCAGGGCGCCAGCCGGCGCGAGGTCGAAGGACAGGGTTTCGCTCATGCCGGGATCTCCACGGACTGGCCCTTGAACAGCGCATCCAGCGCCTCGATCAGCACCCGCGGCGGGCGGGCGTGGTGGATGCCCTGCCCGTCCGCGCGGCTGCCGCGCAGGAACAGGTAGAGCGCGCCGCCCATGTGGCGGTCGTAGTCGTAGTCGCTCAGGCGCACCTGCAACTGGCGGTGCAGGGCCAGCAGGTAGAGCACGTACTGCAGGTCGTAGCGCTGCGCGGCCACCGCGCGCTGCATGGCCTCCGCCGTGTAGGCGGCGTCGTCCTCGCCCAGCCAGTTGGACTTGTAATCGACCACGTAGTAGCGGCCGTCGTGCTCGAAGGCCAGGTCGATGAAGCCCTTGAACATGCCGTTGAGGGTGTCGCGGCTCAGCGCCGGACGCGCCATGCCGGGCAGCACGTACTCCTGCACCAGGGCGTCGAGGCGGCGCACGTCGACATGGCGCGCCTCGAACCAGAACTCCAGCTCCGGCTGGTAGCTGGCCAGTTGCGCCAGCGCCACCGCGCCGCCCTCGCCGAGCGCCAGCGGGCGCCGGACCAGGTCGAGCAGCCAGTCGGCGAGCGGCTCGACCCAGGCGGTCAGGCCGCGCAGCTGGCAGCGCCGGGCGATCTGCTCGCGCAGCCGCTCAGGCTCGGCGGCCAGCGCGGCGAAGCCCTCGCGGCCGGCCAGTTCCAGCAGGCCGTGGAGGAAGGTGCCGGGATTGGGGCCACGGGGGAAGCGGTGCAGGCTCGGCGCCTCGCGCGCGCCGAGCGCCACGGCGACGCTCTCGCGCTCGTCGTCGGCGGCCTTCTGCGCCGCCGGACTGTCCGGCGCGGCGTCCTCGAAGCGGCTCGGCGGCGCCTCGACCTCACCGAGCCGCAGGGCGCTGTAGGAGGCGATCCACCAGTGCTCGGCGGCCTTGCGCTGCGGCACCCGCCAGCGCAGTTCGGCCGCCGCCGACGACGGCTCGACAAACTGCGCGGCGTCGACCTCGGGCGCCGCCAGCACGGCGCTCTCCCCGGCCACCGCCAGGGGCGCCAGCCACTGCGCCAGCGCGGCAGTGTCCGGCAGCGGCGTACCGCCGCCGAGCAGGTAGCCGAGCGCCGCGCGGTGCAGTCCGGACGTGTTGGCGCGACCGTCCTTGAGGTCGGCGACGCCCAGCCAGCAGGCGTGGCGGGCGCGGGTCAGCGCCACGTAGAGCAGGCGCAGGTCCTCGCCGAGGCGCTCGCGCTCGGCCCGCTCGATGGTCGCCTGGTCCGGCTGCAGCACCAGGCGGCGGCGCTCGCCGTCGTGAACCTGCAGCGGCTGGCCGCCGTCGACCGGGCGGAAGGCGCAGATGAACGGCAGGAACACCAGCGGGTATTCGAGCCCCTTGGACTTGTGGATGGTCACCACCCGCACCAGCGCGGCGTCGCTTTCCAGGCGCAGCACCTGCTCGTCGGCGCCCTGCGGCGCGCCGGCCAGCAGCTCGGCCAGGTGGCGGATCAGCGCCTGCTCGCCGTCCAGCTCGGCGGCCGCCTGCTGCAGCAGCTCGGCCAGGTGCAGCAGGTTGGTCAGCGCGCGCTCGCCGTCGGCGCGCGCCATCAGCCGCTGCGGCAGGGCGAAGTCGTGGAGCAGCCGGTGCAGCAGCGGCAGCACGCCCTGGCGCTGCCAGCGCTGGCGGTAGCCGCGAAACTGCATGACCCGCCGCTCCCAGTGGCGCTCGTCCTGGTTGAGCTGCTCCAGCTCGGCCAGCTCCAGGCCCAGGGTGCGGCTGGCCAGTGCGGCGCGCAGCGGACGGTCGAGGTCCGGCTCGGCGCAGGCGCGCAGCCACAGCAGCAGGTCGCGGGCCTCCTGGCTGGCGAACACCGAATCCTTGTCGGACAGGTAGACGCTGCGCACCCCGCGCCGCGCCAGCTGGCTGCGGATCGCCTCGGCTTCCTTGCGGTCGCGCACCAGCACGGCGATGTCGCTGGGCTGCAGCGCGGCGAAAGCGTCCGCCTTGGCGAAGCCGGCGCGGCCCTGCTGGCCGAGGCGCAGCAGGCGAACGATCTCGCTGGCCGCGCGCGCCGCCATCTCGCTGCGATAGGCGCCGGCGGATAGTGGCTCGGCGCCGGCCAGGTGCCAGAAGTTCAGCGCCGGCGGCGTCTCGCCCGCCACCTGCCAGACCTCCGCGCGGCCGTGGGCACGCACCGCGAGGAACGGCAGCGGGTTGTCATCGCCCTCGCGGAACAGGAAGGCGCCCTGCCCGGCCTCGCGCCGCTCGGCCAGCGCGAACACCCGGTTGACCGCGGCGACCAGCGCCTGGCTGGAGCGGAAGTTGGTGTCCAGGTTCTCGTGGCGGCCCGCGGTGGCGCGGCGGGCGTGCAGGTAGGTGTGGATATCGGCGCCGCGGAAGGCGTAGATCGCCTGCTTGGGATCGCCGATCAGGAACAGTCCGGTGGCCTGATCGTCGCTCTCGACGCGGTAGATGGCGTCGAAGATCCGGTACTGCAGCGGGTCGGTGTCCTGGAATTCGTCGATCAGCGCCACCGGAAACTGCTGGCGGATCACCGCGGCCAGCCGCGCGCCGCTGTCGCCGCGCAGGGCGGCGTCGAGGCGGGCGAGCATGTCGTCGAAGCCCATCTCGGCGCGGCGGCGTTTTTCCGCCTCGAAGCGCTGGCCGATCCAGGCGGCGGCGTGGCGCTGGGCGGCCTCGGCGGGGCCGCGCAGGGCGGCGAGGCGCGCCGGCAGCGCGGCCATGGCCGGCAGCGCCGGGTGGTCGGGGGTGCTGCCCTTCTTCCAGGCCTCGGCCAGGCCGTCCGGAGTCAGACGGGCGAAGCCGGCGCCCAGGTCCAGCTCCGTCGCCGCGCCACCCGCCCACTCGCGCAGGCGGGCGAACCAGGGCTGGTAATAACGGGCCTGGATCTTGCGTCCGTCCACGCACTTGCCCGCCACGGCCGCGTCCAGCAGCCGCTCCAGCTCGTCGGCCCACGCCGGCCAGGGCGCCTTGAGCGCGGCCAGCTCGCGTGCCTGCTCGGCCAGCGCAGCGTCGAGCAGCCTGCCGAGGGGCGTGCCGCAAGGCTCGGCGGCCTCGCCGAGCAGCGGCCGCACGCGGCCCGGCAGGCTGTCCGGGTGCTGCCAGTGCGCGATCACCCAGTCCAGCGCCGCACCGTCCAGCGGGTAGCACTGCTGGCGCCAGTAGTCGCGCGCCACTTCGGCGAGCAGCTCGCCGTGATCGGTCTCCAGGCGCTGCTCGAACAGGCTGCCGCTGTCGAAGGCGTGCTCGCGCAGCATGCGCTGGCACCAGCCGTGGATGGTCGACACCGCCGCCTCGTCCATCCACTGCGCGGCGATGTCCAAGCGCCGCGCGCAGGCCGGCCACCGCTCGGGCATGAAGTCGCCGCGCAGCTGCTGCAGCAGGTCGTCGCCGGCCTCCTCGGCGCGGAACACCCGGGCGGCCTGCACCAGGCGGGCGCGGATGCGCTCGCGCAGCTCGCGGGTGGCGGCGTCGGTGAAGGTCACCACGAGGATTTCCGGCGGCAGCAGCTCGCGACCGAAGCCGGTTGCGCCCTCGCCGTGGCCGAGCACCAGACGCAGGTACAGCGCGGAGATGGTGAAGGTCTTGCCGGTGCCGGCGCTGGCCTCGATCAGCCGGCTGCCGCGCAACGGGAAACGCAGCGCCAGCGGGCGCTGGTCGTGGGTGATCGGGCTCATGCGTCGGCCCCCTCCTTGAGTTCTTCGATGTCTGCCTTGAGCAGCGCCTGGTAGAGGTCCTGGCTCCAGGCCGGGAAGTCGCCGTCGGCGGCGAGCGCGGCGAAGTCGGGGTACTGGCGGGCCAGGCTGGCGCTCTTCTCGACCTCGCCGCTGCGCTGGTAGCCGCCCTCGTAGGTTTCGCAGGCCGCCCTGGCCGCCTTCTCCTCGTCCTCGGCCGACAGCCAGGCGATGGCGGTGTCCAGCGCCACCGGCAACGGCGCGTTCAGCCCGGCGACGTAGCCTTCCAGCCAGAGACGCAGGATGCCTTGAGCCCGCTCGGCATCGACGGGGGCGAAGCGCAGCGCGACGTCCTCGCCGACCAGCAGGCTGGTCAGATGCAGCCCGCAGGCTGCGGCGGCGACATGGGCCACCCACGGGCGCAGCAGGCGGTGCCACTTCCAGCCCTTGCCCTTCTTCAGCGCGCCGGGCTGCAGCTCGATGCGCGCCAGCGCGTCGTCCGCGCCGCCATGGCGCAGGCCGCCGAGCCAGCCGTCCAGCGCGACGCCGGCATGGGCGAAGCGCAGCGGCCGGGGCGATTCCAGGCGCTCCGGCCACAGCGCGCAGAGCGCCGCGAAACGCTGCACCTGCGCCGGCAGCGGCGCCAGCACGGCCTCGCGCAGCCGCGCGCCGAAGCCGGCCAGGGGCAGCCGGCCGCTGCGCTGCAGACGAGCGGCGGCGTCCTGCAGCGCCGGCTCGACCGCCGCGCCGGCGTCCAGCGCCAGAGTGGCGGCGCCGAGCAGCTCCTGACGCAACTGGTGGAGCTGCAAGCCGTCGAGGCCGAAGGGTTCCTCGTCGAGCTGCGCCTGCGCCGCCTCGTCGAGATGCACCTTGAGGCGCTGGGTGAAGAAGTGCTTGACCGGGTCGCGCAAAAAGCCCTGCAGGGTTTCCAGGCCGAGCGGCGCGTCGGCGTCGAACGGCGGCAGTGTGCGGGCGGGCGCGTCCTCGCCAGCGGCGCGGTGCAGCTCGGCCCATTCGTGGGCGTAGCTGAACAGCGCCGGGTCGCCGCCGCCGAAGTAGGCGCGGCTGAACGGCTGCAGCGGGTGCTCGGTGGTCAGCGCCGCCAGCAGGTCGCCGCCGTCGGCCAGCGTCCAGCCGGCGCTCAGGTGATCGCGCAACTGGCCGACCAGCACCGAGGCCGGGCGCTCGCCGTTGTCGCGGATGCTGCGCCCCACCCAGCTGATGTAGAGCTGCTCGCGGGCGGCGAGCAGGGCTTCGAGCAGCAGGTAGCGGTCGTCCTCGCGGCGCGAGCGGTCGCCGGGGCGGTAGTCGCCGGCCATCAGGTCGAAGTCCAGCGGCGTCACGCTGCGCGGGTAGTCGCCGTCGTGCATGCCGAGCAGGCAGACCTGGCGGAACGGGATGGCGCGCATCGGCATCAGGGTGCAGAAGTTCACCGCGCCGGCGAGGAAGCGCTGGCTGAGACGGCCCTGGTCCAGCGCGCCGAGCCAGGCCTCGCGCACCACGCTGAGCGGTAGCGACTCTTCCAGGGCGACGCCGGCGCACAGCGCCAGCCAGTCGTCCAGCGCCGTCTCCAGCTGGCCGAGCAGGGTCTCGTCGCGCTCGTTCTGGGCAACGAAGAACTCCGCCAGCAGGGCACGCAGGATCTCTCCCCAGCGGGCCGGCGCGGCCTTGCCGTCGAGGCGCCGGTGCAGCGTGTCGAGGGCATCGAGCAGCCTGACCAGCGGGCCGATCAGCGCGGCGTCGAGGCCGCCGATCTCGTCGAACGGCTCGATCTCGCCGAGCGCCGCGCCGCGTCCCACCGCGTAGCCGAGCAGCATGCGGCGCAGGCCGAAGCGCCAGGTGTTCTGCTCCAGGCCCTGCGGCAGGCCGAGCGCGGCGCGGCGCTCGGCGTCCAGGCCCCAGCGGATGCCGGCACCCTCGATCCAGCGGTGCAGGGTCGGCAGTTCGCCCTCGTCGATGCCGAAGCGCGCGCGCAGCGCCGGCACGTCGAGCAGGTCGAGCACCTCGCCGACGGTCAGCCGCCCTTCCGGCAGCTTGAGCAGGTGCTCGACGGCGATCAGCAGCGGCTCGCAGCCACGCTGGCCCTGGTCGGCCAGGGTGAAGGGGATGAAACGCGGATCGTCCTGGGCGTACTGGCCGAACACCGCCTGGATGTGCGGCGCGTAGGCGTTGACGTCGGGGACCATGACGATGATCTCCCGCGGGCGCAGGGTCGGATCGGCGGAGAAGCGTTCCAGCAGCTGGTCGTGGAGGATCTCCACCTCGCGCTGGGCGCTGTGGGCGATGTGGAAACGCAGCGAGCGGTCGGCGGCCGGGTCGAGCGGCGCCCAGGTGGCGCGGGTTTCGGCCAGCGGGCGCAGGTCGAGGATGTCGTCCTGCAACTGGCCGAGCAGGCTGCCGGTGTCGGCGCTGCCGAACAGGTCGATGCGCTGGCCGATCGCGTCGAAGCGCTGGCGGTAGTAGTCGGGATCGTCGTGCTGGTCGAGCAGGTTGATGTAGTCGCGGCCCTGCTTGCCCCAGGCGGCCAGCAGCGGGTGGGCGTGCTGGTGCAGCTCGTCGGCGGACAGCCCCGGCGCCATGCCGGCGCGGCGCCCGTGGCGGCGGTACTGGTGGCGCAGCAGGTCCTGGTCGGGAACGATGTCGCCCCAGTGGTGCCGGCAGGGGTTGTGCACGCACAGCAGCACCTGGCTGAAGCGCGCCAGCGCGGCCAGCGCCTCGACCGCCTGGGCCGGCAGCGAGGAGATGCCGAACACGATGATCCGCCGCGGCAGGCCGTGCGGACGGCACTCGGCGTGACGCAAGCGCTCGACGAAGCGCGGATGCACCCCGGCGCGACTGCCGGCCATCTCGGCCGCGCCGACGTCGGCGAGCAGCGCCCGCCACAGCGCCGGCTGCCAGCGCAGCGCCTCGTCCAGCAGGCGGAACTGGCCGCGGGCGTCGCGCAGCCGGTCGCGGCCCTCGGCCCAGTCGGCCAGCCAGTCGGCGCGGTACACCTGGTACTGGTCGAACAGGTCGGCGAGGCGCTCGGCCAGCTGGTGGCGCTTGCGCAGGTCGTTGTCGTCTTCGAGGAAGCGGCGCAGCGGCGCGAAGGCTTCCTCGGCGAGCAGGCCGGGCAGCAGGCGCATCAGCCGCCAGGTCAGCGGCGCCTTGTCCAGCGGCGACTCGCGGGGAATGCTGTCGCCGCCGAGCACCGAGCGGTAGCTGCGCCAAAGGAAACTGCCCGGCAGCTCCACCTGCACGGCGGCGGCGATGCCGCAACTGTCCTGCTCGGCCAGCGCCAGCTTCAGCCACTGGGCGATGCCGTTGCTCTGCACCAGCACCACCTCGTTCTCAAGCGGCGCCAGCGGATGGCGGCGCATCCACGCCACCACCAGCTCGCGCAGCTCCTCCAGGCGGTTGCCGTGCACCACCATGAAGCCGGGCGTCAGCCCTTCGTTGTCCTGCATGACACGCTCCCCACTGCCGACAGAGCGCGCATTGTGCCATTGGGGTGCGACCGTCGGTGTCGCAGGAACCTTGCCGCTGCGGTTAATCTGCCGCCATGCGACAACCCATCACCGGCTACCACCTCGATCACGAACGGCACTGGGTCGCCGAGCTGGCCTGCGGCCACAACCAGCACGTGCGCCACCTGCCGCCCTGGTTCAACCGGCCGTGGGTGATGAGCGAGGACGGCCGGGCGCAGATGCTCGGGCACCCGCTGGAGTGCCGCAAGTGCGCCGAGGGCGCGCCGCCCGACCGGCCCTGAGCAGGCGCGGGCGGCGCAGCTTCAGCTCTGCGAGCCCTTGCGTCTGGCCAGCACGCCGACCACCCGCTGCGGCTGGCAGTTCAGGTAGGCGGAGGACTGCAGCCATTCCCGGTCGGGGTACCAGGAGAACATGAACTGCCCGCCCTTGAGGCTGTCGACCACCATGCGCGCCACTTCCGGGCGCACCGCCGGGCAGCCCAGGCTGCGGCCGAGGCGGCCGTGCTTCTCGACCCAGGCCGGGTCGACGTAGTCGGCGGCGTGGATGACGATGGCGCGCTCGCGGGCGCGGTCGTTGATCCCCGGCTCCAGGCCGTCCATGCGCAGCGAATAGCCGTGCTGGCCGATGTAGCTTTCCTCGGTGCGGAACAGTCCGAGGCTCGACTGGTGGCTGCCCTCGACGTTGGAGAAACGGGTGGCGTGGTGCTCGCCGGACTCCTTGCCGTGGGCGACCAGGTCCTGCAGCAGCAGGCGCTGACGGCGCAGGTCGAAGATCCACAGGCGCTGCTCGCTGGAGGGTAGCGAGTAGTCGATCACCGCCAGGCGCTCGGCCGGTTCGGCGCCGTTGTTGACCGCGCACTGCATGGCCGCCAGGGCGTGGCGCAGGGCTTCGCGGTCGAGGGTCGGCGCGGCGCGGGCCAGACGTTCGTAGAGGGTCGCTTGGCCCACGCCGGCGGCCTGCAGGGGGGCATGGACGGAAGCCGCGAGAAGGCCGGCGGCCAGCCAGAACGAGCGCAGCAGTCTGGTCATGAAAAAGGTGTCCTCTGTGGGTATGGCAGCCCCGCGGCGCCTGACGCGTCGCTGCGCGCATGCCCCAGTCGGCGGACTGCCTGCCGGTGACGCCCTGTCGTGGAAATGTCTTCCCGGACGCTGCGGGAGGCCGACAGGCGCATCGCAAAGCGCATGCCGGTCCCGCAAAGATCGGGCATTCTAACAGCCATGCCACGGACTGGAGTCGCACGCTTGTCTAGAAAATGTACACGCTGGTTGGCCATTCTGCTGTTGGCCGGGCCGTTGCCGAACGCGCTGGCGGAAACGCCGACGACCGCCGAGAACGCCCTGCAGCGCCTGCTCCAGCAGCCGCGCCTGGGCTGCGCGGCACAGGAGCCCGATGCCGCAATGCGCGCGGCGTTGCAGGCGCTCTACCAGATGCAGCACTTCGCGCCGCTGTGGGACGCCACGCGCCTGGCCGCGCTGCGCCAGCAGCTCGACGCCCTGGCCGACGACGGCCTCGACCCCGGTCACTACCACCGCCAGGCGCTGGCGCGGCCCGACGACCTCGCCCCGACCTGCCGCGAGGCGCTGGCCAGCCACGCCTACCTGCTCGCCCTGCAGCACCTGCGCCACGGCCGTCTCGCTGCGCAGGCGCGCGAAGCCCTGTGGCACGCCCAGAGCACCCCGCCGCCGGTCGCCTCGGTGCTCGCCCCGGATGTCGCCCTGCGCGGACTCGACGACCTGCCGGCAACCTTCGAGCAGGCGCGCCCGGCGGCGGCGCAATACCGCGAGCTGCGCCGCGTCTACGCCGCGCAACGCCGCCAGCCGCTGCCGAGCTGGACGAGCCTGCCGGCCGGCGCGCTGCTGCGCCCCGAACGGCGCGACCCGCGGGTGCCGGCACTGGCGCAGCGGCTGGCCGCCGAGGGCTACCTGTCCGCAGCCGAGGCCGCGGCCGCCGACGAGCACTACGGCGCGGCGCTGGTCGCCGCGCTGCGCCGCTTCCAGCAGCGCCACCACGTGCAGGCCGACGGGGTGCTCGGACCGGCCACCCTGGCCGAGCTGAACGTGCCGGCGCAGACCCGCCGCGACCAGCTGCGGGTCAACCTCGAACGCTGGCGCTGGCTGGCCGGTGAGCTGGAGCCGAACCTGCTGCTGGTCGACATCGCCGGCGCCGAGCTGAGCTACTACCGCGACGACGCCCTCCAGTGGCAGTCGCGCACCCAGGTCGGCCGCGCCGAGCGGCCGACGCCGCAGCTCAAGTCGCGAATCAGCCACCTGACCCTCAATCCGACCTGGACGGTGCCGCCGACCATCCTCAAGCAGGACAAGCTGCCGGAGATCCGCCGCGATCTCGGCTACCTGCAGCGCAACCACCTGCGGGTGCTCGACTACGCCGGCAACGAACTGGACCCGCAGGGCATCGACTGGAACAACCCCGGCGCCGTGCTGCTGCGCCAGGACCCCGGCCGCCACAACGCCCTCGGCCGGGTGGCGATCCGCTTCCCCAACCCGTTCGCCGTCTACCTGCACGACACCCCCAGCCAGTACCTGTTCGACAAGCTGCCCAGGGTGTTCAGCTCCGGCTGCGTGCGGGTCGAGGGCGCGCTACGCCTGATGGACCTGCTGCTCGACGGCGCCACCCCGGCGCGGCGCGCGCGCATCGACGCCTGGTTCGCCAGCGGCGAGACGCGCAACGTCGACCTGCCGCGCCCGCTGCCGATCCTGATGGCCTACTGGACCGTCGCCACCGATGCCGAGGGCGCGCTGTACCGCCCCGACCTGTACCGTCTCGACGCCCCGCTGCTGGCGGCCCTGGAGCGCGCCGGGGCACACTGAGCCGGCAACCTTCGCCGCGCCGCGCGGTCCGATCCATACACCCACCGCCACCAGGGAGGACGCGGGCGCGGTGCGCCGTCCTTGGCCGCCCGCCTGCCAGCAGACATGAACCCACTCATCAACCGCTCCGGCGCCCTGGTGCTCGGCGCCGCACTGTTCTTCGGCCTCGCCGGCCTCGGCTACCAGCTGGGCAGCGCCGCCGTGCAGGTCAAGGCCTTCGAGCGCAGCGTCACGGTCAAGGGCCTCTCGGAACACGAGTACCCGGCCGACATCGTCATCTGGCCGGTGCAGTTCACAGTGGCCGACAACGACCTGGCCGGCCTCTACGCGCAGATCGAGGACGGCACCGGCAAGGTGCGCGCCTTCCTCGCCCTGAACGGCATCGACCCGGCGGAAATCAGCGTCTCGGCTCCGGAGATCACCGACAAGTCGGCGCAGCGCTACGGCGACGCCGGCCAGGCGCCCTTCCGCTTCACCGCCACCCAGACGGTCACCGTCTACTCGCCGCAGATCGACCCGGTGCGCGCGGCCATGGGCAACCTGGGCGAACTCGGCAAGCAGGGCATCGCCCTCGGCGGCGGCGACTTCCAGGCCGCGCCCGAGTACCTGTTCACCCGCCTCAACGCGGTCAAGCCGCAGATGATCGAGGAGGCCACCCGCCAGGCTCGCGAGGTGGCGGAGAAGTTCGCCGCCGACTCGCAGAGCAGCCTGGGCAAGATCCGCAAGGCCTCCCAGGGCCAGTTCAGCATCGAGCCGCGCGACACCAACAACCCGCACATCAAGCGCGTGCGGGTGGTCTCGACCGTCGAGTACTACCTCTCCGACTGATGGCCCGGCGCCGGCGACTGGCTACGCTGTAGACAGTCGCCCCTGCCCCGCGAGGCCGCCATGACCGATCATCCCGCCGGCGAGCGCTTTCGCCTCTACAACGCCGCCCAGCTCGAACCCGTGCTGGCCGACATGGCCGCGCGCATCGCCGCCCTGCTCGGCGAGCGCCGCGACGTGGCGATGGTCGGCATCCTGCGCCGCGGCATGCCGCTGGCCGAGCGCCTGCGCCAGCACCTGGTCGCCCGCGGTGCGCCACGCTGGCCGCTGTACCCGCTGCGCCTGCAGCGCTACGCCGACGACCTGCGCCTGCTGCACCCGCACACCGCGCTGACCGAAAATCCCGAACTGGCCGCCCTCGACCTGCCGCGCACCCGCCTGCTGCTGGTCGACGACGTGCTCTACCAGGGCCATTCGCTGCTGCGCGCCTGCGCCTGGCTGGCCGGCCTGGGCGCCGCCGAGCTGCGCACCGCGGTGCTGGTCAACCGCCGCGTCAGTCGCCAGCCGGTGCATGCCGACGTGGTCGGTCTGCACCTGCAGGTGGCGCCGGGGGATGTGGTCGAGTGCCATGTACCGCCCTACGAGGCCGAGCTGAGCATCGAACTGTTGCGTCCGACGGCGCCGGCGAACCTCGGCAAAGCCGCGACGCGCACCGTATAATCCACCCGCTCGCAGGAGAGCGAGCGTTGCGGCCACCCCGAACGCTCCGCCGAAGGCGCAAACTCCCATAATCGCTCAGGCCCCTGAACTGCGAAGCACCCATGACGCCAACTGGAGAGAGGTTGCCGCGAGCAACCCACCGAAGGGGCAAAGCGGCCGAACGGCCGTGAAAACTCTCAGGTACACAGGACAGAGGGAGAGGCGACCCCAGACTTCGAGGAGTCCTCCCGTGCTCACCTACATCTACATCATCGCCATCACCGCCGAGGCCATGTCCGGCGCGCTCGCCGCCGGGCGGCGCAACATGGACATGTTCGGCGTCGCGCTGATCGCCTTCATCACCGCGCTGGGCGGCGGCACCGTGCGCGACCTGCTGCTCGGCAACTTCCCGGTCGGCTGGACCCAGCACCCGCCCTACATCTACCTGACCATCGGCGCCGGCCTGTTCACCATGCTGGTGGCGCGCTTCATGCACCACCTGCACAAGGTGTTCCTGGTGCTCGACGCCATGGGCCTGATCGCCTTCACGGTGATCGGCTGCAACGTCGCCCTGCAGCTGGAGTACTCGACCCCGGTGGTGATCATGGCCGGCATGATCACCGGCATCTTCGGCGGCATCCTGCGCGACATCCTCTGCCAGCGCGTGCCGGTGGTGCTGCGCCACGAGCTGTACGCCAGCGTGTCGATGCTGGTGGCGATGCTTTACCTGCTGATGGAGAAACTGGGGATCAACCACGATATCAACCTGCTGGCCGCCTTCAGCTTCGGCCTGGCCCTGCGCCTGGCGGCGATCCGCTGGTCGTGGTCGCTGCCGGTGTTCTCCTACCAGCCCGGCCGCTGGGAGTGAGTCCCGGGGCGCCGGCTCAGAGCGGGCGCGCCCAGGCCTCGGCGAGGATCGCCAGCACCCTGGCATCCTCGGTCTGGGCGAAGTCCAGATACCACTCGCCGATCGACGAGAGCCAGTCCGGCACCAGCGGGCAGACGATCTCCTCGACCCGCGCACGCAGCTCGGCCAGCGCCTCGCGGGAGGCCACCGGCACCGCCAGCACGATGCGCGCCGGGGCCTGACGGCGCACCGCCTGCACCGCCGCGCGCATGGTCGCGCCGGTAGCCAGGCCGTCGTCGACCAGCAGTACCGTACGCCCACGCAACGATGGCGGCGGCCGCTCGCCGCGGTAGAGCTGCTCGCGGCGCTCAAGCTCGCGGCGCTCGCGCGCGGTGACCTGCTCCAGATACTCGGGATCGGGCGCCGCGCCGTGCAGCGCCTGCGGGTTGAGCACCCGCACGCCACCGCCGGCGATGGCGCCCAGGGCATATTCGGCATGGCCGGGCATGCCGAGCTTGCGCACCGGCAGCAGATCCAGCGGCAAATCCAGGGCGCGGGCGATTTCCCAGGCCACCGGCACGCCGCCGCGCGGCAGGGCGAGAACGATGGCGTCGCTGCCACGATAGTCTTCCAACAATCCGGCCAGGGCACGCCCGGCCGCCATCCGGTCGGGAATCGGCACTGCCATCGGCGTCTTGGGCTGCATGGAACCTCCTGCGGGCATGGCCTGGTTACGACAGCCTATACCGGCCGGCGACGCTCGCAAGGCGGCCTCGTCTGATCACCCTTGGCGATCTGCAGCACTCTGCAAACAGCAAAAGCGCCTAAAGAAACCGTGCAGGCCTTGACCATACTCAAACTGTCCGCCGGTTCGCTTTTCGACACTGGAAAGGACATGCGAGCCGCGCAGACGGACTGCGTTCGGCAGATGAATTCCTTCAAGCGGGAGTCGGTCATGGACAAGCATCAACGAGGCAACAAGGCAGCGCTGACCCAGCCACAGCACCACGACCGGGATCGGGCTCACCAGCATCACGCCGGCCACCAGCACTGCAGCGGCTGCGGCGCCTATTTCAGCACCGGGCGCTGGTCCTGGCAGGCGCCGCCGGCCGACAGCCCCTGCGAAACGGTCACCTGCCCGGCCTGCCGGCGCATCGCCGAGCACAACGCGGCGGGCAACCTCAGCCTGTCGGGGGCGTTCCTGCAGGCCCATCGCACGGAAATCGTCAACCTGATCCGCCACACCGAGGCCCAGGAGAGCAAGGAACACGCCCTGGAGCGGCTGATCGACATCGCCGACGAGGGCGAACGGCTGATGGTCAGCACCACCGGCACGCACCTGGCCAACCGCATCGCGCACGCCCTGGAGGCGGCCTACGACGGCACCGCGCATTACACCTACACCGACAACGAAACCCACCTCGACGTCAGCTGGAAGCGCGACTGAGGCCTGCGAACGACGCAGGGCTCATCGGTCGCGCAGGGCAACGACAGGGCGCAGTGCCGAGCGGGCAGGAATGCGAAGGGGCGGCAGGGAGCGCCGCCGTATCAGGGATTGCCGGCCAGCTGGCCGTCGCCGAGCACGCGGCGGGCGTCGAGGTAGTGGCGCTGCCAGTAGCTGTTGCTCAGGCTGTCCAGACGCACCGTGCCGCCGGTGCGTGGCGCGTGCACGAAGCGGCCGTCGCCGACGTAGATGCCGGCATGACTGACCCGGCGCCCGCCGGCCGTGGCGAAGAACACCAGATCGCCGGAGCGCAGGTGCTGACGCGCCACCTGCGGCACGCGCAGCGCGCTCATCTCGCCGGTGGTGCGCGGCAGCTGCAGCCCGGCGGCATGCCGATAGACGTAGCCGATCAGCCCGCTGCAGTCGAAACCGCTGTCCGGGGTGTTGCCGCCCCAGCGATAGGGGGTGCCGACCAGGCCGATGGCGCGGATCAGCACATCCTCGGCGACCCCGGACGCCGGCAGGGTCTGGCTGACCGGCGGTAGCGCGACCGGCGCCCGTGACGCGCAGGCGCCGAGCAGCAGGCTGAGGGTCACGACGAGAAGGCGGGCGGGTACGGACATGAGCAGCGAATCCCTGCGAAAAAACGCCTGCCACTGTGCCGCGCGTCGCACGCGCCCGCAAGCCCGGCCAGGCAAGGTGGGGCAAATATAGATGGCCATGATGCAAAAAGCCCATCGGGGGACCGATGGGCTTTTCGAGAAGGGCTCGGAAGCGGCGGGCGATCAGTCCAGCACGCGCTTGGCCATCAGATAACGGCTGTTCCAGTAGCGGCTGGACAGCTTGTCGACCCGCACGCCACCGCTGCGCTTGCTGGCCGAGTGAATGAACTCGCCGTCGCCGATATAGATGCCGGCATGGTCGACGCGACCACGGTTGGCGAAGAAGATCAGGTCGCCCGGCTGCAGGTCGTGGCGCGCCACCTTGGGCGCATCGAGCTTGATCATCTCGCGGGTCGAGCGCGGCAGCTGAATGCCGGCCTCTTCGCGGAACAGGTAACCGATGAAACCACTGCAATCGAAGCCGGTGCGCGTCGAGGAGCCGCCGTAGCGATAGGGCGTACCGATCAGTTCGAAACCGCGTTCGAGGATCGCGCTCAGGGTCGGCAGCTCGTAGGGCTTGTCGTCGAGCAGCTGTTGCTCGGCGGCCGACTCCTCGGCCTTGGCGACCGCGGCGGTCTCGCGTTCGAAGGACAGCGCGTGCTGCGCCGAGTCGTAGGACTGCTGCGGAGCCTGGGTCGTGGCACAGGCGGTCAGCAGAAGGGCCAGGGTAATTGGCACGAGGGGTGCGAAGCGTTTGAGCATGGGCACAGCCGTGTCGTTGAAAATTGATGACGCGGGACTATGCCGTCTATCGACCTCATTTGCAAATTTTATTGCCCGGAGTGTGACTCGCCGCCTGCGCCGGACCGTCTAGGCGCGCCCCGGCTCGGCGACTCAGTGGTTGACCGTGAAGGCCAGCATCGCCGACAGCTGGCACAGCGGCCGTCCGCTCTGGATCTGCCAGGCGTTGAAGGCGGCCTGTACCGCGGCCAGGTCGCGCTGGCTGGTCGGCGCCCTGTCGACGACGCCCTGGGCCCTGAGCGCGGCGACCACGTCGTCGGTGGGGATAAAGGTGTCCTTACCGGCCATGCGCAGGAAGCGCGGCGCCGATAGGCCGCCGAGCTGGCTGCCGCGTTTGCCCAGCTGGCGCCACAGGCCGACGATGTCATCGACCGGCCAGTCGGCCAGCCAAGCGCCGAAGCTGCCGTGCTCGCGGGCGATGTCGAGCACCAACTGGGCGTTGCGCGGCACGCTGTTGAGCTTGGCCAGATGGCGGATCAGCCGCGCATCCTGCATCAGCCGTTCCAGATGCTCGGCGCCCATCAGCACCACCTTGTGCGGATCGAAGGCGAAGAACGCCGCTTCGAAGGCAGGCCACTTGGCATCCACCAGGCTGTGCTTGAGACCGGCGCGGAACACCCGCAGGCTGAGCAGCGACAGGTAGCGGTCGTCGGGGATCGCGCGCAGCTCGTCCGCCGACCTCGCCTGCGGCAGGCGTGCCTCCAGCGCCGCGGCCGAGCCGAAGCGGTTCAGACAGTACTCGTGCAGCCATGGGTAGTCGCGCATGGTGGGCCGCTGCGCCTCAGAGGCTCATCACGTCGATGAAGCGCGGTGTGGCCTGGCTGTCGATGCGCAGGCTGGTGAAATCGAACAGGTTGCGGTCAGCCAGTTGCGAGGGCACCACGTTCTGCAACGCGCGGAACATGATCTCGGTACGCCCCGGCGACTTGCGCTCCCACTCCTGGAGCATCTCCTTGACCACCTGGCGCTGCAGGTTCTCCTGCGAGCCGCACAGGTTGCAGGGGATGATCGGGAATTCCTTGAGCCTGGCGTAGGCCTCGATGTCGGCCTCGCTGCAATAGGCCAGCGGGCGGATCACCACGTTGCGGCCGTCGTCGGAGAGCAGCTTGGGCGGCATGGCCTTGAGGGTGCCGCCGTAGAACATGTTGAGGAAGAAGGTCTCGACGATGTCGTCGCGGTGGTGACCGAGGGCCATCTTGGTCGCACCGATCTGGTCGGCGAAGGTGTACAGGGTGCCGCGACGCAGGCGCGAGCACAGCGAGCAGGTGGTCTTGCCCTCGGGGATCTTCTCCTTGACCACCGAGTAGGTGTCCTTCTCGATGATGTGGTACTCGACGCCGATGGACTTCAGGTACTCGGGCAGCACGTGCTCGGGGAAGCCCGGCTGCTTCTGGTCCATGTTCACCGCCACGATCTCGAACTTGATCGGCGCGACCTTCTGCAGATAGAGCAGCACGTCGAGCATGGTGTAGCTGTCCTTGCCGCCGGACAGGCAGACCATGACCTTGTCGCCGTCCTCGATCATGTTGAAGTCGGTGACAGCTTCGCCGGCCAGGCGACGCAGGCGTTTCTGCAGCTTGTTCTGGTTGACCGAAAGGGTGCCCATGAGCGTGAAATCCGGGGAGTTGCGAAATCCGGCGATTTTACGCACAAACACGCCGCCGCCCCAGCCCATTCGCGCACTCGCCGGCGCCAACGGTCGCCGTGCCACCCATGCAGCCTGGCTATCAGCCGATACCCTTGAAAGGACAAATCGCTCTATAGGGCGGCCGCCTGCCGGCCCGTGGCGCACCTATACTGCGACACAGGGTCGCAACGGACAGCTCGATACCGACGCCTGCCGCACAGGCGGCGCCGTGATGTGTCAGGGGCGATCCCCATATAACGAGGAGGTGAACGACCATGATCCACCACGTTTGGGGGCTCTTCGCCCATCCTGATCAAGAATGGCAAGAGATTCGTGGCGAGAAAGAAACCATCAGCCACATGTATCTGAGCCATGTGCTCATCCTTGCCGCCATTCCCGTCGTATCCGCCTACATCGGCACCACCCAGGTCGGCTGGTCGATCGGCGGTGGCGATGCCGTGCGTCTGACCACCGGCAGCGCCCTGCAGATGACCGTGCTGTCCTACCTGGCGATGCTCGCCGGCGTTGCGGTGATGGGGGCCTTCATCCACTGGATGTCGCGCACCTACGATGCCAAGCCGAGCCTGACCGACTGCGTGGTGTTTGCCGCCTACTGCGCCACGCCGCTGTTCATCGGCGGGCTGGCCGCCCTGTATCCCAACCTGTGGCTGGCCATGTTCATCGGCACCGCGGCGGTGTGCTACACGGCCTACCTGCTGTATGTCGGTATCCCGGCCTTCATGAACATTCCCAAGGACGAGGGGTTCATGTTCTCCAGTTCGGTGCTGGCCGTCGGCCTGGTGGTGCTGGTCGCGATGATCGCCGTATCCGTGGTGCTGTGGGGCTTCGGCCTCGGCCCGGTCTACACCAGCTAGCCGCGAGAACAACAACAGGCGGTGTCAACAAGAACAAGCCGTCACTTGAGCCGCCTGCAGGCGGCTCTGCTGTTTCCCTGTCGGCCACGGCATAATCGTGCGTCCCTTCCCATGGACCCGCCCATGCCCGAACAGTTGCTCGCCCGTGTCGAGGCCTGCTTCCTGCAGGCCGAGCGCTTCTTCGACCGCCGTTTCGCCCGCCCCGAAGTCAGCCTGCGCCTGCGCGGCCTCAAGGCCGGCGTCGCCCATCTCGACGAGAACCGCCTGCGCTTCAACGCCCAGCTGTATCGCGAGAACCGCGAACACTTCCTGCGCCAGACCGTGGCCCACGAGGTCGCCCATCTGGTCGCCCACCAGCTCTACGGCGCCCGCATCCGCCCGCACGGCAGCCACTGGCAGGCGATCATGCGCCAGGTCTACGATCTGCCGGCCGAGCGCTGCCACCACTATGCGGTCGAGCGTCGGCAGCGCCACTATCTATATCGCTGCCGATGCCCGGACGGCGAGTTCGCCTTCACCCCGCAGCGCCATGCGCTGGTGCTGCGCGGTCGCCAGTACCTGTGCCGGCGCTGCCGGGGGCCGCTGCGCTTCACCGGCGAGCAACGCGGCGAAGATCAGGGTTAGCGCACGGTACGCGGACGCCGTCACCCGGACAGATTTAAACTGCCGGCCCGTTCAGGATGCGGACACCCATGCTTTCCTCGCCCCTCACCCTTCGCCAGGCGCTGCTCGCCGTGCATGCCGGCGCCCTGCTGTTCGGCCTTACCGGCGTACTCGGCAAGCTGGCCGAGGCTTCGCCCCTGGCGATCACCGCCCTGCGCGCCGCCTTCGCCGTGCTGGCCCTGGGCCTGCTTGCCAGCCTGTCGCGGGGCGGCCGCGCCCTGCCGAGCCTCGCGCAGCTCGCCCGGCTGGCTCTCGGGGGAATATTGCTGGGCAGTCACTGGCTGACCTTCTTCGTCGCGGTGAAGGTTTCCGGCGTCGCGGTGGCGACCCTGGGCTTCGCCAGCTTTCCGGCCTTTACCTTGCTGCTCGAAGGCCTGCTGTTCCGCGAGCGCCTGCGCCTGCCGGAGTTCGCCGTGGTCGGCCTGATCGCCATGGGCCTGCTGCTGGTCACCCCAGGCTTCGATCTCGACGCCGACGCCAGCCGTGGCCTGCTCTGGGCCATTCTCTCCGGCTTGCTGTTCGCCCTGCTGTCGCTGCTCAACCGCGCCAGCGCCCGCGACATCGGCCCGGTGCAGGCTGCCCTGTGGCAGAACCTGACCATCGCTCTCTGCCTGCTACCGCTGGCCGCCGCGCAGGTCCCGCAACTGCCGCCCAGCGACTGGCTGTGGGTGGCCCTGCTCGGCGTGCTGTGTACCGGCATGGCGCACAGCCTGTTCGTCGCCAGCCTGAGCGTGCTCAAGGCCCGCAGCGTCGCCGTGGTCTTCGCCCTGGAACCGGTCTACGGCATCCTGTTCGCCTGGCTGCTGTTCGCCGAGGTGCCCGGCGCACGCACCCTCGCCGGCGGCGCGCTGATCGTCCTGGCGATCATCCTCAGCGTGCGCCTGCCCCGCTGAACGAGCAGGCTAGCGGGTATGACGGTCGCTGTGCCCCAGATCGCGGTCCGGGTCGATCCGGTCGCGTACCCGCTGCTTGAGCACCTTGGCCTCGGGGAAGCCGCCGTCGGCCTTGCGCTCCCAGACTTCCACGCCATCGCAGGTGATGCGGAACTGGCCGCCGCGGGCGGGCTCCAGGCTCACCCGACCGAGGTCCTCGCCGAAGGTGGAAAGCAGCTCCTGGGCCAGCCAGGCGGCGCGCAGCAACCATTGGCACTGGGTACAGTAGGTGATGACGATCTCGGGCTTGCTCTGGCTCATGGGGCAGGCGCTCTGACGGGCAGTGGTCGGGGCGCCATCATAGCGCCCTGCCCCGTCCTCAGGCGCGCACGGCCGCCGGGCGCAGGCGCCAGGCTGGCACGATGGCCAGGGCGAACAGCACCGCCAGCAGCCAGAAACCCTGCTGGAACGCCCGGGCATCGCCGGCCAGACTGGCGCCCTCGGCGACATGCCGCCATTCGAGGAAGAAGGTCAGCAGGTTGATGCCGAAGGCCCCGCCGAGCTGGCGCATGAAGGTGATCGCCCCTGTGGCGCGTGACAGCTCCTCGGCGGGCAGATCCTGCACCGCCGCGGTGCTCACCCCGGGCAGGATGCCGCCCAGGCCGATACGCCCCAGCGACGCCCACAGGCAGATGACCCAGAATCCCGCGCCGCTGCCGAGCAACGCCTGCCCGCCGGCGGACAGGGCCAGCAGCGCCAGCCCGCCGACCAGCAGCCAGCGCGCGGCCAGCCGGTCGCTCAGCCAGCCGCCGCAGAAGGCCGCGACGCCCAGCACCAGACCGGTGGGCAGCAGCAGCAGACCGGCCTCGCCGGCGCTGTAACCCTCCACGGTCTGCACGAACAGCGGAATCAGGTAGGTGATGCCGAACAGCCCCAGCCCCAGCACCAGCGCTACCCAACTGGCTCGCCGGAAACTGGCGTCGCGCCATAGCCGCAGCGCCAGCAGCGGCGCCGGATGGCGGTTGCAGCGCCAGAGAAAGGCCAGCAGCGCGAACAGACCGACCACCCCGGGCAACACGGTGATCGGCGCCAGCCAGCCGAAGCGCTGCGCCTCGGCCAGCGCACCGAGCGTGCCGAACAGCGCCAGGTTGAGCAGGATGAAGCCCGGCACGTCCAGACGCGGCGGGGCCAGCGCGCGCAGGCTGGGCAGCAGTCGCGCCCCGCCGATCAGGCTGAGCACGCAGATCGGCGCCGGCAGCCAGAAGATCGCTCCCCAGCCGAAATGGTCGACCAGATAGCCGGCCAGGGTCGGACCGAGCGCCGGCGCCATCATCACCCCCAGGCCGAACAGGCCGAGCGCCAGCCCGCGCCCCCGGTCCGGGTAGGCGCGGAAGATCAGCACCATCGACAGCGGCTGGACGATGCCGGCACACACGCCCTGCAGGATGCGCACGGCGATCAGCGCCCAGATCGACTCCAGCAGCGGCGCCAGCAGCGAGGTGAGCAGGAACACCGCGAAGGTCGACAGCAGAGTGGCGCGAGCGCCGAAACGCGCCTGCGCCCAGGAAGACAGCAGCAGGCCCGAGGTCATCGCCGCGAGAAAGCCGGTGATCAGCCACTGCGCCAGCGGCCGGCCGATGGCGAACTCCTGCATGATCGAGGGCAGCGCCACGTTGACGCTGGTCGAGGCCAGCACCATGGTCATGGTCGAAACGATCAGCAACGCCAGCAGCCAGCGCGGGTAGCCGGCACCGAAACGCTGCTTGAGACTGTCGAGATCGTGGCCCATCAGCGCCGCTCCAGGTTGGCCAGCATCCGCGCATGCACACGCTGGCAGACACGCAGTTCTTCATCGTCGATGTCGGCGAGAATCTCGCCGCGCAACTCGGTGGCGATCGCCTCGATCCGCTCGATCAGCGCCGCGGTCGGCGGCAGCAGTTCGATGCGCTTGGCGCGCCGGTCCTCGGCGACCGTGACGCGGCGCACCAGTTGCTGCGCCTCGAGGCCGTCGAGCAGACGCGCCAGCGTGGCGCACTCCACCCCCACCAGCGCGGCCAGTTCGCTCTGTGTCGGCGCCTGCGGGTGTCGCGCCAGGTGCAGCAGCACCAGCCAGCGCGCCTGTGACAAGCCTAGATGATTGAGCCGGCGATCCAGTTCGGCGCGCCAGGTGCGCGCCAGCAAGGCGATTTCCGCACCGAACTGATGATCTGTGGTAGCCACGGGCAAGCCCTCGGAAATACTCAATGAGCTAATTATTAGCAAACTAAGTATTTACCTGCAATGCCCGCCGACCGGCGGAGCCCATCGGCATGCCGGGCATGCACATGGCGACCCGCACCGGCTCGACGCACGCGCTCCCGGCCCCGCCACGATTGGCCCGAGGACGGATTCCGTGCACAATCGCGGCCTCCTGTGAGGACGACCTCACCGCATCCTGCGACCATCCGGGGACGGCCCCAACCTGCCACCCACGGAGGTTCGCCATGTCCTGGCTCATCCTGCTGCTCGCCGGCCTGTTCGAGGTCGCCTGGGCCATCGGCCTGAAATACACCGACGGTTTCAGCCGCCCGCTGCCCACCCTGCTTACCGTCGCCGCCATGCTGGTCAGCATCGGCCTGCTCGGTCTGGCCATGAAGGAGCTGCCGCTGGGCACCGCCTATGCGATCTGGACCGGCATCGGCGCGGTCGGCACGGTGATCGCCGGCATCCTGCTGTTCGGCGAGTCGCTCGCCCCGCTGCGGCTGTGCAGCGTGCTGCTGATCGTCTGCGGACTGATCGGGCTCAAGCTGGCGCACTGAGCTTCCGGCCATCGCTCTGACCCGGACGCAAAAAGGGGGTGCTGCAAGCAGCACCCCCTTTCGTTTCGCCACCCGGAATCTCCGGGCAAAGCCAGCCTTACACCATAGTCGGATCCGGCTCCAGGCCCATCAGCTCGCGGCCGAGGATCTGCGCGCAGACGTCGTAGTCGGTGTAGGCATGCGCACCGGTCATGTGCGAGTCGCGGAACAGGCGCTGGATCTCGCTGTTCTCGAACCAGCTGGTGGCACCGGCGGCGCCGAACAGGCGGTCGACGGCCTCGATGCACATCTTCACCGCATAGGCCTGGTTGGTGCGCCAGTAGGCCAGGGTCTCGCGGCTCGGGTACTGCTTGCGCTCGCCGTATTCGGCATGCTCGTCCCAGGTCTTTTCGAGGAAGGCGCGGGCAGCGGCGACCTGATGGGTCGACTCGGCCAGACGCATCAGCGCCGGGGTGGCGGCACCGACGTTGGCACCGGTGTAGGCGCGCACGCGGTTCTTCTGCTTTTCCTTGAAGGCGACCAGCATGCGCTCGGCGATGCCCAGGCTGATGGCGGAGAAACCGCAGGCGAAGTACGGACGGTACGGGGTGTAGAAGATCTTGCTGTCCGGGTACAGACCGAAGCCCGCGGACTTGCCTTCCATCATGTCCTTGGCCGCCTGGATGCGGTGGTTGGGGATGAAGGCATTCTTGATCACCAGGGTCTTCGAGCCGCTGCTGCGCATGCCGACGGAGAACCAGTCGTCGCGGATCTCGTAATCGCTGCGCGGCAGCACGCCGAAGCTGTAGACCAGCTCGCCTTCGGCATTCTTGCGGCGCATGCCGACGATGGCCCACTCGGCGTGGTCACAGCCGCTGCTCCAGCCCATCTCGCCGCTGAGCAGCACGCCGCCCTCGGCTTCCTCGATGGTGCTGAACGGTGCGATGCTGCTGCTGGCGGTGGCGTCGGGGTTGTCGCCCCAGATCTCGTCCTGCAGCTGCTTGGGGAACATCGCCAGCTGGTGGCTGTGGGTGCACAGCAGGCTGAAGGCCCAGGCGGTGCCGCCGCAGGCGCCGGCCAGCGCGGCCACGCAGTTGGTGAACTCGGGCAGGGAGATTTCCAGACCGCCGTAGGCCTTGGGCTGGAAGGCGCGGTGCATCCCGATGCTCTTCAGCAGAGCGATGTTCTCCTCCGGCACCTTGCGCTCCTGCTCCGCCTTGGCGGCGTTGGCGGCGATGGCCGGCAGGATGGTTTGCAGCTTTTCCAGCAGGGGATTCGATCGTTTCATGATGGTGATGTCCGGGCAGATACTTATTGTGTGTACTGTCGATACGTCGGGGACACAAGGCACGAGGACGCTTGGCAGGAATGACCACACGCTCTCAGTCTGGTCGATTCCAGGCGATTTGCCCGGCCGGCCAGCGGTCCGTGGCCGGCATTATGGGTTGCCGAACAGCCGTGCTGAATGCACCTTTCATAGAGTCAATTGCACTTTTCGTGGCAAGCATGGGGCCTGACCAAGCGTACGAATAGCCCACCAAACAGCCCAGGACAGCTCCAGCGAGCAGTACAACTCGCTGGTTCGCCGGGTTTTTCAGCGAAACGCGCGACATCGCAACGAAACGGAACACCGAGCGCCAAACAACCGAAAGAGCGGGCTCAACTGCACTTGCACAAATCGCGGCCGTACTGCTGAAAACCCCGACGGGCGACGGGCGGCGCTACAGTCACTGCCAAAACGGCAGGTCATCCACCGCGGGAGTCACGGCGACGCAGAACGCGCAGCCGCAAGCCGCCGCCTCCGGAGCGCATCGGGCGCGGCACACAGTGAATCAGTCTGGAATTGAGGGAGACGTACCGCGGGCTGCCGACTATCGCGCCAGCCCGCCGCAAAGGAGCGCCGCGACCTCTGCCGCCGCGCGGCCGCTCAGCGCAGCTCGATGCCGTCGTCGTGGATGACGATCAGCCCCTGCTTGTACAGGCCGCCGATGGCCTTCTTGAAGTTGCCCTTGCTCACCCCGAACAGGCGAACGATCTCTTCCGGCGCACTCTTGTCGTTCAGCGCCAGACGCCCGCCGGCCTCGCGCAGCCGGGAAAGAATCTGCTCGCTCAACTGGTCGCCCGCCGCCCGACCGACCGGCTGCAGGCTCAGGCTGATCTTGCCGTCGGCGCGCACTTCCTTGATGTAGCCGGTCTCGCGCAGGCCCGCCCGGAGGAACTTGAACAGCTCGTTCTTGTGGATCAACCCCCAGTGGCGGCCCTCGACGATGGCCTTGAAGCCCAGGTCGGTGCGCTCGACCACCAGCAGGTCGACCGCCTGGCCCGGCCGGTAGGCGGGCGGCGTCTTGTCGAGATAGCGGTCGAGACGCGCGGTGGCGGTGATGCGCCGGGTGCGCGGATCGAGATAGACATGCACCACGCAGTAGTCGCCGACCTGCAGCGGCCGCTTTTCCTCGGAATGCGGCAGGAACAGGTCCTTGGGCAGTCCCCAGTCGAGAAACAAACCGACATGGTTGATCGCCACCACTTTGAGGCTGGCGAAACCGCCGACCTGCACCCTGGGCTTCTGGGTGGTGGCGATGATGCGATCCTCGCTGTCCAGGTAGACGAACACGTTGAGCCAGTCGCCCACCTCGCACGGTTCGTCCTTGGGCACATAGCGCCGAGGCAGCAGAATTTCGCCGTCGGCACCGCCATCCAGATAGAGGCCGAAATCCGTGTGTTTGACCACCTGCAGAGTGTTGAACTGCCCGATCAGTGCCATGTCGCATACCTTGATTGCCAGGGGCAGCATTCTAGCCGAGATCGCCCGGCAAATACCGGCCGATCGACGCAGGCCATGAGACATGACTGCGGGCGCCCGACCGACGACTGCGCATAACCCCAGACTTTCGTCAGAGTGACCCAACTCCTTGATTTCAAAGGCACTCTGCGTGATAGCAAAACATACGCCTGACTACTCCCGCGCGCAGGCCGCAGAAAGGATTTGCACCCGACCGCATTACCGCGTAGGGTGGTGCCACTGTGTTGCAGTGTCATCGTAATCGACTGGTTTAGATCTTGATCCAATCCCATCGCGGTTTTCTTGGCTCCTTGCACTCAGTTCCGACCCCGGGCAGTTCCGGCGTCGCAGTCAATACTGTTTCAAGGAGACATTCATGTCTAATCGTCAGACCGGCACCGTCAAGTGGTTCAATGATGAAAAAGGCTTCGGCTTCATCACCCCGCAGAGCGGCCCGGACGTCTTCGTTCACTTCCGCGCTATCAAATCTGACGGCTTCAAGAGCCTGAAGGAAGGCCAAGCGGTCTCCTTCCTGGTCGTGCAAGGTCAGAAAGGCCTGCAGGCCGACGAGGTGCAGGTGATCTGATCACCCGCCTCGCGCTGTACAAGGAACCCCGCCCTCGTGCGGGGTTCTTGCTTTCTGGCGCCCCACACCGGGCCGCCCGCTCCTGCTCCCCCGCCACGAGATACAGCCGATGTCGTTGAAGCTGACCATCGTCGACCAGACCCCCGTCCACGGCGACCGCCCGTCCCGCCAAGCCCCCGACAGCTCGGTAGAGCTGGCCCGCGCCTGCGACGAGCTGGGCTATCACCGTTACTGGCTGGCCGAACACCACAACAGCATCCAGTTTGCCAACCCCTGTCCGGAAATCATGATCGCGCGGATCGCCAGCGCCACGCAGCACATGCGCATCGGCAGCGGCGGCGTGATGCTGACCCATTACAGCCCGTACAAGGTGGCCGAGGTGTTCCGCATGCTCGCCAGCCTGTTCCCCGAACGCATCGACCTCGGCATCGGCCGCGCCCCGGGCGGTACGCCGCTGGCCTCGGCCGCCCTCGCCGCCCCCTACGAGCAACTGGAGGAAGACACCTTCCCGCAACAGGCCGCCGAGCTGTGCGCCTTCCTGCGCAACGAATTCCCCGCCCGCCACCCCTACGGCCGCCTGCACTGCCTGCCGGACAACGACCCGGCACCGCAGCTGTGGATGCTCGGCTCCGGGGGCGGCAGCTCGTCGCTGGCCGGCTACCTGGGCATGGGCCTGTCGGTGGCCAAGTTCATCGCCCCGCAGGCCTGCTCGCCGACGATCTTCGCCAACTACGAACGCCACTTCCGCGAAGCGGGCCACGACCACCGGCCGTCGCGCATGCTGGCCCTGGCGGTGATCTGCGCGGAAACCGAGGAGGAGGCGCAGCGCGTCGCCAGCACCGCCGCCTGGCGCAAGATGATGACCGGCCGCGGCGCCCGCGAACCACTGCTCAGCCCCGAGGAGATCGACCAGCGGCGCCGTAGCCTGAGCGCCAGCGACCTGGCCGAGCTGGACGCCACCCGCGACGCCATGGTGGTCGGCACTCCCGAGCAGTGCTGGGAGCAGTTCCATGCCCACGCCCGCGACTACCAGCTCGACGAGCTGGGCCTGGTCACCGTGACCCACAGCTTCGCCGACCGCCTGAACAGCTACCGGCTGCTGGCGGCGGGGCTCTGAACTGCGCACCTCGGCAGGTTTGCGGGGAATACTTTCCAGATCCTGCCAGTTCGCTAAAAAATACCCTCCAGATCGTGTACAATGGTCGGTCTTTTCATCTGCAGACAGGAGAACCATCATGCAAAGCAAACCCGGTGCGTCCAAGCAGAAGATTGCCCCCGTGCCCTCCGCCGAGGCCCGCCGCACGCTCGAAGAGCAGATGGCCGCCTTCCTCAAGGCCGGCGGCGAAGTCCAGCAGATCCCCCGCGGAGTGAGCGGCCAGGTCTACGGCAGCTCGCGCCAGATCACCATTGGCAAGAAGTGATCCCATGAGCGATCCGGTCCGTCTGTCCAAGCGCCTCGCCGAACTGCTGCCCTGCTCGCGCCGCGAGGCCGAGCTGTACATCGAGGGCGGCTGGGTCAGCGTGGACGGCCAGACGGTCGAGGAGCCGCAGTTCAAGGTGCAGCCGGGGCAGGACGTCGTCCTGCTGCCCGGCGCCCGCGCCGAATCCCAACCGCCGCTCACCCTGATCCTGCACAAGCCGGCCGGCGTCTCCGTCGAGCAGGCCCAGGCCCTGCTCGGTGCCGCCACCCGCAGCACCGACGACGCCTCCGGCCAGCGCCTGCTCAAACGCCACCTGCAGCGCCTGAGCACGCCGCTGGCGCTGGAAAACAGCGCTTCCGGCCTTCTGGTGATGACCCAGAACTGGGGCGTGATCCGCAAGCTGACCGACGATTTCAGCAAGATCGAGCAGGAATACATCGTCGAGGTCGACGGCAGCCTGAGCGAGGAGCAGCTCAAGCGCCTGCAATTCGGCCTGAGCTACCGGGGCCGCCCGTTGACGCCCTGCAAGGTCAGCTGGCAAAGCGAAACCCGCCTGCGTTTTGCCCTCAAGGCGCCACAACCGGGCCAGTTGCAGCACATGTGCCAGGCCGTCGGCCTGCAGGTGCAGGGCATCCGCCGTATCCGCATCGGTCGTCTGGCCATGGCCAAGCTGCCGGCCGGCCAGTGGCGCTACCTGGGCGCTCACGAGCGTTTCTGAGCCACGCGCGCAGTTGCCCGTACATCAGGCCGGGCAACCTCCTCCGCCATGCAGCCCTCTAGGGCTGCGCCAGTCCCAGGCGCAGTACCCGACCGTCGCGCTCGTCGGTGAGCAGATAGAGCCAGCCGTCCGGCCCCACCCGCACGTCGCGAATGCGCCGCTGCAGCGACTCCAGCAGCCGCTCCTCGGCCACCACGCGGTCGCCCTCCAGAGTCAGTCGCAGCAGCGCCCGATCGGCCAGCGCGCCGATGAACAAGCTATGCCGCCAGGCCGGGAAGCGCTGGCCGTCGTAGAAGGCCATGCCGCTGATCGCCGGCGACTTCGCCCAGACGTGCAGGGGCGCCTCGGTCCCGGCCAGCGTCCGCCCTTCGGCCTCGGGAATCGGCAGCAGGCTGTAGTTGATGCCGTGGGTCGCCCGCGGCCAGCCGTAGTTGCGCCCCGCGCGCAGGAGGTTGATCTCGTCGCCGCCGCGCGGGCCGTGCTCGTGGCTCCACAGCTGCCCGCTCCAGGGGTTGAACGCCAGCCCCTGCGGATTGCGATGGCCGTAAGTCCAGATTTCGCCGCGCGCGCCGGAGCGGCCGACGAAGGGATTGTCCGCGGGAATCCCCCCGTCCGCCCGCAGGCGCACCACCTTGCCCTGCAGCTTGTCGAGATCCTGAGCGGTGGCGCGCTGGTTGTTCTCGCCCAGCGCGACGAACAGGTCGCCCGCCGGATCGAAGGCCAGACGGGCGCCGAAGTGGATGCCGTTGGACAGCCGCGGCTGCTGGCGGAAGATCACCTGGAAGGCCTCCAGCGCCGTCAGATCGGCCGACAGCCGGCCGCGCCCGACCACGGTGCCGGCCAGGCCGTCCGCGCCCTGCTCGGCGTAGGCCAGATACAGCAGGCGGTCGGTCGGGAAACGCGGCGACAAGGCGATATCCAGCAGGCCGCCTTGACCGCGGGCGAACACCGCGGGCACCCCGCGCAGCGGCGCCAGCACGCGCCCGTCGTCCAGCACCCGGCGCAGCCGGCCGGCGCGCTCGCTGACCAGCAGGCCCTGCCCTTGCGGCAGGAAGGCCAGCGCCCAGGGATGTTCGAGGCCACCGGCGACCTCCTGCAGCACCAGCGGCCCATGCACACTGTCAAGCCGGGGGGCGGCCTGCGCCGTCGCCAGCAGGCCGAGCAGCAGCGCCATGGCGCCGGCATGGCGCAGTTTCATCGCCAGACTCCTCATCGACACTCCTCCCGGGGCGGCGCGGCGGCCAGTTGCTCGTCGAGAAACTCGGCCAGCACCCGCGCATTGTTGTGTGTCTCGTCGTGGGCGGCGTACAGCAGGGTCAGCGCGCCGCCGCAGGCCCGCTCCAGCAGCGGCTGCCAGAGCGCCGGGGCCGCCGCCAGCTCGTCGCGGTAGGCCGTGCGGAACGCGGCGAAGCGCTCGGGCTGGTGCGCGAAGGCCCGGCGGATCGCCTCAGACGGCGCCAGCTCGCGCAGCCAGGCATCCAGCCGCAGCGTCTCGCGGCTGCAACCGCGCGGCCACAGCCGGTCCACCAGCACCCGATAACCGTCTTCCGGCACTGCCGGCCGATAGACCCGCTTGCAGACGATCACTGCGCCGCCCTCCCCGCCCGCCGCTGCGGATCAGCGTAGCCCGGTCACGGCCTACTCGGCCGCCGGCGTCTCCTGGCCCATGCAGCGCACCGCGCGCTTCTTGTTGTCGACCAGTACGCCGGTCAGGCCCTTCTGATTGACGTCGAACAGCACCAGCACGCCGTCGATGCAGTGGGCGACCTGGTCGGCCGGCTTGAGGGAAACCTTGTAGTCCTCGCCGGGCACGGTCTTGAGCATGGTGTAGTCGCTGAGCAGCAGGGCGTCCTCGGGCTTGGCGAAGTGCAGATAGCCGTAGTAGCCGAGCACCGCGATGGTGCCGGCGACGCTGCCGATGGCGGTGAGGATCAGGGGAATGGGGTTGCGTTCGCTCATGATGGATGGACCCGGAACAGTCGTGGGAAAGGACGCAACGGGCCATGGCGGCCCGCCGCGGAAAACGGTCAGAGGATGTTGGCGTAGTCGGCTTCGACCCGGTCCAGGCTCAGGTGGTTGAGGAAGTTGGAGAAGCACATCCACGCCGACAGCGCGTTGAGGTCGCTGAACTGCGGCGGCAGGTACTTGGGCGGCACCACCAGCCCCTCGTCGACCAGCTGGCGCAGGGTGCGCATGTCCTCCAGGGTCGCCTTGCCGCAGAACAGCAGCGGGATCTGCTCCAGCCGCCCCTTGCGCACGGCGAGCTGGATGTAGTTGTAGATCAGGATGAAGCCCTTGAGATACGACAGGTCCTTGGTGAACGGCAGCCCGTCCGGGGTCGAGCCCCGGAACACGCGGATGGTGTTGGAGTAGCCGTCCTCGGCGCTGTAGCCCTGCTCGCGGTAGAAGTCGAAGATCTGCAGGAAGTCGGCGCCCTCCTCGGCCATGTGGATGGCGCGGGTGCGGTTGGTCAGCTTGCGCAGCCGGGTCGGGTAGGAGGCGAAGGCGATCACCTCCATGAGGATCGCCAGGCCTTCCTGGGTGATGGTCGAGGACGGCGGGCCCTTGGCCAGGAAGGTGCAGACCGGCTGGTTCTGGCCGTTGAGGGTGGTGCCGACATGCACCAGGCCCTCGTGCACCGCCAGGGCGCGGATGTCGCGCGGATTGAACAGCGCGTCGGCGCGGATCTTGATGTAGTCGGCGCCGGCGGCGGCATCGGCGAGAATGCCGTCGGACTCGAACACCCGCACCACCGCCTCGTCGCCGAACACCCCGTTGAGCTGGCCCTGCAGCAGGGCCACCGCCTCGCTGGCGGTGAGGGTCTTGGGCTCGTCCTTGAGGTCGCTGCGGTCGGCGATGTTGTCCAGGTAGGTGGAGAACATCACGCCGAGGTCGGCCAGAGTCGGGTCGCCGGCGTGGAAGGCGTCGGAGGCCGAGCCGTACAGCTCCTGGGAGATCAGCCCGAAATCCGCGGTGCCGCGCGCTTCGAGCATACGGATCACCATGCGGTATTCCTTGCACATGCGCCGCATGATCTGCCCGACCGGGCTGAACTGGCCGAGCTGGCGGGTGATGTCGCGCTCGATCTGCTGGAACTGCTGCTTCTTCTCGTCGGCATCGAAGGACAGCGGCCGGCTCTGGTAGTAGGCCCGGTCCACCGCCGGCAGCTTCTGCCCGCGGGCCTTGAGAAAGCCCTGGCGGATGTTGTCGTCCCACTTGATCGCATCCAGCACGCGGATCGGCGTCTGCGCCTCGACCAGGCGGTCGGACAGCGCGCGGATGGTCTGCCGGTATTCGGTATTGGCCTTGCTGCGACTCATCGGGCCGGCTCCCGCGGCGCGCTGCGCTGGAAGCGGGCGACCTCGACGAACACGTCGCTGTTGGCCGGATCGTCGAGGAAGGCATACACCTCGGGCAGGGTGCTCTCGATCAGCACGCCCTCGCCCTCCTCGGTGCCGACCACCAAGCCACGCAGGCTGCCCTCTTCCAGGGCGCGACCGACGCTGTCGATGTCCAGGCTGTAGAGCACCAGCTCGTCGTCATCGGTCAGCTCGAAGCCGCCAAAGGCGAAATGACCGCCCAGCCGCGCCGGCGCCGCCACCGAGAGATACCAGCGCCGCCCGTGGCGCGCCACGGTGAAGTCGTAGCCGCGTGCCTGGGCACGGTTGTCCGCCGACTCGCGCCAGGCCAGCGCGCGGTAGCGGCCGTCGGCCTGGCGCACGATGTCGAGGAAGCGCCGCTCGCCCCATTCGTCGTTGCCAGCCCAGGCGCCGAGCAGGTGCGCCGGCGCCGACTCGCCGAGCGGAATGGGTTCGCGGAAGGTGGCCAGACAGCCGGCCAGCAGCAGCAAAGGCAGAAGGACCAACAGACGCAGCGCTTGCATGGAAAAGGCTCCTTGACTCCAGCGACGATCCGGCTGCCGAGCCCGTGCCATCCCCGGCAGCGTCGAACGGCCCGCGCAGGACGCGGGCCTTGCCTCAGCTTAGTGTTGCGGGCGCATGTGCGGGAACAGGATCACGTCGCGGATCGACGGCGAATCGGTCAGCAGCATGACCAGACGGTCGATGCCGATGCCCTCGCCGGCAGTCGGCGGCATGCCGTATTCCAGGGCGCGCACGAAGTCGGCGTCGAAGTGCATGGCCTCGTCGTCGCCGGCGTCCTTCTCGGCCACCTGGGCGTGGAAGCGCTCGGCCTGGTCCTCGGCATCGTTCAGCTCGGAGTAGGCGTTGGCGATCTCGCGGCCGCCGATGAACAGCTCGAAGCGGTCGGTGACGCTCGGGTCCTCGTCGTTGCGCCGCGCCAGCGGCGACACCTCGAAGGGATAGCGGGTGATGAAGGTCGGCTGCTCCAGCTTGTGCTCGACCAGCTCCTCGAAAATCATCACCTGCAACTTGCCCAGGCCCTCGTGGCCAAGCACCTTGGCGCCGGCGGCCTTGGCCAGCTCGCGGCACTTGTCCACGTCCTGCAGGTCGGCGGCGCTGATCTGCGGGTTGTACTTGAGGATCGAGTCGAACACCGACAGGCGCGCGAACGGCTCGCCGAAGTGGAACACCTTGTCGCCGTAGGGCACGTCGGTAGTGCCGAGCACCGCCTGGGCCAGCTCGCGGAACAGCTCCTCGGTGAGGTCCATGTTGTCTTCGTAGTCGGCGTAGGCGTGGTAGAACTCGAGCATGGTGAACTCGGGGTTGTGCCGGGTCGACACGCCTTCGTTGCGGAAGTTGCGGTTGATCTCGAAGACCTTCTCGAAGCCGCCGACCACCAGGCGCTTGAGGTACAGCTCCGGGGCGATGCGCAGGAACATCTGCATGTCCAGGGCGTTGTGGTGGGTCTCGAAGGGCTTGGCCGCCGCGCCGCCGGGGATGGTCTGCAGCATCGGGGTCTCCACTTCGAGGAAACCGCGCTCGCTGAGGAAGCGGCGGATGTGGGCGATCACCTGGGAGCGCACGCGGAAGGTGTCGCGCACCTCCTCATTGACGATCAGGTCGACGTAGCGCTGGCGATAGCGGGTCTCGGTGTCGGTCAGGCCGTGGAACTTGTCCGGCAGCGGACGCAGCGCCTTGGTCAGCAGGCGCGCGTCCTGCATGTCGACGTACAGGTCGCCCTTGCCGGAGCGGGCCAGCACGCCGCTGACGCCGACGATATCGCCCAGGTCCCAGTGCTTGATCGCTTCGAGGGTCTCGGCCGGCAGGGTCTTGCGGTTGACGTACAGCTGGATGCGCCCGCTGCCGTCCTGGATGACCATGAAGGCGCCGCGATTGAGCATGATGCGCCCGGCCACGCTGACCTTGATCTGCTGCGCTTCCAGGTCTTCCTTGCCGGCCTCGGCGTACTGTTTCTGCAGTTCGCCCGCCTGGCTGTCGCGGCGGAAGTCGTTGGGGAAGGCAATCGCCTGGCTTTCGCGCACGGCAGCAAGCTTTTCCTTGCGCTGGGCAATCAGCTTGTTCTCTTCCTCGTGAAGGGCGTGCTCGTTCAGCGGTTGTTCGCTCATGGTCGTCGTTTTTCCAAATTTGGCGTGGCTTGCGCCACATCCGGGATGTGCGCGGTGAACCCGGCGCTCCCGCCCGCGGCGGGAGCGCCATGCATTACAGACCCTGCTTCAGGCTGGCCTCGATGAATTCGTCGAGATCGCCGTCAAGCACCGCGTCGCAGTTGCTTTCCTCGATGCCGGTGCGCAGATCCTTGATCCGCGACTGGTCGAGCACGTAGGAGCGGATCTGGTGACCCCAGCCGATGTCCGACTTGGTGTCTTCCAGCGCCTGGGAGGCCTCGCGGCGCTTCTGCATTTCCAGCTCGTACAGCTTGGCACGCAGCATCTTGAAGGCGCGGTCCTTGTTGGCGTGCTGGGAGCGCTCGTTCTGGCAGCTCACCACGGTGTTGGTGGGAATGTGGGTGATCCGCACCGCCGAGTCGGTGGTGTTGACGTGCTGACCACCGGCGCCGGAGGAGCGGTAGGTGTCGATGCGCAGGTCGGCCGGGTTGATCTCGATGTCGATGTTGTCGTCGATTTCCGGCGAGACGAACACCGCGGTGAACGAGGTGTGGCGACGGTTGCCGGAGTCGAACGGACTCTTGCGCACCAGGCGGTGCACGCCGATCTCGGTGCGCAGCCAGCCGAAGGCGTACTCGCCGCGCACGTGCACGGTGGCGCTCTTGATGCCGGCCACTTCGCCCTCGGTCAGTTCGACGATCTCGGCATCGAAACCGTGCTTGCCGGCCCAGCGCAGGTACATGCGCAGCAGCATGTTGGCCCAGTCCTGGGCCTCGGTGCCGCCGGAGCCGGCCTGGATGTCCAGGTAGGCGTTGCTGGCGTCCATCTCGCCGCTGAACATGCGGCGGAACTCGAGCTTTTCGAGGCTCTCGCGCAGGCGCTGGACCTCGGCGGATACGTCGTCCACCGCGCCCTGGTCGTTCTCCTCGACCGCCATGTCGAGCAGGTCGCCGGCATCGGCCAGACCGCCGGTCAGCTCGTCCAGGGTCTCGACGATCTGCGCCAGCATCGAACGCTCGCGCCCCAGGTTCTGCGCGTACTCGGGATTGCTCCAGACGTTGGGGTCTTCGAGTTCGCGGTTCACTTCAACCAGACGATCAGCTTTCTGATCGTAGTCAAAGATACCCCCTGATGGCCTGGGTGCGTTCGGTCAGGTCCTTGATGGCGTTCAGGATCGGATTGATTTCCATGGCAGGCGTCACTCGCGGGAAGAACGTGGGAAAAGCGCGCGATTATACGCGGGTCCGGGCGGGCTGGCATCTTGCGGGTGATGGCCCACGGGGTAGAGCGAAGGGTAGACAAGGGCGCGGCCTTGTCTACCGGACCGGAGCGCGCCCATGGGCGCGAACCATCGCGGCGAGGGCGTCGCGCGCCGCGCCGGCATCGCCGGACAGGGCCTCAGTGCGCGCACCCCACCTGTCGGGTGGGCGACCTCGCCGGTGCCTGGCCCACGCCTCTGGCGGAGGAGCGCTGCGCGCGTCGTCCGCCCGGCCCCCGTACTCAGCCGCCGAGCTGCGCCAGGCGGGCGAGGAACGCCGCCTCGTCCAGCACCGCGACGCCCAGCTCGCCGGCCCTGGCCAGCTTGGAGCCGGCGCCGGGGCCGGCGACCACGCAGTGGGTCTTCGCCGACACCGAGCCGGCCACCTTGGCGCCGAGCGCCTCCAGGCGCGCCTTGCCCTCGTCGCGGCTCATCGCCTCCAGGGTGCCGGTGAGCACCCAGGTCTGGCCGGCCAGCGGCAGGTCGGCGACCCGCTTCTTCTCGCTCTGCCAGTGCATGCCGAAGGCGCGCAGCTGCGCCTCGATGGCGCGCGCCCGCGCCACATTGCCCGGCGCGGCGAAGAATTCGCGCAGGCCCGCGCGGGCCTTCTCGGTCAGGCCCTTGGTGGCCTTGAGGCTCAACCAGTCCTGACTGAGGGCGACCACGCCCTCCAGGCTGTCGCCCGCCGCGGCGGCGAGGTGCTTCGCACCGGTGGCGGCGATGCCGGGGATCTCCAGCTTGGCGATCAGCTCGGCGAGGCTCGCGCAGGCGGCGAACTCGGCGTGCAGCTCGCCCTCCTCCTGCAGCGCGACACCACGCTCAAGCAGTTGGGCGATCACCGTGCGGTTGTGATCGTCGTCGAAGAAGCTGCGGATCTCGTGGGCCACTTCCAGACCGACATCCGGCAGCCAGGTCAGCACCTCGGGCAGCGCCGCCTCGATGCGCGCCAGCGCACCCAGGGCGCGGGCCAGCAGCTTGGCGGTCTCCTCGCCGACGTCGGGAATGCCCAGGGCATAGATGAAGCGCGCCAGGCTCGGCTGGCGGCTGGCGGCGATGGCCGCCAGCAGGTTGCGGGTCGACAGCTCGGCGAAACCTTCCAGCGCCACCACCTGGTCGAAGCCCAGGGCGTACAGGTCGGCCGGCGAGCGCACCAGCCCGACGTCCACCAGCTGTTCGACGATCCGCTCGCCCAGGCCGTCGATGTCCATGGCGCGGCGCGAGACGAAGTGGATGATCGCCTGCTTGAGCTGCGCCCGACAGCTCAGACGGCCGACGCAGCGGTAGATCGAGCCCTCGCTGAGCGAGGCCTTGCCTTTGCCGCGCTTGACCAGTTGGGTGCGCTCGACGTGCGAGCCGCACACCGGACAGTTGCGCGGCGTCTCGACCGGCCGCGCATCGGCGGGGCGGCGCTCGACCACCACCTGCACCACCTGGGGGATCACGTCGCCGGCGCGGCGGACGATCACAGTGTCACCGATCATCAGACCGAGGCGCGCCACCTCGTCCATGTTGTGCAGGGTGGCGTTGGACACCGTGACCCCGGCCACCTGCACCGGTTTCAGGCGCGCCACCGGGGTCACCGCGCCGGTGCGGCCGACCTGGAACTCGACATCCAGCAGCTCGGTCAGCTCCTCCTGGGCGGGGAACTTGTGAGCGATGGCCCAGCGCGGCTCGCGGGCGCGGAAGCCCAGCTCGCGCTGCCAGTCCAGGCGATCGACCTTGAACACCACGCCGTCGATCTCGTAGGCCAGTGCGGCGCGGCGCGCACCGATCTCGCGGTAGTAGGCCAGCGCCGCCTCGACACCCTCGGCCAGACGCAGCTCGGCGCTGACCGGCACGCCCCAGCCCCGGAGCGCGGCAAGGACGCCGCTCTGGGTGGCCGGCAGCTCGCCGTCCACCTGGCCGATGCCGTAGGCGCAGAACTCCAGCGGCCGGCTGGCGGTGATCTTCGGATCGAGCTGGCGCAGGCTGCCGGCGGCGGCGTTGCGCGGGTTGGCGAAGGTCTTGCCGCCCGTTTCGATGGCCCGTGCGTTGAGCGCCTCGAAGCCGGCGCGGCTCATGTACACCTCGCCGCGCACCTCCAGCACCCGCGGCCAGCCCGTGCCGAGCAGGCGCAGCGGGATACTGCGGATGGTGCGCACGTTGCTGCTGATGTCCTCGCCGGTGCTGCCGTCGCCGCGGGTGGCGCCGCGCACCAGCAGACCGTCGACGTACAGCAGGCTGACCGCCAGACCGTCGAGCTTGGGCTCGCAGGCGTAGACCACCTCGGCGCCGGCGCCGAACAGGTCGCCGGCCGGCAGCAGCTCGCCGAGCCCCTCGCGCACCCGGCGATCGAAGTCGCGCAGGTCGTCCTCGGCGAAGGCGTTGCCGAGGCTGAGCATCGGCACTTCGTGACGCACCTGGCCGAACTCGGCCAGCGCCTGACCGCCGACCCGCTGGGTCGGCGAGTCGGCGCTGACCAGCTCGGGATGCGCGGCCTCCAGCGCCTTGAGTTCGTGGAACAGGCGGTCGTACTCGGCATCCGGCACGCTGGGCGCGTCGAGCACGTAGTAACGGTGGTTGTGCTGGTCGATCTGCTCGCGCAGGGCGGCGATCCGCTGGGCGGCGGTCTGGGTCATGGGCTGGTTTTTTCCGTGAAACGAGAAAGCAGCCCTTCGACGGGCGAAGGACTGCTTTCGGGGAACGACATCGGCGCGAGGAGACGCGGGGTCAGCGCTTGTTCATCAGCGCCCGCCGCTCGAAGTCGACGATGCGCTGACGGTAATGCTCGATGGTCTGCGCGGTCAGCACGCTGCGCTGCTCGTCCTTGAGGTCGCCGCCCAGCTCGTGGGCCAGCTTGCGCGCCGCCGCCACCATCAGGTCGAAGGCCTGCTTGGGATGGCGCGGACCGGGCAGACTGAGGAAGAAGCACACCGCACGGGTGCTGCAGTTGTCGATGTCGTCGAGGTCGAAGGTGCCGGGATTGAGGGCATTGGCCATGGAGAACAGCACTTCGCCGTTGCCGGCCATGCTCTCGTGGCGATGGAAGATGTCCATGTCGCCGAAGCGCAGGCCGCTTTCCAGCAGGCTCTGCAGCAGCGCCGGGCCCTTGAAGCCGGCCGGATCGCGGGCCACCACGTTGATCACCAGCACCACGTCCGGCAGCGCGACCGGCTTGCGCGGTTCGGGCTTGTCGGCTTTTTCGACCGGCGCAGCGGCCTCGGCCTCACGCGACCTAGACTTGCGCGGCGGCTCGGCCGGCGCGCTCTCGACGGCCGGCGCCTCGGCTTCGCGGCGCTTGCCGCGTACGGCAGGCTCGGCGGTGAGCTCCGGCAGATCGCCCTCGTCCAGCGAGGGTTCGCGGTGCTTGTCGACCACCCGGGCCGGGCCGAGCAGTTCCGGATCGCCGTCGTCGTCGGGCAGGTTGGCCGCCGAGCGGTCGAGCCGCAACTTCAAACGGTTCTTGCTGCCGCGCATGCGGCGCCAACCGTCAAACAGGATGCCGCCGATCACGATGATGCCGGCGACGATCAGCCATTCGCGCAAACCGATGTCCATGGAAGACACTTTCCCCTAATTTCAGAATCCGGGCACAGCAATTACTGGTTCAGCCACTTTGCTCGGCAAGTGCCGGTTTTTATATACCGATGAGGCTGGCAATGGCGCATAAATTAACATGCCGTCACAAACTATACACGGCCCGCGACGTCAAGCTTCCGCCAGTGCCACAGCTTCCTCGACATTGACGGCAACCAGACGCGAACACCCGGGTTCGTGCATGGTTACCCCCATCAACTGATCGGCCATTTCCATGGCGATCTTGTTGTGGGTGATATAGATGAACTGCACCTTCTGCGACATTTCCTTGACGAGCCGCGCATAGCGGCCGACGTTGGCGTCGTCCAGCGGCGCATCCACCTCGTCGAGCATGCAGAACGGCGCCGGGTTGAGCTGGAAGATCGCGAACACCAGAGCCAGCGCGGTCAGCGCCTTCTCGCCGCCGGAGAGCAAGTGGATGGTGCTGTTCTTCTTGCCCGGCGGGCGGGCCATGATCGCCACCCCGGTATCGAGCAGGTCCTCGCCGGTCAGCTCCAGATAGGCCTGGCCGCCGCCGAACACCTTGGGGAACAGCGCCTGCAGGCCGCCGTTGATCTGCTCGAAGGTGTCCTTGAAGCGCGCGCGGGTTTCCTTGTCGATCTTGCGGATGACGTTTTCCAGGGTTTCCAGCGCCTCGACCAGATCGTCGTTCTGCGCATCCAGGTAGCGCTTGCGCTCGGACTGCTGCTGGTATTCGTCGATGGCCGCCAGGTTGATCGGCCCCAGACGCTGGATGCGCACGGCGAGCTGTTCGAGCTGCGCTTCCCACTCGCGCTCGCCGGCCGCCGGGTCCAGGCTGGCGAGCAGCGCCGACAGGTCGTGCTGCTCCTCGGCGAGCTGGTCTTCGAGGGTCTTGCGCCGCACGCTGAGGGTCTGCCAGTCGAGGCGCTGCTGTTCGAGCTGGCCACGCAGCAGCTGCGCCTGCTGCTCGGCGCTGCCGCGGCGCTTCTCGGCGTCGCGCAGCTCGCGGTCGGCATCGTCGAGGGCGAGGCGCGCCAGGCGCATTTCCTCATCGACCGCCAGACGCCGCTCCAGCAGCTCCTCCAGGCGCAGGCGCAGTTCCTGCAGCGGCTCGTCGCCCTCCTCCAGGTTGAGGCTGAGCTGTTCGCAGCGCTCGGCCAGCCGCGCGCCCTGCAGTTCGAGGCGCTCCAGCGCCTGGCGGGTGGAGTCGTGCTGGGCGCGCAGCGCGCCGACGCGCAGCGCCAGCTGGTGGGCCTGGTCCTTGTGCTGGCGACTGTCCTGGCGCACCCGTTCGAGGCGCTCGCGCAGGCCGTCGCGCCCGGCCAGCAGCGCCTCGCGGCGCTCGTTGTCGCTGGCCATGGCGTCCAGCGCGTCCTGCAGGTACAGGCGCGCCTCGCCGAGCTGCTCGACTTCCAGGGCGCGCTGCTCGGCCAGTTCGGCCAGCTCCTCGTCGAGCCGGCGGCGGCGCAGGGCCAGTTGTTCGTGGCGGGCCTGCAGGGCCGAAAGCCGGGCGCGCAGCTCGCCCAGTGCCCGGCCGTCGTCGTGGATCTGCCGGCGCAGCAGTTCGCGCGCCTGTTCCTCGGCCTGCTGCTCGTCGCGCAGCGCCTGCAGTCGCTCCTCCAGCGCTGCCAGCGCGGTTTCGCGCGCCTCGCGCTCGACGCCGAGGCGCTCCAGTTCCTGGGCGCGCGCCAGCAGGCCGCTGTCCGCCTCGCCGCCGCGCCGCACGCGCAGGAAATGCCGGCCGACCCAGTAACCGTCGCGGCTGATCAGGCTCTCGCCGTCGCCCAGCCGCGCGCGGGCGGCCAGCGCGGCCTCCAGCGACTCGGCCGGGTAGACCCGCGCCAGCCAGGGGGACAGATCGCAGCCGGCCTGCACCTTGTCGAGCAGACTGCCGCTCGCCCTGTCGCCGCGCCCGGACAGGCAGGCCAGGCGCAGTTCGCCCTGCGCGAAGGCAGCCAAGTCGAGGCCGGCGAAGTCGTCGAGCAGCACCGCCTGCAGGTCGGCGCCCAGCACGGTCTCCACCGCCAGCTCCCAGCCCGGCTCGACGCGCAGGCCCTCGGCCAGCCGCGGACGACCCTGCAGGCCCTGGGCCTGCAGCCACTCGCCGGCGCCGCTGCCCGGATCGAGCGCCGCCTGCTGCAGCGCCTCCAGCGAGGCCAGACGTCCGGCCAGACGCTGCAGTTCGCCCTGAGCCTGCTGCTGCTCGCCACCGGCCTGCTGCAGCGCCTCGCGCAGCTGCTGCAGGCGCTCGGCCCGCAGGCCCTCGGCGGCCTGACGCTCTTCCAGTGCCAGCTCGCCCTCGGCCAGCTGCTCGGCGAGCTGCTCCATTTCTGCCGCCGCCGGATCGGCGCCGAGCTGGCCGCGCTCCTCGTCCAGCCGGCGCTGACGCTCGACCAGCCGCTCCAGGCTCTGCTCCAGCTGCTGGATGCGTGCCTGCTGCACCTCGGCCTGGCGGCGCGGCGCGGCGCTGTGCTGGTTGAAGGCGTCCCACTGCTCCTGCCAGGCGTGCATGGCGGTTTCCGCCTCTTCCAGCGCGCTAGCGCCCTCTTCGGCGGCAGCCTGGGCCAGCGCCTGCTCGGGGTCGAGCTGGGCCAGCTCCTCGGCCAGGCTGGCCAGCAGGTCGCGGTCGCCTAGCAGGTGCCGGGCGGTTTCCTCGCGGGCCTGTTCGGCCTCGCGCAGGTCGTCCTGCAGCTGGCGTAGGCGCTGCTGGCCATGCTGGATGCTCTGCTCGATGCGGGCGATGTCGCCGCCCACCGAATAGAAGCGCGCCTGCACCTGGTTGAAGGTTTCCGCCAGCTCGTGATGGCCGTCGCGCAGGCGCTCGATGCTGGCGTCGGCGTTGCGCTGCTCGGCGACCAGCGCCTCCAGGGCCACTTCCTGATCGCCGATCACACCCTGCCGCGCGCGCGCCTGTTCGTCCAGCGCCAGCCAGCGCAGGGCCGCCAGCTCGGCCTTGAGCTGGCGTTCCTCAGCCTTGTACTGGCGGTACTTCTCCGCGGCCTGGGCCTGGCGCTGCAGGCGTTCGAGCTGGCGCTCCAGCTCCTGGCGCAGATCGGCCAGGCGTTCGAGGTTTTCCTGGGTGCGGCGGATGCGGTTCTCGGTCTCGCGGCGGCGCTCCTTGTACTTGGAGATGCCCGCGGCTTCCTCGATGAAGTTCCGCAGGTCCTCGGGCTTGGCCTCGATCAGCTTGGAGATCATCCCCTGCTCGATGATCGAGTAGCTACGCGGCCCCAGGCCGGTGCCGAGGAAGATGTCGGTGATGTCGCGCCGACGGCACTTGGTGCCGTTGAGGAAATAGGTGTTCTGCCCGTCGCGGGTCACCCGGCGGCGGATGGAGATTTCGCCGTAGGCGGCGTACTCGCCGAGCAGGCTGGCATCGCTATTGTCGAACACCAGCTCGATGGAGGCCTGGCCGACCGGCTTGCGGGTGTTGGAGCCGTTGAAGATCACGTCGGTCATCGACTCGCCGCGAAGGTTCTTCGCCGAACTCTCGCCCATCACCCAGCGCACGGCGTCGATGATGTTGGATTTGCCGCAACCGTTGGGGCCGACCACCGCCGCCATGTTGCTCGGGAAGCTGACCGTGGTGGGGTCGACGAAGGACTTGAACCCGGCCAGGCGGATGCATTTCAGGCGCATGACGACAGGCTCCGCGACAGGCGGCAGAGGACGAGGGGCAGCAGGAAGGCGCCGGGGGCGGACTGCGGGATCATCGGAGGTCGTCGGAGGTCGTCGGTCAGGGGTTTTGCGGGCGCGGCAGTCTAGCACAGCCCTCGGCGGCCGACCTGTGCGCCGCGGCGCGGATCGGGAGCGGCCGCCGCGGCGATATCGGCGTGACATCGTGCACCTGCGCTTGTAATGTAAAAACGCTACTTTGACGCCAGACATAAAAACAAAAGCGAATAACGCACAGACTACGGAATCTTGACATGGGCACTCCCGCACCCTTTCTCATGCCACATTCCGCTCCCCACCGCACACCTTCCGCCCGCGTCCTGCCCGACAGCCACCCGTCCAGGCGCCGGCTGCGCGGGCGCCGGACCGGCGGCACATGAGCCGGCGCCCGCCCGCCTGGCGCCCCCTGGCGCTCTGCGGCCTGATGCTCTGCCTGTGGCTGGCCGGCGTGCTCCCGGCCGCCGCCGCGCCGGCCATCGTCGATCTCGCGGTACTGGCCGATCCGGACGGTCGCGAAACCATCGACAGCGTCGCCGACCCGGCCCGCGCCGGCGACTTCCGCCCGGCTCCCCATGGCTTCTCGGCCGGCTACACCCGCCAGGTACACTGGCTACGCTTCACCCTGATCCCGCCGGCGCCGAACCCCGAAGGCCTGCGGCCCGTGCTGCTGGAGATCAATCCGCCCTATCTGGACAGCCTGCAGCTGTACTGGCCGAACGCCGACAGCGGCGGCTACAACGTCCGCCACAGCGGCGACCTGCAGCCATACGCCAGCCGCGAACTGCGCCACCGCGCCTTCGTCCACCGCCTGACCCTGCGCGACGACCGCCCGCTCACCCTCTACCTGCGCCTGCAGACCAGCAGCAGTTCGGTGGTCGCGCTCGACGCCTGGGAGCCGGAGCGCTTCCTCGAAGCCTCCGGGCACGAATACGCCTGGCTGGGCCTGTTCTTCGGGCTGCTGCTGGCCTGCCTGCTGGGCAATCTGTGGAGCGGGCTGTGGAAGACCCAGCCGCTCTATCGCGCCTACCTGCTGCACCTGAGCGCCACCCTGTTCATGCTGCTCGGCAGCAACGGCCTGCCCGGCGAGTTCGCGTTCCTCCCCGATCCGCTCTGGAGCCATCACTGGACCTCGATCGGCATGTTGCTGGTGTTCGCCTCGGGCACCCACTTCTACCGCCTGGCGCTCGACCTGGATCAGGCGCCGCGCTGGATGGAGCGCCTCTATCGCAGCGTCACGCTCCTCGCCCTGCTGGCCCTGCCGGCGCCCTTCCTCGATCTCTACGCGGAAGCCATGAACCTGCTGATGCCGCTGGCCCTCGTCCTGCTCGGCATCGGCCTGCGGCGCAGCCTGCAACTCTGGCGCGAGCAGCGGCCCAGCGCCTACCCGCTGCTCGCCGCCCATCTGCTGGCCATCCTCGGCACCCTGTCGGCCATGCTGACCATGCTCGGCGTGCTGCCCGGACAGCTCTGGCTGATTCACGGCTACCAGTTGGGCCGCGCCGGCACCCTCCTGGCCATGCAGTGGCTGCTCAGCCAGCGCATCCGCCAGATCGAGCAGGACCAGGTCGGCGCCTGCATCGCCGCCGAGCGCGCCCAGGCGCGGGCCGACCACGAGCGCGCGGAGCGCGAACAGCAGCGCCGCTTCCTCGCCATGCTCACCCACGAACTGAAGACGCCGCTGGCGGTGCTGCGCATGCACCTGGGCACGCCCAGCCCTTCGCCGGCCATGCAGCGCCACGCCGAGCAGGCCATCGACGAGATCAACGCGCTGATCGAGCGTTGCGCCCTGACCAGCCGCATCGAGGACCGCCAGTTGCTGCGCAGCCCCGAACCCTGCCGGCTCGACACCCTGCTCGGCGAACTGCGCGAGCGCCAGCCGCAGCCCGAGCGCATCGAACTGGACCTGCAGCCGACCCCCGGCCTGCTCAGCGAGCCGCTGCTGCTGCGCACCCTGCTCAACAACCTGATCGACAACGGCCTCAAGTACGCCCCCGCCGACACCCGCCTGCACCTGAGCCTCGCGCCGCGGCGGGAGGACGGCCAGGCCGGCCTGCTGCTGCGCTGCCGCAACCGCCTCGGCGCCGCCGGCGCGCCCGATCCCGAGCGGCTGTTCGACAAGTATTACCGCGCCCCCGGAGCCCACGCCTACGCCGGCTCCGGGCTGGGGCTGTACATCGTCCGCGAGCTGAGCGCCCTGCTGGGCGGTCGCGTGCGCTATCTGCCCACCCCGTCGGAGGCCTGTTTCGAGCTATGGTTGCCCGTCACACCCCCATCGTGAACCCCGCCACGCCGCTGCGCGTCCTGGTGGTCGAGGATCATCTGGCCCTGCGCGAAGTCACCGTGGAGGCCCTGTGCAGCCATGGCTACCGGGCGCAAGGGGTCGACAGCGCCGAGGCCGTCTACGAGCTGCCCAGCGGCAGCCATTTCGACATTGCCCTGGTCGATCTCAACCTGCCGGGCGAGGACGGCCTGAGCCTGACCGCGCGCCTGCGCCATATCCAGCCCGGCATCGGCATCGTGATCCTCAGCGCCCGCCACAGCCTCGACGCCCGGCTCGCCGGCTATCGGCAGGGCGCCGACCTCTACCTCAACAAGCCCACCGCACCGGCCGAACTCTGCGCCGCCATCGACGCCCTGGCGCGCCGCCTGACGCCGCCGGCCCCGGCATGCACCACGGACTTCGTGCTCGAACGCGCCGGCGCCCTGCTGCACACCCCCGACGGCATGCTCAGCCTGCGCCCTCTGGAGGCCGAGGCGCTGTATGCCCTGGCGCTGGCGCCGGAGCACTTCCTGGAAAGCTGGCAACTGCTCGAACGCCTGGGCAAGCCGCTCGACATCTATGGCAAGGCCCAGCTCGAAGTGCTGATCTCGCGGCTGCGCGGCAGGCTGCGGGCGCACGGCTCGCAGAGCAACCCGATTCGCGCAGAGCGCGGCAAGGGCTACCGCCTGAACCTGGCCCTGCAGGTGCGCTGAACCTGGCCGCAGGGGCACGGCAAGCTTCTGTAAGTTTCGCGCGCCAGAAAATTGTTAAAAGAGTCGCAAGGCAGGGTTCAAGCGCGGCTAAAGACGCCGCACTGTCGTTGAGTGCTGCCGACACCTTTCGGATGTACCAAACCACCTCGTCGAGAGGTTTGCGATGCACAGGCTCCACACCACGACACTCGAAGGGGATCGCCCCCTCGGCTTCTGCCCCTCTTCAGCCCTGGCGGCGCCGGGCGCTAGCGCGCCGTCTGCCGCACCGACGGCCCCGCATGCCGCTCGCCCGCTGCGCGATACCGCGCGGTCGCCGCGCACGCAGGCAACCCGCCACAATGGCGCGCGCGAGGAGCGCGGGGAAATCATCGGCTGCATCCTCGCCCTGCTGCTCTGCCTGGGCGTCATCGGCGCCTTCTACCACTTCACCTGGAGCGTCTTCGGCTAGACCGGCGCGCCGCACCGGCCTGTGGCCCGGGGACTGGCGCTCCTGCACAGTGCCAGCGACCTCGGGCACAGGCGCCATGCCGGGGCAGGCGCACGACGAGGGCAGACGCACGGTCGCGCCGCGGGCTCCGCTCGCCCGGGACTCACGGCGGTGCGGGGCCTTCGCGCACGGGCCATGCGGCACGCCGCGCATGGCGGGCGGACTGCAACATAATTCGCCTAGAATCGCCGCCGCGCAGCGCCCCGCCGGCGCGGCCGCGTTCGTGTCCAGCCGAGGAGCCGCTCCATGTCCAGCCCGCCCACCGAGCCCACTCACACTCCCCGCCAGGTCTGGGCGATCTTTCTGGTCTTCCTGCGCCTGGGCCTGACCTCCTTCGGCGGACCGCTGGCCCATCTGGGCTATTTCCGCGCCGAGTTCGTCGAACGGCGGCGCTGGCTCGACGAACGCAGCTATGCCGATCTGGTCGCCCTGTGCCAGTTCCTGCCCGGCCCGGCGAGCAGCCAGGTGGGTATCGCCATCGGCCTGTCGCGCGCCGGGCAGGCCGGCGCGCTGGCCGCCTGGGCCGGTTTCACCCTGCCCTCGGCGCTGGCGCTGATCCTCTTCGCCCAGGGGCTGGCGGCTTGGGGCGAGGCCCTGCCGGGGGGGCTGCTGCACGGCCTCAAGGTGGTCGCCGTGGCCGTGGTGGCGCAGGCGGTCTGGGGCATGGGCCGCAGCCTGTGCCCGGATGCGCCGCGCCTGACCCTGATGGTCGCGGCCTGCGCCGTGGCGCTGCTGTGGCCGACTCCGGCGGGGCAGATCGCGGTGATCCTCGGCGCCGCGCTGTGTGGCCTGTGGCTGCCGCGCCACGCGGCGGAGGGCGCCCACCCGCCGCTGCCGATCCGCATCGGCCGGCGCAGCGCGCTGGTCTGCCTGGGCCTGTTCGCGGCCCTGCTGTTCGGCCTGCCGCTGCTCGCCGAATGGGCGACGGGGCCGCAGGTCCGGCTGCTGGACGCCTTCTACCGCGCCGGCGCGCTGGTGTTCGGCGGCGGCCATGTGGTGCTGCCGCTGCTGCAGGCGGAGATGGTCCCGGACTGGCTGTCCGCCGATACCTTCCTCGCCGGCTACGGCGCGGCGCAGGCGGTGCCCGGCCCGCTGTTCACCTTCGCCGCCTTCCTCGGCGCGGCGCTGGAGGGCGGCATGGGCGGCTGGTCGGGGGGCTGCTGTGCCTGCTGGCGATCTTCGCCCCGTCGTTCCTGCTGGTGAGCGGCGCGCTGCCGTTCTGGGAAGCGCTGCGCCGCAACGCGCGCATGCAGGCGGCGCTGGCCGGCATCAACGCCGCGGTGGTCGGCCTGCTGCTGGCCGCGCTGTACCAGCAGGTCTGGACCGGCAGCATCCGCGGCGCCGGCGACTTCGTCCTGCTGCTGCTCGCCTTCCTCGCCCTCGGCGTCTGGAAGCTGCCGCCTTGGCTGGTGGTGCTGCTCGCCGCGCTGGGCGGCGCGCTTGTGCTATAGCTCGACGCACAGTCCAGGCCCCCAGGAGCCGCGCATGAGCAGCACACCGCATCCCCCCGGCTGGCGCGAACGGCTGTACGTCGTCGTGTTCCACACCGACACCCCCGCCGGACGGCGCTTCGACGAGCTGCTGTTGCTGGCCATCGGCGCCAGCCTGCTGGTGGTGATGCTCGACAGCATCGCGGCGGTCAACCGCCTCTACGGCGTGCCGCTGACGGTGCTGGAATGGGGCTTCACCGCGCTGTTCGCCGCCGAGTACCTGCTGCGCCTGTACTGCTCGCCCAGGCCGCTGCGCTACGCCTTCAGCTTCTACGGACTGATCGATCTGCTCGCGGTGCTGCCGGGCATCCTCGCCCTGGTCTACGCCGACGCCCAGTACCTGCTCATCGTCCGCGTGCTGCGCATGCTGCGGGTGTTCCGCGTACTCAAGCTGACCCCCTACCTGACCCAGGCCAACTTCCTGCTGGTGGCGCTGCGCGGCAGCCGGCAGAAGATCATCGTCTTCCTGCTCACCGTCAGCACCCTGGTCACCGTGTTCGGCACCCTGATGTACGTGATCGAAGGCCCGGCCCACGGCTTCAGCAGCATTCCCACCAGCATCTACTGGGCGGTGGTGACCCTGACCACCGTGGGCTTCGGCGACATCACCCCGAAGACCCCGCTGGGCCAGGGCCTGGCCACCCTGATCATGATCACCGGCTACTCGATCATCGCCGTGCCCACCGGCATCTTCACCGCCGAGCTGGCCAGCGCGATGCGTACCGGCGGCGGCGACGGGCCGCTGCTGCACGACTGCCCGAGCTGCGCCAAGCCTCGCCACGAGGCCGGCGCCAGCTTCTGCAGCCGCTGCGGCAATCCGCTGTTTCCGCGCCGCGGGGGCGACTAGTCAGTCGTCGCGGTGCCCGCCCTCGCCGCGCCGCCAATCCTGCCGCCGCTCGGCGTGGCGCTCCTGGTGCTCGCGGCGCTCATGGCGCTGGGCGGTTTCCTCGCGGCGCTGCTGCCGCCACTGCTCCTGACGCTCGCGGCGCTCGGCGGCGCGCCGTTCCTGGGCTTCGTAGCGACGCTGCTGCGCCTCGTGCTCGCGCTGCCAGCGCTGGCGCTCGTGCAGGGACTCCATGCGCCGTTCGTGCTCGCGGCGCGCCGCCTCCTCGCGGGCGCGCTGGCGCTCGAACTGCCGGCGCTCCAGCTGCTGACGCTCGAACTCCCGACGCTGCCAGTCGGCGTGCCCGTCGTGGCGGTCGCGCTGCCAGTTGCCCTCGTGGGGCTGGCGCCACTGTTCGCGGTAGTCGCGGCGACCATCGTGGTGCCAGCGCGCATCCGGGCGATGGCGATGGATCAGCGGTGCCGGCACCTGCCGGTAATCGACGGCACGCCACGGCCCGCGCCAGTGCGAGGAGCGCACCCAGCGGTTGTCGTGCCAGCGCAGGTAATGCCGGTCGGGACCGTAGTAGACCGAGGGATAACCGAGGCTGACGTAGGCGCGCACGTCGTCGTCCCAGCGCCAGCGGCCCTCATGCGGCGGCGGGTAGTGACCCCGATGGCCGGAATCGTAGCGGTAGCCGCGATAGTCGCGGTCGCCCGCCGAGATGGAGCAGGCAGCCAGGGGCAGCAGCAGCGCCAGCAGGACACCCACGGCAAGACGCCTCATGAACGAACCTCCACGGCAGGCCCGGCCTGCCCGATGCATTGAACGGTGGCGCCCTCCCCGCCGCCCGCGGGCGGATCGGCGCCACTGGGTTCGACAGCGGCGCCGTCCACAGGTTGCAGGACGCCACGCTCGCCGCCCACACTGCCGGAGACCGTCCATCGGAGATCCGCCGACATGCCGACCGCCTACCGCAGCGCCCTGCTCTACAGCCTCGACGATCCGGCCACGGTCGGTGCCGCGGCCAGCTACCGCCATCACGAAGACGGCCTGCTGCTGGTGGAGGACGGCCTGATCCGCGCCTGCGGCCCGGCCGGCGAGCTGCTGCCGGGTCTGCCCGCCGGCACGCCGCTGCGGCACTGGCCGGACGCCCTGATCGTGCCGGGCTTCGTCGACACCCACATCCACTACCCGCAGACCGGCATGATCGGTGCCGCCGGCGAGCAGTTGCTCGACTGGCTGGCGCGCTACACCTACCCCGCCGAGCGACGTTTCGCCGACTCAGCCTACGCCGAGCGGGTGGCGCGGATCTTCGTCGCCGAACTGCTGCGCAACGGCACTACCACCGCGCAGGTGTTCGCCAGCGTGCATCCCGCATCGGTGGACGCCTTCTTCACCGTCGCCGCCGAGCTGGACCTGCGCATGCTCTGCGGCAAGGTGCTGATGGACCGCAACGCGCCGCCCGAGCTGTGCGATAGCGCCGACAGCGGCTACGCACAGAGCCGCGCGCTGATCGAGCGCTGGCACGGCCACGGCCGCCTCGGCTACGCCGTCACCCCGCGCTTCGCCGGCAGCTGCAGCAGCGCCCAGCTGCGCCGCGCCGCGCAGTTGCTCGACGAATTCCCCACGGTGCGCCTGCACACCCACCTGGCGGAGAACCGCGCGGAAATCGCCTGGATCGAGAGCCTGTTCCCCGACTGCGCCAGCTACCTGGACGTCTACGCCCGCCACGGCCTGCTCGGCCCGCGCGCGCTGTTCGCCCACGCCATCCATCTCGACGACGGCGACTGCCGGCGCCTGAGCCGCTGCGGCGCGGCGGTGGCCTTCTGCCCCAGCTCCAACCTGTTCCTCGGCAGCGGCCTGTTCGACCTCGCCCGCGCCGAGCGCCTGGGCCTCAAGGTCGGCATCGGCAGCGACATCGGCGCCGGCACCAGCTTCTCGCTGCTGCGCACCCTCGGCGAGGCCTACAAGGTCGAGCAGCTGCAGGGGCGCAGTCTCGACCCGTTCAAGGCGCTGTACCTGGCCACCCTGGGCGGTGCCCGTGCGCTGGGGCTGGAGGGCCGCATCGGCAGCCTGGCGCCCGGCCACGAGGCCGACTTCGTGGTACTCGACCCGCAGGCCACGCCGCTGCTGCGCTTTCGCCTGGAGGAATGCACGGATCTGGCCGAACGCCTGGCGGTGCTGCTGACCCTGGGCGACGACCGGGTGGTGCGCGAGACCTTCGTCGCCGGGGTGTCGCGCCATCGCCGCGATGGCTGAAGGGCGCCGCGCGCCGTTATGATCGCGGCGCAGCCCCCGGCTGCTCATGCCACCCCACAAGGAATCCCGATGAAGGAATACAAGGTCACCCTCTACCAGGAGGGCATGCTCGGCTCGCTGCTGCTCGGCGCCTCCAAGGTCGATCCGGAAAAATTCAGCGCCTTCCTCAACCGCAACGCCCGCGAGGGCTGGAAGGTGATCACCATGGAGAAGGACATCCGCCGCATGCTGTTGTTCTGGAGCCGCGAGAGCTACCTGGTGATCATGGAGCGCGAGGCGTGAGGATCGGCGCCCTGCTCTGCCTGGCGATCTTCGTCGCCTGGGTCGCCCTGGCCCTGCTGCAGCTGTGGTTCGCCCCCTTCGACGGCGTGCTGTTCCTCAAGCTGAGCCTCACCGCCGCGGCGCTGTTCGGCGTCGTCCTCGGCATCAGCCTGGTGCTGCGCGAGCAGGCCAGCGACCGGCGCCTGCGCCAGCGCGGCTACCTGGACGACTGACACCGCGGGGCAGCCGGCAGCGCGGCCGGCTGCCCCACGCGCGTTCCCGCCGCGACTAGTCGCTAGTCGGCAAAGTCATTTCTGCCCGACCTCGACCAATTGATACTTTCGCCAAAGCAAAAAACAACAACAACGTATCGCTTTGGAGACACCCATGCCTCTTCTGCTCCGCCGTCCGTGCGCGCTGTTCGTGGCCGCCGCCGCCCTTGGCATCGCCCTGCCCCTCGCCCTGCCCCATGGCACCCTCGAAGCCGCCGAGCTGACCATCAAGCGCGACGCCTACGGCACCCCGCACATCTACGCCGACGACACCTACGGCCTGTTCTACGGCTACGGCTACGCCATCGCCCAGGACCGCCTGTACCAGCTGGAGATCGCCAAGCGCAGCACCCAGGGCCGCGTCGCCGAGGTGCTGGGCAAGGACTACCTGGACTTCGACATCGGCATCCGCCGCAACTACTCGCCGGCCACCATCCGCCAGCAGCTGGCGGCGCTGCCCAAGGCCGACATGGACATCCTCGACGGCTATGCCGCGGGCATCAACCAGTGGCTCGCGGAGATCGAGCGCCAGCCGGGCAAGCTGATGCCCAAGCAGTTCCTCGACAACGGCTTCAAACCCGAGCCCTGGACCGGCTTCGACGTGGCCATGGTGTTCATCGGCTCGATGATCAACCGCTTCGGCGACTACAACACCGAGCTGCAGAACCAGCAACTGCTCGACGGCCTGATCGCCAAACACGGCGCCGATCAGGGCCGCCGGCTGTTCGACCTGCTGCTGGCCAACGACAACCCGAACAGCCCGACCACCGTGCCCAAGGGCGAGTGGGATCCGGCCAAGCGCGCCGCCGCCTGGGCTCCGCCCAAGGCCGCTGCTGCCAAGGTCGCCGGCGCCGATGCGCAGACCGCGCCGCTGCTGGCCAGCCTCGACCCGGCCAGCGCGCCGCCGGCCCTGGAGGACAAGGCGTTCAGCAACATGCTGGTGCTCGGCGCGAAGAAGAGCCGCGAGGCGCGCGCGATCCTCATCAACGGCCCGCAGTTCGGCTTCTTCCAGCCGGCCTACACCTACTCCATCGGCCTGCACGGCGCCGGCTACGACGCGGTGGGCAACAGCCCGTTCGGCTACCCGATGGTGCAGTTCGGCTACAACAAGGACATCAGCTGGGGCAGCACCTGGGGCGCCGGCGACAACGTCGACATCTTCCGCCTCGACCTCAACCCGGCCAACCCCGAGCAGTACCGCCACCAGGGCGCCTGGCGCAACCTGGAAAAACGCACCGAGACCGTCCGCGTCAAGGGCGAGGCGGACCGCCAGATCGTCGTCTACCGCAGCGTCCACGGCCCGGTGATCGACCACCAGCCGGACAAGGCGCTGGCCTTCAGCAAGCGCCGCGGCTGGGAAGGCCAGGAAGTCGCCACCCTGATGGCCTGGAACAAGGTCGGCAAGGCCCGCGACCACCAGGGCTGGATGGATCAGGTGCAGCACTCGGCGATCAACGTCAACTGGTACTACGCCGACCGCAACGGCAACATCGGCTACGCCCTGGGCGGGCGCTACCCGATCCGCACCCAGGGCCAGGACAACCGCCTGCCGACCTCCGGCAGCGGCGAGCTGGACTGGCAGGGCTTCCTGCCGTTCTCCAGCAACCCGCAGGTCTACAACCCGAGCACCGGCTACCTCGCCAACTGGAACAATCGCCCGGCCGAGGGTTTCCCCAACCCCGACCAGTTCTGGTACTCGTGGAACGCCGCCGACCGCGTCGAGACCATGCTCAGCCGCATCGAGGCGCAGAAGACCTTCACCCCGGACGAGGCCTGGGCGCTGATGATGGAATCCTCCTTCGAGGACCCCAACGCGCGCTTCCTGGTGCCGCGCCTGCTCGACGCCGTGCGCAAGGGCGACGACCCGCGCCTGGTCCAGGCCGCCCGCCATCTGGGCGCCTGGGACTACCTGGAGCGCGACGCCGACCGCGACGGCCACTACGACCTGCCGGCCACGCCGATCTTCCGCAGCTGGCTGGCCCACCTGCAGAAGCTGCTGCTCGCCGACCTGCTCCCCGAGCAGCAGGCCGCCTGGTTCCTGCGCACCGGCCACTACGAGCCGGGCAAGGGCACCCCGGGCAGCCAGAACATCGAGATCGCCACCAAGGTCATCCACCAGGCCATCGTCGACGCCGAGGCCGGCCGGCCGACGCCCTTCCCGCTGCTCGCCGGCAAGGACGTCGACGCGCTGATGCGCCAGGCGCTGAGCCTGGCCGTCGACGAGCTGGGCAAGGCCCAGGGCAGCGACAGCAGCCGCTGGCGCACCCCGGTCAGCCATACCCTCTACGCGCCGCAGAACTTCCTGAAGATCCCCCAGGCCGGCGCCGACGAGCAGCAGCAGAACCACCTGGCGATGAACCGCGGTACCGAGAACAACATGACGGTGTTCGCCGCAGACGGCGTCAAGGGTTACGAGGTCGCCGCGCCCGGCCAGTCCGGCTTCATCGCCCCCGACGGCAGCCGCGCGCCGCACTACGACGACCAGCTTGAGCTGTTCGGCGACCTCGGCCACAAGCCGACCTGGCTGTCCGCCGAGGACGTCAAGGCTCACGCCGTCAGCGAGACGCGCCTGAGCTACTGAGCCGCGGCCCCGCCGCAAGCCTTCGCCGGCCCGCCTCCGGGCCGGCGAAGTTCCCGCCCGACATCCCGACGCCTTGCGCGGCCCACGCCGCGGATGCGCGCCCGGCCGTCCGGCGATCAGTGCTGCAACCCCGCCCAATAACAACAAAAGCGAACCCAGCATGACTGCCAAGACCCTGTTACGCCTGACACCCCTCGCCCTGCTGCTGGCCGCCGCCGGCAACGCCCAGGCCGCCGGCTTCCTCGACGACAGCAAGACCTCGCTGCGCTACAGCCAGTTCTACTGGAACGAAGGCACCCGCGGCGCACCGGACGCCCAGCGCGACGAGTGGGTGCAGGGCGCCCAGTTCAGCTTCAAGTCCGGCTACTTCAACGACCTGATCGGCTTCGACTTCGGCTACGGCCTGGCCAACGACCTGCACATCGGCGACAAGGCCAACAGCCTCGGCAACCTGGTCGCCGACCAGCGCGACGTGCAGAACCCCCACGGCCTGGGCAAGCCGCTGGAGGCCTACCTCAAGACCCGCTTCGCCGACGACCGGCAGGAACTGCGCTTCGGCGCCGGCAAGAAGGCCCGCGTCTTCGAGCAATACGTCGACAGCGTGACCCGCGTGCTGCCGGCGGCCACCCTGGGCTACGACCTGGACTACCGGCGCGGCCCGCTGAACCTGCGCCTGAGCCAGATCGAGCAGTTCACTCCGCGCAACGACAACGGCTGGGGCGACGAGCTGACCAACTTCGCCGGCGAGAAGATCGACCACCTGCGCATCCTCGGCGCCAGCTACGCCCTCACTCCCAACACCCGGCTGGTCGCCGAGCACGCCGAGGCCAAGGACTACCTGGAGTCGCGCCTGCTGCGCCTGGAGCACAACAGCCCCCTCGACGCCCAGCGCCGCGTCGAGCTGTATGCCAGCCACGGCAGCCAGCGCGACGCCGGCGAGCTGTTCGACTACGCCGGAGTGCCCGGCCTCTACGAGGCGAGCGACCGCCACCACGCGCGCTTCGTCGACCTCGGCGCCACCTACCGCGACGGCAACTGGTACGCCGGGCTGAACCTCAACCAGGTGCGCGGCGACGACTTCGACCGGCTGTTCTTCGCCAAGGACCACGGCACCTGGGCCAACAGCGGCCAGCTGTTCTTCTGGTACGGCCTGGAGGACGAGCGCATGCTCAAGCTGCGCGGCGGCCTCGACTTCGCCCCCTTCGGCCTGCCGCAGCTGCGCTGGGACGGCCACTACGCGGTGTCCGACGGCGCCGCCGGGATGGACGGCTTCGCCCGCCGCGAATGGCAGAGCATGTTCCAGTACCGCTTCGACGGCGCCCTCAAGGGCCTGCACCTGATCTGGCTGCACACCGAGCACCGCACCGCCGGCACCCCGGACGGCGTGCGCCGCACCAGCACCGGCTTCGGCCCCGCCGCCCCGGTGGACTACGACGCCGACCGTCTGTATCTCAACTACACCTACGATTTCTGAGGAGGTCAGCCACCCACAACCCGTGCTTCACAGGACAACTTCATCGACCCTTTGCCCGGTGACCTCGGTCACCGGGATTTTGTCTTACCGTGCAGAGCCATCGCGCAACAGGGAATTTCGCCGGCCGCCATCGCGACATACCGAGCCGAAGATGAACCTTGCCAAGATCAACCTCAACCTGCTGATCGCCCTGCAGGCCCTGCTGGAAGAGCGCAACGTCACCCGCGCCGCCCAGCACCTGCACGTCACCCAGTCGGCGCTGAGCAAGTCCCTCGCCCAGCTGCGCCAGCTGTTCGACGACCCGCTGCTGGTACGGGTGGAAAACCAGCTGCACCTCACCCCACTGGCCGAGGAGCTCAAGGAACGCCTCGACCGCCTGCTCGGCGAACTGGAAGGCCTGCTGCTCAGCAGCCAGTTCGACCCCGCGCAATGCCACCACAGCTTCACCATCGCCATCGTCGACTACGAGTCGCTGGCGCCGCTGTCGGGCATCCTCGAACGCATCCACCGCCAGGCTCCCGGCATCCACCTGCGTCTGGTGCATTTCGACCAGCATTCGCTGGACAACCTCAACGCCGGCAAGCTCGACCTGAGCCTCAGCTACCAGGGGCAACTGCCGGCCAACCTGCACTGCCGGGTGCTGGCGCGCATCGACATGGTCTGCGTGATGAGTGCCGACCATCCGCTGGCCGATCACGCGCTGGACCTGGACGGCTACCTGGCCCACCCCCATGTTGTCAACAGCGTGGAGCGCGGCGCACGGATCAATACCGCACTCGCCGGCCTCGGCCGGCAGCGACAGATCCGCCTGGAGGTACCGCTGTACCAGACCGCGCTGCGCATGCTGCCCGGCAGCGACCTGCTGCTGACCATCGCCGCGCCCATCGCCGAACGGGTCTGCGCCGAGTTCGGCCTGGTGAGCAAACCGCTGCCCCTCGCCCTGCCCGAGCTGCACTACCAGATGCTCTGGCATGAACGCACCCACCGCCAGACCAGCCACCGCTGGCTGCGCCAGCAACTGCTGGAAGCCCTGGCCGAGCCGCAATCGCTGGTCAGCTGAGCCGCCAGATGCAAAACACCCTGCCGGAGCCGGGCTCGGGCAGGGTGTAGCGGGGGTGGCCAAAGAACAGGATTTCCGGCGGCAGTCCGCTCAGGCTCGGTGCGGAGTCTCGGCAATCGCTCCCTGCACCACCACATAACCTGCCTCGATCTCGCGGCGAAAAGCCTCGGGAATCCGCGCCCAGTCGACCACCTGAACGATGATCGGCAGGTTGCTGTCGACGAAGGCTTCTCTCAGGGCGCCGAGGCGTAGATCGGGCTGCTCGGGCGCCGTCGGGGTGCGCAGCACCAGATCGAGATCGCTGGCTTCGTAGCTGTCACCGGCCACCCGACTGCCGTAAGCCCAGACCTCGGCATCCGCAACGTGCCGGCCAAGGATCTGCCGCACCATTTCCAGATGGCGGGGCAGCAGCTGCAACCGCTCGGACTCAAGTCTGGGCATGATCGCTGTCCTTGCCGAGCCGGCTTGCCAGTACTCCGGCCAGTCCGCTGACATCGTCGAGGAACGCCGGCAGCAGCACCAGGGTTTCCTTGGCGAAACCTTCGCCGTAGTCGTGGGCGGTATTGTTGCGATTGTCGCGGTAGGCGAACCAGCGCTCCACCGCCTCGATACTCATCAGGCCATGGCTGGCGGCCAGTCGCAACACGTCCTTGATCGGCAGGTCGTTGAGCTTGCGGGCACCGTGACCGAACTCGCGCAGTGCCTTGCGTAACAATTTGAAGGCCGCTTCCTGGACCAGCTCGTAGCCCTTGACGATGGCGTTGCGGAAAACTTCCTGCTCGATGCTGTCCGGTTCGGCCCGGACATACAGATCGAGAGAGGAGCGCAAGGTGCAGATACAGCGCTCAAGGTGTTCGGTATTCAGATAGATCACCGCTGGACTCCTCCAGAAAGGCCTGCCTGCAAGTCTTGCCCCGTTAGCACACCGACCAGACCGATCAATGGCTGAACGGTCTGTCGGTGCCAAGAGTAATCGCCGCGCTAGTGAACCTACTGCACTTCCGGCGTATCGATCACCAGCGTCTGTACGCCGCGCTCGCCGGTGGCCAGCGGCGGCAGGTCGCCGAACCACTCGCCGTCGGTGGGGCTGCCGGCGCGGGAGATGCGCGCCACCAGCTGCACTTCGGGGAAGTTGGACAGCTTGAGCTGCGGCATCATCGCGTCGCTGTCGGACAGGCTGACCTCGGCCGGCAGGTCGGCGACGGTCAGGCGCTTGGCCGCCAGCGGCATCGGCGGGCCGGAGGCGGCGCGGGCGAAGACGAACACGCTGTCGCTCGGCTGCACCTTGTCGGCGAGTTCCGCCGCCAGGCTGACCCTGACCTTCAGCTCCACCGGCGCGGCGGCGAGCGCCGGCTCGGGCAGCAGCTCGCCGCGCGCGGCCAGTTGCTCGCGGGCGCGGGCGATGCCGCCCTCGATGGCCTGGCGCGACGGGTCGGCGGCGTCGAGCTGGCCGACCAGACGCTCCCAGTAGCGCACCGCGTCGGCGTAGCGCTGCTCCTCGAAGGCGGCGATGCCGAACAGGCCGAGGGTGGTGACGTCCTGCGGGTCGGCGGCCAGGGCCTCCTCGCCGAGCTTGCGGATCTCGTCGCTGAACTGCCGCTGGCCGGCGAAGTACTGCGCCTGCGCCCACTGGCCGAGCAGTTCCGGATGCCGCCCGGCCAGCGCGACGGCGCGCTCGAAGGCCTTGGCGGCGTCCTGCGGGCGCTGCTGGTTCATGTAGGTGCGGCCGAGGAAGTACCAGGCCTCGGCCGCATCCGGCTGGGCCTTGACCGTGGCTTCCAGGCGCGCGGTCATTTCCTCGACGCTCTGCGGCGCGGTGGCCAGCTCCTGGCTCAGCTGTAGGGCGCCGCTGGCGCCCCAGTGCAGGTACAGGCCCAGCGCCGCGGCCGGCACCAGCAGGGCGGCGACCAGCGGCAGGGCGCGGCCCAGGTTGCGCGGCGCGGCCTCGGCCTGTTCGGCGTCGGCGAGCAGCTCGCGAGCCGCCTCGCTGCGGCCGGCTTCTAGCTGCGCGGCGTCGAGGCTGCCGGCGGCGTGCTGGACGGCCAGTTCGGCGATACGCTCCTGATAGAGCGCGACGTTGAGGGCGGTGCGGTCTTCCTCGGCCTGGGCGCGACGGCCACGCAGCACGGGAACCAGCAGGAGAACGAGTGCGGCGAGCAGCAGCGCGCCGGCGCCAAGCCAGAAAGCGGTCATCAACGGTCAGCCTTGCTTTGGTCGGTGGGGTGCTTGAGCAGTTGGTCGAGGCGCTCGCGCTCCTCGCGGGTGAGGTCGTCCCCTTCGCCCGGCAGGGCGGACGCCTCGGCGCCGGCCGGACGACGGCGACGCAGGACGATCAGCGCCAACACGCCGACGCCACCGCCGAGCATCAGCCAGGGGCCGTACCAGAGCAGCCAGGTGCGCGCGTTGACCGGCGGGTTGTAGCGCACGAAGTCGCCGTAGCGGTCGACCAGGAAGTCGACGATCTCCTCGTTGCTCTTGCCTTCGCCGAGCATGCGATAGATCTCGCGGCGCAGGTCCATGGCGATCGGCGCGTCGGAGTCGGCGATGTTCTGGTTCTGGCACTTCGGGCAGCGCAGTTCCTCGATCAGCACCCGGTAGCGGGCACGCTCGGCGTCGTCCTTGAACTCGTAGGTGTCGACGGCCGCCTGGGCGCCCAGCGACAGGGCCAGGCCCAGCAGGCCCGCGCTCAGCAGACGCTTCATAGGCCGGCCTCGTCGAGCAGCTCGCGGTACAGCGGCGCCAGTTGCTCGCGCCAGACGCGCTCGTCGATGGCGCCGACGTGCTTGTGGCGGACGATGCCGTCCTTGTCGAGAAGGAAGGTTTCCGGCGCGCCGTAGACGCCGAGGTTGATGCCCAGGCTGCCCTGCGGGTCCTCGACGTTGGCGCGGTAGGGATTGCCCAGCTTGTCCAGCCACTGGCGGGCGGCGTCACCGTTGTCCTTGTAGTTGACCCCGTAGACCAGCACGCCCTGCGCCGCCAAACGGTTGAGCATTTCGTGCTCGGCCTTGCAGGTCGGGCACCAGGTGGCCCAGACATTGAGCAGCGCCGGCCGGCCCTTGAAGTCCTCGGCGCTCAGGCTGCGCGCCGGGTCTTCCAGCGACGGCAGGGAGAACGCCGGCAGCGGCTTGCCGATCATCGTCGAACCGATGTCGCGCGGGTCGAGGAACAGCCCCTTGTAGAGGAAGCCGGCTAGCACCAGGAAGCCGGCCAGCGGCAGCAACAGCAACAGACGTCGATTCATGCTTGCGCTCCAGTCATGCCGAGGGCGTCGCGGACCTTGCCGGTCACCTTGACCCGGTAGCGACGGTCGAGGGCGGCGAGGAAGCCGCCGAAGGCCATCAGCAGGCCGCCCAGCCAGATCCAGCGCACGTAGGGCTTGACGTGCAGACGCACGGCCCAGGCGCCGTCTTCCAGCGGCTCGCCGAGGGCCACGTAGAGGTCGCGGGTGAAGCCCGGATCGATGCCGGCCTCGGTCATCGGCATCTGCTGCACGGTGTACAGACGCTTCTCGGGGTGCAGCACGGCGATCTCGCGACCGTCGTCGAGGACCCGCACGGTGGCCTTGTCGGAGCTGTAGTTGGGCCCCTCATGGTGCCTGGCGCCGTCGAAGACGAACTGGTAGCCGCCCAGCTCCACCGACTCGCCCGGAGCCATGCGCAGGTCGCGCTCCAGCGCGTACTGGCTGGACAGCACCACGCCCAGGGCGCACACGGCGATGCCCAGGTGGGCGACCTGCATGCCCCAGTAGCTGCGCGACAGGCCGGCGATGCCCTTGAGCAGGCCCTTGTGGCGGGTCTTGTCGAGCAGGTCGCGCAGGCCGGTGAGCACCACCCAGGCGGCCAGCACGCAGGTGGCCAGCACCGCCCAGTGGAAGTCGCCGAACAGGAAGGCGGCGAGCAGGCCGAGCGCGCCGGCGGCGACCAGCACCGGCAGCAGCATGCCGGACAGCCACTTGAGCGGGGTGTCCTTCCAGCGCACCAGCACGCCGACGCCCAGCGCCGCCATGAGGATCGCCATCAGCGGCAGGAACAGCGCGTTGAAGTACGGCGGGCCGACCGACAGCTTGGCGCCGCTCAGCGCGTCGAGCACCAGCGGGTAGAGGGTGCCGAGCAGGATGGTGGCGCAGGACACCACCAGGATCAGGTTGTTGGCCAGCAGCAGGGTCTCGCGCGACCACAAGGCGAAACCGACCTTGCTCTTGACCACCGGCGCACGCAGGGCGAACAGGGTCAGCGAGCTGCCCACCACGCAGAGCAGGAAGATCAGGATGAAGGTGCCGCGCTCGGGGTCGGCGGCGAAGGCGTGCACCGAGGTCAGCACGCCCGAGCGCACCAGGAAGGTGCCGAGCAGGCTCAGGGAGAAGGCGGCGATGGCCAGCAGCACCGTCCAGCTCTTGAACACGCCACGCTTCTCGGTGACCGCCAGCGAATGGATCAGTGCGGTGCCGACCAGCCAGGGCATGAACGAGGCGTTCTCCACCGGGTCCCAGAACCACCAGCCGCCCCAGCCCAGTTCGTAGTAGGCCCACCAGGAGCCGAGCACGATGCCGATGCCGAGGAAGGCCCAGGCGACGATGGTCCAGGGCCGCGACCAGCGCGCCCAGGCGGCGTCGAGGCGCCCGCCGAGCAGTGCGGCGATGGCGAAGGCGAAGGCCACCGAGAAACCGACGTAGCCCATGTAGAGCATCGGCGGGTGGACGATCAGGCCGAAGTCCTGCAGCAGCGGGTTGAGGTCGCGGCCGTCCATCGGCGCGTTGGGCAGCAGGCGCTCGAAGGGGTTGGAGGTGACGATCAAAAACAGCAGGAAGCCGACACTGATCATGCCCATCACGCCGAGCACGCGGGCCAGCATCACTTCCGGCAGCTGGCGGGAGAACACCGCCACGGCGAAGGTCCAGCCGGCGAGGATCAGCGCCCACAGCAGCAGCGAGCCCTCGTGGGCGCCCCACACCGCGCTGAACTTGTAGAACCAGGGCAGCGCGCTGTTGGAGTTGTTGGCCACGTAGGCCACCGAGAAGTCGTCGATCAGGAAAGCGTGGGTCAGGCAGGCGAAGGAGAACAGCAGGAACAGGAACTGCCCCCAGGCCGCAGGCGCCGCCAGGCCCATCCACAGGCGGTCGCCGCGCCAGGCGCCGATCATCGGCAGGGTCGCCTGCACCGCAGCCAGGCACAGGGCGAGGATCATGGCCAGATGGCCGAGTTCGGGGATCATTGCTTGGCCTCCGCGCCGCTCATGGCACCGGCCGGCATGCCGCCCGGCAGCTTGCCGCTCTTCTCCAGCGCCTGGGTGACTTCCGGCGGCATGTAGTTCTCGTCGTGCTTGGCCAGTACCTCGTCGGCGACCAGCACGCCGTCGGCGTTGAGCCGGCCGAGCGCGACGATGCCCTGCCCTTCGCGGAACAGGTCGGGGAGGATGCCGCGGTAGCGGATGGTCACGTCGGCGGCGTAGTCGGTGACCACGAACTCGACGTCCAGCGAGTCGCCGGTGCGCTTGACCGAACCTTCCTTGACCATCCCGCCGGCGCGGATCCGCGCATCCTGCGGCGCCTCGCCGGCAGCGATCTGCGTCGGGTTGTAGAACAGGTTGATGTTCTGCTGCAGGGCGCTGAGGGCCAGGCCCACCGCCACCGCGACCCCGGCCAGCAGGCCGAGGATGATCAACAGGCGTTTCTTGCGTTGCGGATTCATTGCTTGCCCTCCCGGCGCAGACGGCGCGCCTCGTCTTGCAGGTAACGCCGGCGCGCCAGGATCGGCAGCACCACATTCAGGGCGAGAACCGCCAGGCTGACGCCGAAGGCGGTCCACACGTAGAGACCATGCTTGCCCATGGCCAGGAAATCGCTGAAGGACTCGAAACTCACAGGCTGCGCTCCACTTCGGCCTTGACCCAGCTGGCCCGCGATTCGCGCTTGAGCACTTCCAGGCGCATGCGCAGCAGCAGGCTGACGGCGAAGAAACAGTAGAAACCGAGCACCATGATCAGCAGCGGCACCCACATTTCCGGCGGCATCGCCGGCTTCTCGGTGAGCTTGAAGGTGGCCGGCTGGTGCAGGGTGTTCCACCACTCCACCGAGTACTTGATGATCGGGATGTTGATCACCCCGACGATGGCCAGCACCGCGCAGGCCTTGGCGGCGCTGTCGCGGTTGCTGATCGACTGGCCGAGGGCGATCACCCCGAAGTAGAGGAACAGCAGGATCAGCATGGCGGTCAGTCGCGCGTCCCACACCCACCAGGCGCCCCAGGTCGGCTTGCCCCATACCGCGCCGGTGAACAGCGCGACGAAGGTCATCCAGGCGCCGATCGGCGCGGCGCACTGCAGGGCGACGTCGGCCAGCTTCATCTTCCACACCAGGCCGACCACCCCGGCGACCGCCAGCATGATGTAGCAGGACTGGGCGAGGATCGCCGCCGGCACATGGATGTAGATGATCCGGAAGCTGTTGCCTTGCTGGTAGTCGGCCGGGGCGAAGGCCAGTCCCCAGACCGTGCCGACGGTCAGCAGCAATGCCGCGGCGGCGGCCAGCCAGGGCAGCCAGCGACCGCTGATCTCGTAGAACCACTTGGGCGAGCCCAGCTTGTGAAACCATGTCCAGTTCATGCAAACCGCCTCGAAACTGCTGCGTGTTCAATCATTCGCCGACGCTGATCTTCAGACCGGCGGCGATGGCAAAGGGAGTCAGGGTCACCGTCAGGGCGGTGAGGCTGGCCAGCCAGAGCAACTGGCCGGCGGCCGGCAGACCCTGCAGGGACGCCTGCAGGGCGCCGCTGCCGAGGATCAGCACCGGGATGTACAGCGGCAGGATCAGCAGCGCCAGCAGCAGGCCGCCGCGCTTGAGCCCCACGGTGAGCGCCGCGCCGACCGCGCCGAGCAGGCTGAGGATCGGCGTGCCGAGCAGCAGCGAGCCGAGCAGCACCGGCAGGCAGCGCGCCGGCAGGCCGAGCATCAACGCCAGCAGCGGCGCCAGCAGCACCAGCGCCAGGCCGGAGAACAGCCAGTGTGCCAGTACCTTGGAGAGCACCAGAAGGGGCAGCGGGTGCGGCGAAAGGACCCACTGCTCCAGCGAGCCGTCCTCGAAGTCGCTGCGGAACAGGCCGTCCAGCGACAGCAGCACGGCGAGCAGCGCGGCGACCCACACCAGACCCGGCGACAGGGTTTCCAGCAGCTTGCTCTCCGGACCGACGGCCAGCGGGAACAGCGCCACCACGATGGCGAAGAACACCAGCGGATTGAGCAGCTCGGCCGGACGGCGGCACAGCAGGCGCGCCTCGCGTGCCAGCAACTGGGTGAACAGGTTACTCATCGGCCAGGCTCCCGGCGCGGGCGAGGTCCAGCTCGCGGTAGCCGGCTGGCTTGCGGGTCAGGCTGTGGTGGGTGGTCAGCACCACCATGCCGCCGCTCTCGCAGTGGCGGGCCAGATGCTCCTCGAGCTGGGCCACGCCGTGCTTGTCGAGGGCGGTGAAGGGCTCGTCGAGCACCCACAGCGGCGGCGCATCCAGGTACAGGCGCGCCAGCGCCACGCGGCGCTGCTGACCGGCGGACAGGGTATGGCAGGGGACGTCCTCGAAACCGCGCAGGCCGACGGCCTCCAGCGCGGTCCAGAGCGCGGTGCGCGGTTCGGGAGTGTGCAGGGCGCACAGCCAGGCGAGGTTCTCCTCGGGGCTGAGCAGGCCCTTGATGCCGGCGGCATGGCCGATCCACAGCAGATTGCGGGTCAACTCGCCGCGCTGCTCGGCCAGGGGCCTGCCGGCCAGGCGGATTTCCCCCTCGGTCGGCTGCATCAGCCCGGCCAGCAGGCGCAGCAGGCTGGTCTTGCCGCTGCCGTTGGGCCCGGCGATCTGCAGCATCTGCCCGGGGTGCAGGGCGAAGTCGAGCCGCTCGAACAGCACGCGCAGGTCCCGCTCGCAGGCGAGCGCAACGGCTTCGAGGAAGGGACTGGTCACAGCATGGCTATCCGTCGGCAATCCGATTCAGGGCGCAGCCGGTCTATCCCGGCCGAATCGGGCGGCATTATACATGCGCCCCCGAAGGGCCGGAGATCGTATTTTCGACAGGTTATGACCGGCTTGAGGAGGAGGCGGCGCAAGCGCCGCCGCGCCTCAGGGACGCGCCGGGCGCGGCGCGGCCTGGGCGAAGATCAGCCGCTCGACGAAGAATTCCAGATGCCCGCGCGGATTGGCCGGCAGCGGCCAGGCGTCGACCTTCTCGGCCAGCTCGCGGTAGGCGTTGGCCGCCCGGCTGCGCGGCAACACCTCGCATACCGTGCGCTGGCGCTGTACCGCGCGGCGCAGCGAATCGTCGAGTGGAATCGCCCCGACGTAGTCCAGCGACACCCCGCCGAGGCTCTCGCTCTGGCGCAGCAGGCGCTCGTGCAGGGCGCGCCCCTCGGCCGCCGACAGGGTCATGCTGGCCAGCAGGCGGAAACGGCTCATGGCGAAGTCCTGGTTGAGTCGGCGCAGCAGGGTCAGCGCGTCGGCGGCGGCCGCCGGCTCGTCGTTGACCACCAACAGCGCCTCGCTGGAGGCGCGCAGCAGCCCCAGCACGTCGCTGCCGATGCCGGGCGCGCAGTCGATCAGCAGCACCTCCGGCGGCGCCGGCAGCTCGCTGAACGCCTGGATCAGGCCGGCCAGCTGCAGCGCCGGCAACTGGCCCGGCAGGCGCCCGGCCGAGCCGGCCAGCACCTGGAAGCCGCCCGCCACGGTGAATACCGCCTCGGCCAGCCGGCAGCGGCCTTCCAGCACATCCACCAAGGTCAGCTGCGGGGTCAGGCCGAGCGCGACATCGACGCCGGGCAGCGCGAAACTGGCGTCCAGCAACATCACCCGCCGGCCGCGCGCGGCCAGCGTCCAGGCGAGGTTAATCGCCGCCTGCGTCTTGCCGACACCGCCCTTGCCGCTGGCGATGGCGATCACCTGTACCGGAGCTGGCGCACCCATGTTGTCTTCCTCACCGGCCCTGCGGGGCATTCCACGATCGCTGCGCGCCATCACTCGTCGCCATCTTCGTCGCGACGGCTCATGCCGTACTTGCGCATCTTCTCCACCAGCGTAGTGCGGCGCACGCGCAGGCGCTCGGCGGCGCGCGCCACCACTCCGCCGGCATCGTCGAGGGCCTGCTGGATCAGCGAGCGCTCCAGGTTGCCCAGGTAGTCCTTGAGGTCCAGCCCGCCGACCGGCAGCAGCGCCGGCATGTCCAGGCCGGGCAGCGCGCTGTGGCGCACCGCGCGCTCCTCCAGCTCGTTGCGCAGCGCCTCGACCGCCTGGCCGCTGTCGTCGGCCAGGTGGCGGAACTTCTTCGGCAGCTCGCCGACGCCTATCACCCCGTAGGGGTGCATGATCGCCAGACGCTCGACCAGGTTGGCCAGCTCGCGCACGTTGCCGCGCCAGTCGTGGCGGCACAGCGACATCAGCGCCGCCGAGCTGAAGCGGATCGAGCCGCGCTTCTCGTTTTCCATCCGCGCGATCAGTTCGTTGATCAGCAGCGGAATGTCCTCGACCCGCTCGCGCAGCGGCGGCAGCTCGATGGAGAACTGGTTGAGGCGGTAGTAGAGGTCGTCGCGGAAGCGCCCCTCGGCGACCAGGCACTCCAGGTCTTCCTGGCTGGCGGCGATCACCCGCACGTCGATGGGCAGCGCTTCCTGTCCGCCCTGACGCTCGAAGCAGCCTTCCTGCAGCACGCGCAGCAGGCGGCCCTGCAGGGCCAGCGGCAGGTGCGCCACCTCGTCGAGGAACAGCGTGCCTCCGGCCGCCAGCTCCAGACGCCCCTTGCGGCTGGTCAGCGCGCCGGGGAAGGCGCCCTGCTCGTAACCGAACAGCTCGCCTTCGAGCAGCTCGGCCTCGATGGCGGTGCAGCTGACCGGCACGAACGGCCGCTCGCGGCGCGAGGAATGGTAGTGCAGATTGCGCGCGGCCACTTCCTTGCCGCTGCCGGCCTCGCCGAGCAGCAGCACGCCGACTTCGGTCTCGGCGACCTGCTGCATCAGCTGGCGCACCTGCTGGATCGCCCGGCTGGTGCCGACCAGGCTGCGGAACAGGTTGGACTCGCGCTGCTGGCCGCGCTCGCGGGCGGCATCGAACACCTGCTGGTAGACCTGCGCGCGGTGCAGCGAGTCGATCAGCTGGTTGTAGCTGGGCGGCATGTCCAGGCGCGCCAGCACCCGGCGGCGCAGCTCGTCGGGCCAGGCGGCGGTGTCCTGGTCGTCGAGCAGCAGCAGCGGCACGCGCTCGAACTGCGCGCTGAGCTGCTTGAACAGGCGCAGCGCGCCGCCACGGCCGTCCACCTGACCGAGCAGGATGCAGACCAGCTGCGGCGACTCGATGGCGGCCAGTTCGGCGGCCCAGTCCTGGCTCGCGCAGGCGGTGTATTCCTCACCGAGGAAGTCGAGGATCACCGTCATGTCGTGACGGCGTTGCGGGTTGTCGTCTATCAGTAGCAGTCGGGATTCGCGCCACATGTTCAGTCATTCGGCTGGAAGGGAGGGCCTCGGAAGGCCGGAAGGACCGGCGCACAAAAATGGCGCAGCCCGAAAGTGCGCGCAGTAAACCCAAAAGCGCCGCCACAGTCAAATTTATGGCGCAGTCGCGCCATGCCGTGCGCCAACAAGCCGGCCCGCGCTGATGCCCAGTGCAGAGCCGGCCGGGGCTATGTCGGGCACAGGCGTTCAGACCTGAGCGGCGAGAACGCGACGCTCCCAGGGGGTGATCTCGGCGAGGAAGTCCGCCAGCTCCAGCTGCTTGCAGGCCAGGTAGCCGTCGATGAACTCGCGCCCGAACAGCGCCTCGGCCACCTGGCTGTGCGCCAGGCGGTGCAGCGCCTCGCCCATTCCGGTCGGCAGACGCAGCGCTTCCGGCACGGCGAACTGCCCCTGCACCGGCGGGCCGGGCGGCCGGCCGACGAGCAGGCCGTGCAGGCCGGCGCCGAGGCTGGCGGCCAGCGCCAGATAGGGATTGGCGTCGGCGCCCGGCAGGCGGTTCTCGACCCGCCGGTCGACCGGCGCGCTGGCCGGGATGCGCAGCCCGGCGGCGCGATTGTCGTAGGCCCAGCAGGCGTTGTTGGGCGAGGCGCAGGGCTGCGCCAGGCGCTGGTAGGCGTTGACGTTGGGCGCCAGCAGCGCGGTGAACTCGGCCAGGGTGGCCTGCAGGCCGGCGATGAAGTGGCCGAAGGCGGCGCTCGGCGCGCCCCGGGCATCGCTGAAGATGTTGCGCCCGTCGGCATCCAGCACGCTCTGGTGGATGTGCATCGAGCTGCCCGGCACGCCGCCCAGCGGCTTGGCCATGCACACCGCGAGCAGCCCGTGTTCGAGGGCCACCTCGCGCAGCAGGTGCTTGAACAGGAAGGTCTGGTCGGCCAGGCGCAGGGCGTCGCCGTGGGGAAAGTTAATCTCGAACTGGCTGATGCCCATCTCGTGCATGAAGGTGTCGCGCGGCAGGCCCAGCGCCGCCATGCAGCGATAGACCGCGGCGAAGAACGGCCGCAGGCCATGGGCCGAGCCGACGCCGAACGCCGAGGTGCCGATCTCGCGGCGCCCGTCGAGGCCCACCGGCGGCTGGAACGGCTGATGGGGGTCGGGGTTGGCGGCGAACACGAAGAACTCCAGCTCGGTGGCCACCACCGGCGTCAGGCCGAGCTGCGCGTATTGCTCCAGCACCCCGCGCAGCAGCCCGCGGGTCGACAGCGCGCAGGGACGGCCGTCCAGTTCGAGGGCATCGCAGATCGCCAGCGCCCGCCCCGGCGTGCCCCAGGGCAGCACATGCACCTGGCAGGGATCGCTGCACAGCAGCAGATCGCCGTCGTCGCCGCCGTAGAAGCGCGGCGGCGGATAGCCGCCCATCACGCACTGCAGCAGCACGCCGCGCGCCATCTGCAGGCGCCGGCCGGCGAGAAAGCTCTCGGCGGTCATGGTCTTGCCGCGGGCGATGCCGTTGAGATCCGGCGTCACGCACTCGACCTCCTCCACGCTGGCCAGCCGTTCGGCAAAGGCCAGCAACTGTTCCGCACTGCGCATCGCCATCCCCTCCTCCCCTGCGCGCCCTGTGCTCAGGTTAGTCGCCGGCGGGGCGGATGCATTAAAGTGAGCACTGCCGACCCGCCGTTTCCTCATCCCTGCCGAGTTCGCCATGCCCCATCGTGACGCCCTGCTCGCCCTGCGCCAGTACCTCACCACCCAGATCCTCGGTCAGGAGCGGCTGGTCGACCGGCTGCTGATCGCCCTGCTCGCCGACGGCCACCTGCTGGTCGAGGGCGCCCCCGGACTGGCCAAGACCAAGGCGATCAAGGACCTGGCCGCCGGCCTGGAAGCCGAATTCCACCGCATCCAGTTCACCCCCGACCTGCTGCCGGCGGACATCACCGGCACCGAGATATACCGTCCCGAGGACGGCAGCTTCGTGTTCCAGCGCGGGCCGATCTTCCACCACCTGGTGCTGGCCGACGAGATCAACCGCGCCCCGGCCAAGGTGCAGTCGGCGCTGCTCGAAGCCATGGCCGAGCGCCAGGTGAGCATCGGCCGCAGCACCTACGCGCTGCCGCCGCTGTTCCTGGTGATGGCCACCCAGAACCCCATCGAGCAGGAAGGCACCTACCCGCTGCCCGAGGCGCAGCTGGACCGTTTCCTGATGCACGTGAAGATCGGCTACCCGGACGCCTCGGTGGAGCGGCGCATCCTCCAGCAGGCACGCGGCGAGGCGCTGTCCGGCGAGGCGCAGCCCGAGCAGCGGGTCAGCCAGCAGGCGATCTTCGCCGCGCGCCGAGATATCCTCGGCCTGTACATGGCCGACGCCGTGGAGGAATACCTGGTGCAGCTGATCATGGCCACCCGCCACCCGGCGCGCTTCGACGCCGAGCTGGGCGAGTGGATCGCCTGGGGCGCCAGCCCGCGCGGCTCGATCGCCCTGGACCGCTGCGCGCGCGCCCACGCCTGGCTGGCCGGGCGCGACTTCGTCAGTCCCGAGGACATCCAGGCGGTGCTGTTCGACGTGCTGCGCCACCGGGTCATCCTGTCCTTCGAGGCGGAGGCCGCCGGCGTCGACCAGGACCGCGTGGTGCAGCGCATCCTCGACGTGGTCGCCGTGGCCTGAGGCGCCGCCATGCATGCCGAACTGCTGGTCCCCGGCGTCACCGTCGGCCTCAACGCGCTGCTGGAGATGCGTCACCGCCTCGCCGAGCTGCAGCTGTTCTCCGCGCCGGGACGGCGCAGCCCGCTGGTCGGCCTGCACCACTCCAAGCTGCGCGGACGCGGCGTGGACTTCGACCAGGTGCGCGTCTACCAGGCCGGCGACGACGTGCGCAACATCGACTGGCGGGTCACCGCACGCACCCAGGAACCGCACACCAAGCTGTTCCACGAGGAGCGCGAGCGCCCGGTGTTCCTGCTGGTCGAACAGAGCCCGCAACTGTTCTTCGGCAGCGGCCTGTGCTTCAAGTCGGTGCTCGCCGCCCAGGTCGCCGCGCTGTTCGGCTGGGCCGCGCTGGCCCACAACGACCGCATCGGCGGCCTAGTGTTCAACGCCGCACAGTGCAGCGAGGTGCGCCCGCGACGCAGCAAGCAGAGCCTGCTGCAGCTGCTCGGCCTGCTGGTGCGCGCCAACCAGGCGCTGGCCGGCACACCGGCCAGCACCGAGTCCGCTGGCAGCGGCCTGGCCCTGGCCCTGCGCCGCGCCCGCGAGGTGCTGCGCCCGGGTAGCCTGGCGCTGGCGGTCTGCGACGAGCGCAGCCTCGACGACGGCGCCGAGCTGCAGCTCGGCCTGCTCGCCCGCCATTGCGACCTGATCCTGCTGCCGGTCAGCGACCCCCTCGACCACGCCCTGCCGGCCGCCGGCCTGCTGCGCTTCGCCGACCGTCACGCGCGTCTGGAGCTGGACAGCGGCGATGCCGCCCTGCGCCAGGCCTGGCATGCGCGCGGCGCGGAGCGCGCCGAGCGCTGGCAACGCCTGGCCCAGCGCCTGGGCATCCTACTGCTGCCGCTGAGTACCCAGCACGAGCTGCTCGCCCAGCTGCGCGAACAGGTACAGCCGGCGCAGCGGAGCCGCCAGCCATGAACGGCCTCGACCTCGCCGCGCCGCTGCTGCCGGCCGAACCCGGCTGGTGGCCGCCGGCGCCCGGCTGGTGGCTGCTCGCCGCCCTGCTGCTGGGTCTGTGCGCCGCGCTCTGGCACTGGCGCGCCGCGCTACTGGAGCACTGGCGCCGGCTGCACGCTGCGCCGCCGGCCGAAACCGGCCTGGAGCCGCAGCGCCAGGCCGCGCTGGAGGAGCTGGCGCGCCTGCCGCGACCCTACGACGGCGCTCCCGCCGGCCCCTGGCTGCAGGCCCTCAACGCCCTGCTCAAGCGCCTGTGCCGGGCGCGCTATCCGGACAGCGCCAGCCACACCCTGAGCGGTCGCGCCTGGCTGGCGTTTCTCGACAACCGCTGCCCGGCCGCCGGCCTGACCCGCTGGATGATCCTCGTCGAAGGCACCTACCGCGCCGACTGCCGGCTGGACGACAAGGCCATCGACGGCCTCCAGCAAGCGGTGGAAACCTGGGTACGCAAGCATGTTTGAGTTCGCCTGGCCGTGGGTCTTCCTGCTCCTGCCGCTGCCCTGGCTGCTGCGCCGCCTGCTGCCGCCCGCCGCCAGCGGCGAGGCGGCGCTCAAGGTGAGCTTTCTCGCCGAACTGGAAAACCTCGCCGGGCGCCGCGCGCGGCCGCGCCTGCCGGACTGGCGCCGGCAGCTGCCGTTCGTCCTGCTCTGGCTGCTGCTGGTGCTCGCCGCGGCCCGCCCGCAGTGGCTCGGCGAGCCGCTGCCGCTGCCCTCCAGCGGCCGCGACCTGCTGCTGGCGGTGGATGTCTCCGGCTCCATGGACTACCCCGACATGCGCTGGCAGGGGCAGACCGTCAGCCGCCTGAGCCTGGTCCAGACGCTGCTCGGCGACTTCATCGCCAGCCGCCAGGGCGACCGCCTCGGGCTGATCCTGTTCGGCAGCCGCGCCTACCTGCAGGCCCCGCTGACCTTCGACCGGCAGACCGTGCGCACCTGGCTGGCGCAGGCACAGATCGGCATCGCCGGCAAGGACACCGCGCTGGGCGACGCCATCGGCCTGGCCCTCAAGCGCCTGCGCCAGCGCCCGGCCGACAGCCGGGTGCTGATCCTGGTCACCGACGGCGCCAACACCGCCGGCGAAGTGCCGCCGCTGACCGCCGCGCGGCTGGCCGCCGGCGAGGGCGTGCGCATCTACACCATCGGCATCGGCGCCGACGCCGAGCAGGCCGGCGCCATCGGCCTGTACGGCCTCAACCCCGGCCTCGACCTCGACGAACCGCTGCTGCGCGAGATCGCCGAACTCAGCGGCGGCAGCTACTTCCGCGCCCGCTCGGCGGACGAACTGGCCGCCATCTCCGAGGTCCTCGACCACCTGGAGCCGGTCAGCCAGGCGCCGACCCAGGCCTTCCAGGCCACCGCGCTGCACCCCTGGCTGCTGGCCGCCGCGCTGCTGCTCAGCGTGCTGCTGGCGAGCCGCGAGCTGTGGCCCCACGGGCTGGCGCTGCGCCTGCGGAGGCAGCGATGAACGCGCTGCTGCCGCACCTCGCCCGCCCCCTCTGGCTGCTCCTGCTGCCGCTGCTCGGCTGGCTGCTGTGGCGCCTCTGGCACCGCCGCCAGCGCCTCGGCCGCTGGCAGCAGATCCTTCCCGCGGCCTTCCAGCCCTGGCTGCTGGTCGGCGGCCGCGGACGGCGCAGCCGCTTGCCCTGGCTGCTGCTCGGCCTGGCCTGGCTGCTCGCCATCCTGGTGCTGGTCGGCCCCGGCTGGCAGCGTCTGGAACAGCCGCCGCAGCAGCGCAGCGATCCGCTGGTGGCGATCCTCGACCTGACCCCGGCGATGCTCGCCGGCGACCTGCCGCCCAACCGCCTGGAAGCCGCGCGGCGCAAGCTGCTCGATCTGCTCGACGCGCGCGGCAACGCGCCGACCGCCATCGTCGTCTACGCCGGCAGCGCCCACGTGCTGGTGCCGCTGTCCGACGACCCGCTGACCGCCCACAACCTGCTCGGCGCGCTCAGCCCCGAACTGATGCCGCTGCCCGGCCGCCGCGCCGACCTCGCCGTGCAGCGCGCCGTGCAGCTGCTCGACCAAGGCGCCAACGGCCGCGGCCGCCTGCTGCTGCTCACCGGCAGCCTGAGCGCCAGCGAGCAGGCCGGCATCCGCGCCGCCCTGCAGGGCCGGCAGCTGCCCCTGGCGGTGCTCGGCGTCGGCACCCCCGCCGGCGCGCCGGTGCCCCGCGCAGGCGGCGGTTTCCTGCGCGACGCCGACGGCGCCATCCTGCTGCCGCGCCTGCAGGCCGAGGCCCTCGCCGCCAGCGCCGCCGAGTCGGGCGGCGCCTACCGCCCGCTCGGCCTCGACGACGGCGACCTCGACGCCCTCGGCCTGCTGCGTCCCGCCGCCGTGCAGCGCAGCACGGGCGCGCCACGCACGCTGGAGCGCTGGGCCGACCAGGGCCACTGGCTGCTGCTGCCGCTGCTCCTGCTGGCCGCCTGCGCCGCCCGGCGCGGCTGGCTGTTCGCCTTCGCCCTGCTGCTGGTCGTGCCGCCGCCGGCCATGGCCTTCGAACTGGCCGACCTCTGGTGGCGCGCCGACCAGCAGGGCCGCCGCCTGCTCGCTGCCGGCCAGCCGGAGCAGGCCGCGCAGCGCTTCGTCGATCCGCAGTGGCGCGGCATCGCCCACTACCAGGCCGGCGACTATGCGGCGGCGGCCCGCGCCTTCGCCGCCGGCCACGACGCCGCCGCCCACTACAACCGCGGCAACGCCCTGGCCATGGGCGGCGAGCTGGAGGAAGCGCTCAAGGCCTACGACCAGGCCCTGCAGCGCGACCCGCAGCTGCACGTCGCCCGCGACAACCGCGCCCGCGTCGAGCAGCGCCTGCAGCAGCAACGCGAACAGGCCGCCCGCGCCGCCGCAGCGCCGCCGGCCGAGCGCAGCGATGCCGCCGACACCGAGCAACGCCCTCCCGACACCCCGGCCAGCAGCGCACAGGCCGAGGCGCCGCGCCCCGCCACGCCCCAGCCGCCACGCCCGCCCGCCGCCAGCGCGGTCGAGCACAGCGCCGGCGACTCGCCACCCAGCGCCCCGGCCGAGGCGCAGCGCGCCCGCGACGAGCCGGCGCCGCCGCCCCCGCGACCCGCGCGCGCACCAGACGAACGCCAGCAGGCGCTGGAGCACTGGCTGCGGCAGATTCCCGACGACCCGGCCGAGCTGCTGCGACGCAAATTCTGGAACGAGCTGCAACAACAGCAGGAATCCCCGCGATGATCCGTTTTCCGCTCCGCCGCCTGCCGCTGCTGGCCGGCCTGCTCGCCCTGCTGTGCGGCGCCGCCCAGGCCGCCGGCCTCACCGCCAGCGTCGACCGCAGCAGCCTGAACCTCGGCGAGATCGTCGAGCTGAGCCTGGAAAGCAGCGCACCGACCCTGGAGGGGCGGCCCGACCTGACCCCGCTCGCGGCGCAGTTCGAGATCCTCGACACCCGCCTGCTCAGCCGTCAGGTGCTCGCCGACGGCGAGACGCAGCGCCACGACCGGCTGGTCATCGCCCTGCAGCCGCGGCTGGCCGGACGCCTGACCATCCCGCCGCTGAGTCTCGGCGCCGAGCGCTCCCAGGCCATCGTCCTGCAGGTCCACGAACCGCGCCCGGTCGCCGCCGACAACGCCCTGGCGCCGGTGTTCATCGACGCCAGCCTCGATCAGGACAGCGTCTATGTGCAGGCCCAGGCGGTGCTCACTCTGCGGGTGTTCCATTCGGTGGCGCTGTACGACGACAGCCAGCTCAGCCCGCTGGAGATGGAGGACGCCCGGGTCGAGCCGCTCGGCGCACGGCGCACCTACGAGCAGGAGATCGACGGCGTGCGGCACGGCGTGCAGGAAGTGCGCTACGCGATCTTCCCGCAGCGCAGCGGCACCCTGCAGATTCCCGCGCAGCTGTTCAGCGCCACCGCGCTGGCCAGCCAGGACGCGGCCGGCCAGCCGTTCGGCCCGCGCAGCGGGCGACCGCTGCAGGTGCGCTCGCCGGCCCTGGCCCTGCAGGTCAAGCCGCGCCCGGCCAGCTATCCGGCCGACGCGCCCTGGCTGCCGGCGCACAGCCTGAGCCTCAGCGAAACCTGGACGCCCGAGCCGCAACGGCCGCAGGTCGGCGACTCGCTGACCCGCAACCTGCTGCTGCGCGCCGAGGGACTGGGCGGCGCGCAGCTGCCCGACCTGAGCCGGCCGCTCGCCCATCCGGGGCTGCGCAGCTACCCCGACCAGCCGCGCCTGCGCAGCCGCAGCAACGCCGGCGGGCTGGTCGGCAGCCGCGAGGAAAGCATCGCCCTGGTGCCCACCGCCGCCGGCACCATCGAGCTGCCGGCCCTGGAAGTGGTGTGGTGGAACACCCGCGAGGAGCGCCTGGAGCGCGCCAGCCTGCCGGCGCGGCGCATCGAGGTGCAGGCCGCGCCCCTGGCCGAGATGCCGGTGCCGGCCGACATGCCACGCGGCGCGGCGCAGGCGCCTTCGCCCCTGTGGCCCTGGCAGCTGGCCTGCATGCTGCTGCTGGCCGGCAACCTGCTGACCCTGGTCCTCTGGTGGCGCGCCCGCCGCCAGCCGGCGGTGATCCGCGCCGCCAGCAGCGGCCCCAGCCCGCGCACCCTGCAGGACGACCTGCGCCGCGCCTGCCAGAGCAACGACCCGCACGCCACCCGCCAGGCGCTCGACGCCTGGGCGCGCCAGCAGCCGGAAACCCTGGCGGCCATGGCCGCCCGCTATGTACCGCTGTCGGCCGCCCTCGACGACCTCAACGGCGCCCTGTACAGCGAGAGCGGCCAGCACTGGCAGGGCGAGGCGCTCTGGCAGGCCATCGGCCGGCTGCCGGCACCGTCCGACACTGCGCTCGCCGCCGACGGCAACCCGCTGCCGCCGCTCTACCCGCGCTGAGCCAGCGGGCGCTCAAGCCCGGCGCCGAGCGGGCCGATATCCGGATATCGTCGCTTGCGCACAAGGAGTGCCCCCATGCCAACGCCCCTGAACAGCACGGGCGGCCTGCCCGGCCTGCCGATCGCCTCCAGCGGCCCGCGCGCCAGCCGCGAGGACAGCACCCTCAAGCGTCTGGAGCGGATGTCGGAAAACCTGCAGCGCCTCAAGGCAATCCCCAGCGCGCTGGAGGACAGCGCGCGCCAGGTCGAGGAGGAGCGCGTCGCCCTGCTCAAGCAGCGCCTGGAAACCCTCAAGCAACTGCTGATGTTCGCCTCGCCCAAGCAGCTCAAGGCCTTCGCCAGCGAACTCAAGCAGATCGCCAGCGAGCTGGGCGAACTGGGCAAGAGCCTGGAAGGCGGCAGCGGCTCGGGCACCCCCGCCACACCCGGAGGCGGCCTCGCCCTGTCCGGCGCGGCTGGTTCGGCTTCGGCTTCGGCTTCGGCTTCGGCTTCGGCTTCGGCTTCGGCTTCGGCTTCGGCTTCGGCTTCGGCTTCGGCTTCGGTGGCCAGTGTGCCGGCGGATGCGGCGACGAGCGACAGCGCCACGACGCCAGACTCCACGCCCACCACCGGCGCCGCGACGCCGCCGGGCGAGGACCCGGCGGCCCGGCACGAGCGGGGCAGCGTGCGCAGCGGCATTCTCGCCGCCCTCGGCAAGGCGCTCGGCGCCCTCGCCCCGAGCGCTGCCCCCGCCGCCTCCGGCACCGCCGGCAATCAGCGCGGTTCGCTGCGCGCGGCACTGGCCGAGGCGCGGCGCCAACTGGCGGAAACCCTGGGCGCCTTCAAGGCCAAGCTGCGCGAAGCCGACGAGGAAACCCGTCGCGACATCCGCAAGGCCGAGGCGCAGCTGCACAAGCTCGACCGGCAACTGGCCGGCGACGGCGCCGGAGCGTTGCCGGCGCTAGTCGCCGAGGCCCGGGGGCTGCCCAGCCTGAGCACGCCGCTCGGCAACCACGTCGACGTGAACGCCTGAGGCGCGCGCCGCGCCCGGCGGCGGCCGGCGGATCAGGAAACAGGCCAGCGCCGGCAGCAGCCAGAGCGCGCCGAGCATGTTCCAGAGGAACATGAAGGTCAGCATCAGGCCCATGTCGGCCTGGAACTTGATCGCCGAGAAGATCCAGGTGGCCACGCCGATGGCCAGGCACACGCCGGTGAACAGCACCGCCCGACCGGTCGACTTGAGGGTCAGGTAGTAGGCCTCGCGCAGCGCCAGCCCCTGGCGCAGGTAGCTCTCCAGCCGGCTGTAGATGTAGATCCCGTAGTCCACGCCGATCCCCACGCCCAGGGCGATCACCGGCAGAGTGGCGACCTTGACGCCGATGCCCAGCGCCGCCATCAGCGCATTGCCGAGCACCGAGGTGAGCACCAGCGGCAGGATCACGCAGGCGGTGGCGGCCAGCGAGCGGAAGGTCAGCAGGCACATGGCGATCACCGCCGCGTACACCGCCAGCAGCATGCTGCGCTCGGCGGCGGCGATCACCTGGTTGGTGGCCGCCTCGATCCCGGCGTTGCCGGCGGCGAGCAAAAAGCGCAGCTGCGGGCTGCCGCGCTCGGCGTCGAAGGCCTCGACCACCGCGACGGCGCGGGCCAGGGTCGCCGCCCGGTGGTCTTCGAGGAACACCAGCAGCGGCGCCAGCGAGCAGTCGGCGTTGTACAGCCCCTCGGCGCGGGCGATGGAGTGGTTGAGCACATCCGGGTTGCGCGACAGCGCCTCCCATTTCAGGCTGCCCTCGTTCATGCCCTTGATCACCTGCTTGGACAGCGTGGCCATCGACAGCGCCGACTGCACCCCCTCGGTGTTCTGCAGGCGCCAGCCCAGCTCGTCCATGGCGCTCAGCGCGGCATGGCTGGCGCAGCCCTCGGGCGGGGTGCGCACCATCACCACCAGCACGTCGGAGCTGGTCGAGTAGTGCTCGATGATGAAGGCGTTGTCGCGGTTGTAGCGCGAGTCTGGGCGCAGCTCCGGGGCGCCCTGGTCGAGGTCGCCGATCTGCAGGCGCTGGCCGTACCAGAGCCCGCCGAGCAGGGCCAGCACGGCCAGCCCCAGCGACAGCGCCGCCACCCTGGGCGTGGCGAAGGCGCTGCAGCGTCGCCACAGCGGATGCTCGCGCGTGGCATAGGCGCGGCAGCGCCGCAGCGCGCCGGCACCGATCCCGATGTAGCTGACCACCACCGGCAGCACGATCAGGTTGCTGAGGATGATCACCGCCACGCCGAGGGAGGCGCCGATGGCCAGCTCGCGGATCACCCCGATATCGATCAGCAGCAGGGTGAGGAAGCCCACCGCATCGGAGAGCAGCGCCACCATGCCGGGGCGGAACAGCTGGCGGAAGGCGCGCCGGCTGGCCAGCAGCACGTCGGCGGCGCTCAGCGCCTCGATGGCGATGCCGTTGATCTTCTGCACCCCGTGGGAGATGCCGATGGCGAACACCAGGAAGGGCACCAGCATCGAGTAGGGATCGAGGCCGAAGCCCAGCAGATGCAGCAGGCCGAGCTGCCAGAGCACCGCCATCAGGGTGGTCAGCAGCACCGCCAGGCTGCCGCGGATGCAGCGGGTGAAGGCGTAGAGCAGCGCCAGGGTGACGAGGACGGCGGCCACGAAGAAGCCCGCCACCTCGATCAGCCCGTCGATCAGGTCGCCGACCTTCTTGGCGAAGCCGACGATGTGGATGCTCAGGTTGGGGTCCTGGGCCTGGTACTTGTCGCGGATCCGCGCTTCGAGCTGGTGGGAGAACTCGCGGTAGTCGAGGGGCCGCAGGCGGCCGGGATCGTCGGGATCGGGATAGCGGTCGAGCAGCGGCACCTCGACGATGCTGGAGCGGAAGTCGTTGGCCACCAGCCGGCCGATCTGCCCGGACTTGAGCAGGTTGTCACGCAGCGCTTCCAGGCTCTGCGGCGAGCCGTCGTAATCGTCGGGGATCACCGTGCCGCCGTCGAAGCCCTCCTCGGTGACCTCGGTCCAGCGCACGCTGGCGCTCCACAGCGAGCGGAGCGCGGCGCGCTCGACGCCGGGCAGGTAGAACAGCTCGTCGTGGATCTGCCGCAGGGTTTCCAGGTAGGCGGGGCTGAAGATGTCGCCCTCGCGCACCGCCACCGCGATGCGCAGGCTGTTGCCCAGGTTGGCCAGGTCGTCGCGGTGCTCCAGCAGGGTGCGAATGTAGGGGTGGCCGAGCGGGATCATCTTCTCGAAGCTGGTCGCCGGGCGCAGCTGTGCGGCCTGCCAGCCCAGCAGCAGGGTGACCAGCAGGCCGAGCAGCAGCACCTGCGGGCGATGGGCGAACACCAGCCGCTCCATGAAGGCGACACTGAGCGGATGACGCTTCATGGCGGCCCTCCCCGCAGTTCCCGAACCATCGACTCCTCGTGTACCCCGCCCTGGCCGACCAGCAGCAGGCGCCCGTCGCCGGCCTCGGCGACGGCCGACAGGGACAGCCGGTCGGGGCGGATGCGCAGTGCGAAGTGATCACCGCCGTCGCGGCTGTGCAGCAGCGTGCCGCCGTGGCCGACGATCAGCAGGCTGCCGTCGGCCAGCCGCGTACCGCCGGACAGCCCGGCCTGCAGCGGGCCGTTGCCGGGCACCGGCAAGGCCAGCGGCGTCCAGCTGGCGCCGCCGTCCGTGGAGCGGAACAGATGGCCGCGCAGACCGAAGGCCAGCGCCACGCCGGGCTCGCCGCTGCCCAGCACGCCGAACAGCGAGCCTTCGTAGAACGCCGGCAGGCGCTCCCAGGTGGCTCCGCCGTCGGCCGAGCGCAGCGCTAGCCCGGCCTCGCCGACCACCAGCAGCCCGGCGCCGGGAATCGCGGCGATGGCGTTGAGGTGCAGGCCGTCGGGGTTGTCCAGCCGCGCGCCGGCATCCGCCCAGTGTGCCCCGCCGTCCTCGGTGGCCAGCAGGGTCCCGTAGGCGCCGACCGCCAGGCCGCGGCGGGCATCGGCGAACCAGACGTCGAGCAGCGGCGCCTCGCGCGGCGGGTCCTCGTGCTGCAACTGCCAATGGGCGCCGCCGTCGGCGCTGTGCAGGATCTGCGTGTCATGGCCGACCGCCCAGCCGTGGCGGGCGTCGACGAAGAACAGCGCGGTGAGCAGCTGGCGGCTCGGCACCTCGGCCTGCTGCCAGCTCGCCCCGCGGTCGTCGGAATAGAGGATGTGCCCGCGCTCGCCGACCGCCACCAGCCGCGTGCCGGCCTGGGCGATGTCCAGCAGCAGGCTGCGGCTGGCCAGCGCCGAGGGCAGCGCCGGCTCGGCCTGCGCCGCCGCCAGCCACAGCGCGGCGGCGAGGCAGAAGCCTTGCAGCAGCGCGCGCCCCGCTCGCGATGCCCGTCCAGCCGGGCTGCCCAAACGCCAGACGGACCCGTCCATAGCGCCCCTCCCTTGTCCTTGTGAGCTGCGGGCCCGCGCCGCACCTGTCGCTGCGCGCGACACCGCCGGCCGTCGCTCAGGCCTTCAGCGCAGCATAGCCCAGCGGCGGACGCTCACTGCGCCAGGGCGGCCTGCAGCTCGCGGCGCACCATGGCGACGAAAGGCGGCGGGCCGAGGGCGTACAGCTCGGCGGCGACCCAGTCGAGCCAGCGCCCCTGCAGGCGCTCGCGCTCGGCCAGCAGGCGCTGCGCCTCGGCACGCGCCCGCGGGGCGTTGAGGGCGTGGAAGGCCGCGCGCGACAGGCGCGGCGCCGAATGGGACATGGCAACCTCCCGGGACAGGTGCCGCCCGGCCCGCCGGACGGGCCGGGGGCAGGGTCAGGCCAGGCTCTTGCTGAGCACCTCGTAGACATCGCCGGACAGCTCGCCGCTGGCCAGGATGCGCTCCAGCTCGGCGCGCATCAGCACCTGACGGGTCTGGTCGAACTTGCGCCAGCGGGTCAGCGGAGTCAGCTGGCGGGAGGCGATCTGCGGGTTGAGGGCGTTGAGGGCGATCACCTGATCGGCGAGGAAGCGGTAGCCGGCGCCGTCGATGCGGTGGAAGTTGACGTGGTTCTGGTTGGCGAAGGCGCCGATCAGCGCACGCACCTTGTTGGGGTTCTTCAAAGTGAAGGCGCCGTGATGCATCAGCGCCTGCACCCGTTCCAGACCGCCCGGCAGCGAGCAGGCGGCCTGCACGGCGAACCACTGGTCCATCACCAGGGCATCGTCCTTGAAGTGCTCGGCGAACTTGGCCAGGGCGTTGGCCTTGTCGGCGTCGAACGGCGAGTTGACCAGCACCGCCAGGGCGGCGAGGCGCTCGGTCATGTTGTCGGCGTGCTCGAACTGCTCGACGCAGACGTCCAGCGCTTCCTCGCTGCGCGCCAGCATCAGGTAGGACAGGGCAATGTTCTGCAGGCTGCGCCGGGCGATCTGTGCGGCATCGGCGGCGTAGGGGGTGCTGCGCGAGGCCTCGCGGCAACGCTGGTAGCGCGCCCACAGCAGGTCGAACAGCTCGCGGGCGATGGCCTCGCGGGCGAATTCGCGGGCGATATGGATGGCGTCGACATCGGCCATCTCGCTCAGCTCGGCCAGATAGGCCTCGGCCGGCAGCGAGAGCATCTCGGCGACCATGGCCTGATCCAGCGTCTCGTCGGCCAGCACCGCGCGCAGCGCCTCGATCAGCCGGCCGTCGAGGTGCAGCGGCTCGCCGCGCTGCTGCTGCTCGACCAGCGCCTGCAGCACCTGCACGGCGAGCTGCTGGCCGGCCTCCCAGCGGTTGAAGCCGTCGCTGTCGTGCTGCATGAGGAACATCAGCTGGTCGCGGCCGTAGGGGTAATGCAGCTTCACCGGCGCACTGAAGCCGCGCAGCAGCGACGGCAGCGGCTGGACCGGCACCTCGACGAAGGTGAAGCTCTGCACCGCCTCGGTCACCGCCAGCACCCGCGAGGTGCCGGCCGTTTCGGCCTCGCCGGCCAGACGCAGCGGCAGTTCGCGGCCATGGCTGTCGAGCAGACCCATGGCCACCGGGATGACGAAGGGCTCCTTGCGCTCCTGGCCGGGAGTGGCCGGGCAGCTCTGGCGGAAGGTCAGGGTGTAGGTCTTGGCGTGGGCGTCGTAGCAGTCCTCGACGGCCAGACGCGGGGTGCCGGACTGGGTGTACCAGCGTTTGAACTGGGTGAGATCCTGGCCGCTGGCGTCCTCCATGGCCTGGACGAAGTCGTCGCAGGTCACCGCCTGGCCGTCGTGGCGCTCGAAGTACAGATCCGAACCCTTGCGGAACGCCTCGGCGCCGAGCAGGGTGTGGATCATGCGCAGCACTTCCGCGCCCTTCTCGTAGATGGTCAGGGTGTAGAAGTTGGAGATTTCCATGTAGGAATCCGGGCGCACCGGATGGGCCATGGGGCCGGCGTCCTCGGCGAACTGGTGGGTGCGCAGGAAGGCCACGTCCTCGATGCGCTTGACCGTGCGCGAGTTCATGTCGGCCGAGAACTCGGCGTCGCGGAACACGGTGAAGCCTTCCTTCAAGGAGAGCTGGAACCAGTCGCGGCAGGTGACGCGGTTGCCCGACCAGTTGTGGAAGTACTCGTGGGCGACCACCGCCTCGACGCGCTGGTGGGCGGCGTCGGTGGCGGTGTCCGGGTGGGCCAGCACGCAGCTGGAGTTGAAGATGTTGAGGCCCTTGTTCTCCATGGCGCCCATGTTGAAATCGTTGACCGCGACGATCATGAAGATGTCCAGGTCGTACTCGCGGCCGTAGACCTCCTCGTCCCACTTCATCGACTTCTTCAAGCTGTCCATGGCGTGCTGCAGCTTGCCGATGTTCTCCGGCTCGACGTAGATGCGCAGGGCGACGTCGCGGCCGCTCAGGGTGCGGAAGCTGTCCTCGATGCACCACAGGTCGCCGGCGACCAGGGCGAACAGGTAGGCCGGTTTCTTGAACGGGTCCTGCCAGGTGGCCCAGTGGCGGCCGTCTTCTTCCTCGCCGCTGGCGATCGGGTTGCCGTTGGAGAGCAGGATCGGATAAGCCTGCTTGTCCGCGCTGAGGGTGGTGGTGAACACGCTCATCACGTCGGGACGATCGAGGTAGAAGGTGATCTTGCGGAAACCCTCCGCCTCGCACTGGGTGCAGAACATCCCGCCGGACTTGTACAGCCCCTCCAGCGCGGTGTTGCTCTCCGGATGGATGCGCACCGTGCTGTCGATGACGAAGCGCGCCTGGGTCGGCTGCAGGCTCAGGTGGCTATCGGTCAGCTGGTAGTCGCCTGCGGCCAGCGGCACGTCGTCGAGGTGCAGGTCGAGCAGTTCGAGCTGCTGGCCGTCGAGCACCAGCGGCGGCAGCCCGTCGCCGGCTGCGGGGTTGCGGCGCATGACCAGTTGCGCATGGACCAGGGTGTGATCCTCGAACAGCTCGAAGGTCAGGTGGGTCTCGTCGATCAGGTAGTCGGGAGCCCGGTAGTCCTTGAGGTGGATGGTCTGGGGTTGTTCGCTGCGCATGGGGCGACCTCTCGGCATCGGCTTCAAGCGGCGGGCTTCAAGCACGCAAGGGGAAAGGGCCGGCGCAGACGCCGGCCGTGACGATTCGTGGCTCCAGACTGCCTGCACGCGACGTGCAACTCAAGTGCGGCGGGGCGGCAGGCACGCTCAGGCGTCGGCGGCGATGGCCACCTGGTAGGCGGTGTACTTGCGGATGTTGATCACCCCGCAATCGAGGATCAGGTACTGGCCCTTGATGCCCTGCAGGGTGCCCTCGACCACCGGGGTCTTGTCCAGGTCGAGACTGGCGATCTTCGTCGGATAGCGCTCGACCGGATAGTCGATCTCCAGCACCTCGGCATCCGCCAGCGGCTGGATCGCCTGCAGACCGAAACGCTGCTGCAGCACTTCGAGCCCCTCGCGGCAGCTGTCGAACAGCCGCTCGCGTACCGCGACAAGATCCACCGGCTCGGCATCGCCCTTGAGCAGCGCGCGCCAGTTGGTCTTGTCGGCAACCTGGCTGCGCAGCAGGTCCTCGACCAGTCCGGACTGCTGGCGGGTGGCCACGCGCAGGATCGGCAGGGCCTGACGCGCGCCCTGGTCGAGCCAGCGGGTCGGCATCTGGGTGGCGCGGGTGATGCCGACCTTCACACCGCTGGAATTGGCCAGATAGACCACATGGTCGGTCATGCAGAACTGCTCGCCCCAGCCCGGCTCGCGGCAGGTGCCGGCGTCGTAGTGGCACTTCTCCGGACTCATGATGCAGCTGTCGCACTGCGCCAGCCGGGTCATGCACGGGTAGCAGTAACCCTGGGCGTAGCTCTTCTTGGTCTTACGGCCGCAATGGCTGCAGTGGATGGCGCCGAGGAACTCCAGGCGCAGGCGCTGGCCGAGCAGCGGGTTGACCGCCACCTCGGCCTCGCCCAGGCGAAGGCTGTACTGCGCCGGGGCGCCCAGGCGCACGGTCATCTTGGTCAGTGCGCCGCGTGCGAGTTCGTTCATCAGTGCAGGGTGTCCGAGCTCTTGAACAGGATGTTCGGCACCTCGAAGGACTTGGACTTGCACTCCTGCGGGCCCATGTAGCCGGTGCGCTCCTCCTCAGGCAGGTTCTCCTGCTCCCAGGCGATCATCGCCTGCAGGCACAGCTCCTTCTGCTCCTGGCTCAGCTTGCGGCCATCGGGCCACTTGCCGATCTCCACGGCCAGCTTGAGGTTCTGGTAGATCTCGGGGGTGATGTTCTCGATCATTTCGACGAAGGACGTCATGGGGGTGCCTCCAGGGAAAAGAGTGATGATTCTAGCGGGGCGGCCCAGTCAAGGGCGAGCCGCCTCACTTGGCAGGCGCCGCGCCTGGCCTCCTCAGCTGCCGCCAACCGTCATCTTCTCGATCAACACCGAGCCGCTGCGCACGTTGCCGCGGGTTTCCACATCGCTGCCGACGGCGACGATACCGCGCAGCAGGTCGCGCAGGTTGCCGGCGATAGTCACCTCCTGCACCGGGAACTGGATCACCCCGTTCTCCACCCAGAAGCCCGCCGCACCGCGCGAGTAGTCGCCGGTGACCAGATTGACGCCCTGCCCCATCAGCTCGGTGACCAGCAGGCCTCGCCCCATACGCCGGATCAGCGCCGCCTGATCGTCCGCGCCGTGGCTGACGAAAAGGTTATGCACCCCGCCGGCATTGGCGGTGCTGGGCATGCCCAGCTTGCGGCCGGAGTAGGTGCCCAGCGCATAGGACACCAGCCGACCGTTCTCGACGAACGGCTTGGCATAGGTGGCCAGCCCGTCGCCGTCGAAGCTGGCGCTGCCCATGCCGCGCGGCAGGCGCGGACGCTCGTCGAGGGTCAGCCAGTCCGGGCAGATCTGCTCGCCCAGCGCACCTTCGAGGAAGGACGCCTTGCGGTACAGGCTGCCGCCGGAAATCGCCGCCAGCAGGTGGCCGAACAGCCCGCCAGCCAGCTCCGCGGCGAACAGCACGGGCACCTCGCAGGTCGGCACCGGCCGTGCGCCGAGGCGCGCCACGGCGCGCTCGGCGGCGCGCCGGCCGATCGACTCGGCACTGGCCAGCTGGCTGCCGATGCGCTGGGCGTCGTACCAGTAGTCGCGCTGCATCTGCCCCTCGCCCTCGGCGATCATCACGCAGCTCAGGCTGTGCCGGCTGGAGGCGTAGCCGCCGACAAAACCGTGGCTGTTGCCGTAGACCCGGCAACCCAGGTGGGTATTGAGGGTAGTACCGTCGGCGCGGGTGACTCGCGGATCGCAGGCAAAGGCTGCCGCCTCGCAGGCCAGCGCCTGCTCGATGGCCTGCTCCGGGCCGATCGCCCAGGGATGCCAGAGATCCAGGTCGGGCAGCTCGCGAGCCATCAGGTCCGCGTCGGCCAGCCCGGCGCAGTCGTCCTCGGAGGCGTGCCGGGCGATGGCCAGCGCGGCGGCCACCGTCTCGCGGATCGCTTCGGACCCCTGCGCCGAGGTGCTCGCCGAGCCCTTGCGCTGGCCCAGATAGAGGGTGATGCCGAAACCGCGGTCGCGGTTGAATTCCACGGTCTCCACCTCGCCCTGGCGCACGCTGGTGGACAACCCCTGCTCCAGCGATACCGCCACCTCGCAGGCGCTGGCGCCCTGGCGGCGCGCCTCGGCGAGGATCGCCTCGACCTGCTCCTGCAACCCCGGCAGGGCCTGCGGCCCCACGCTTTCCACGGCTGAATTCATGCGACTTTCCTCTTTTCCCGCCGGCACGCCGGCCGGGCCGGACAAGCGGCCCCTGACTGGTTATCATGGCGGCGTTTCCCAGCGGACCCGCCCCATGTCTGAACAATTCGACCACGACTTCTCCGAAGAGAAGAGCAAATCCCAGGTCAAGCGCGAGCTGCATGCCCTGCAGGATCTCGGCGAGCGCCTGACCACCCTCAAGGCGGACATGCTCGCCCGCCTGCCGCTCTCCGAGGCGCTGCTCAAGGCACTGCTCGAAGCGCCGAAGCACAAGGTGCACGCCGCCCGCAAACGCCACATCCAGTACATCGGCAAGCTGATGCGCGACCAGGACATCGAGGCCATCGTCGCGCTGCTCGACCAGATGGACTCCTCGACCCGCCAGTACAACGAGCGCTTCCACGCTTTGGAGCGCTGGCGCGACCGCTTGGTCGGCGGTAACGACAGCGATCTCGAAGCGCTGCTCGGCGAATACCCCGAAGCCGACATCCAGCACCTGCGCCAGCTGATCCGCCACGCCCAGTTCGAAGCCGCCCGCGGCAAGCCGCCGGCAGCCGCACGCAAGGTGTTCAAGTACCTGCGCGAAATGGACGAGCTGCGCCGCGGCCTGCGCTGAGCCCCGTACCACCGGCGGGGATATCGCCGTTTCCACCCCGTTCCCTGCCTCTGGCGCCGCCAGCACACTCGCGCGACGCCTGCTCAGCGGTCTTCCGTGCCGCAGACCAGGCGGGCCATCGCTGCGCGAATCGCCCGCCCGCGTTCTCAGCCGCCGGTTCCGCCGACGGTGATCGCCTCGATCTTCAGGGTCGGCTGGCCGACACCCACCGGCACCGACTGGCCGTCCTTGCCGCAGGTGCCGACGCCGCTGTCCAGCGCCAGGTCGTTGCCGACCATCGACACCCGGCTCATCGCCTCCGGACCATTGCCGATCAGGGTGGCGCCCTTGACCGGCGCGGTGATCTTGCCGTCCTCGATCAGGTAGGCCTCGCTGGTGGAGAACACGAACTTGCCGCTGGTGATGTCCACCTGGCCGCCGCCGAGGCTGGCGCAGTACAGGCCGCGCTTCACCGAGCGGATAATCTCCTCCGGCTCGCTCTGCCCGGCCAGCATGTAGGTATTGGTCATGCGCGGCATCGGCAGGTGCGCGTAGGACTCGCGGCGGCCGTTGCCGGTCGGCGCCACGCCCATCAGGCGGGCGTTCAGCTTGTCCTGCATGTAGCCCTTGAGCACACCGTTCTCGATCAGCGTGGTGCACTGGGTCGGGATGCCCTCGTCGTCCATGCTCAGCGAGCCGCGGCGCCCGGCCAGGGTGCCGTCGTCGACGATGGTGCACAGGCTGGAAGCCACCGGCTGGCCGATCCGGCCGCTGTAGGCCGAGCTGCCCTTGCGGTTGAAGTCGCCCTCCAGACCGTGGCCGACCGCCTCGTGCAGCAGCACGCCGCTCCAGCCGTTGCCGAGCACCACCGGCAGGCTGCCGGCCGGCGCCGGCATGGCCTCCAGGTTGACCAGCGCCTGGCGTACCGCCTCGCGTGCGTAGTCCAGGGCGCGGTCGTTCTCCAGGAAGTAGCGGTAGTCGGTGCGCCCGCCGCCGCCGTGGGAGCCGCGCTCGCGACGCCCGCCCTGCTCGACGATCACGCTGACGCTGAAGCGCACCAGCGGGCGGATGTCGGCGCCCAGGCTGCCGTCGGCGGCGGCCACCAGCACCTGCTCCCAGACCCCGGCCAGGCTCACGGTGACCCGTGAGATGCGCGGATCGAGGGCGCGGGTGGCACGGTCGATGCGCTTGAGCAGTTCGACCTTCTCGGCGCGGTCGAGCACTTCCAGCGGATTGTCGGCGCCGTACAGGCGCGGCGGCACGCAGCTGCGCGCGGCGCACACGCTGCCCTGGCGCCCCGCGCGGGCGATCGAGCGGGCGGCGCCGATGGCCTGGCGCAGGGCCTGCTCCTCTAGGCTGTTGCTGTAGGCGAAGCCGGTTTTCTCGCCGGACTGGGCGCGCACGCCGACCCCCTGGTCGAGGTGGAAGCTGCCTTCCTTGACGATGCCGTCCTCCAGCAGCCACGACTCGGAGACGATGTTCTGGAAATACAGGTCGGCGGCGTCGATGCCCGGACCGGCCAGTTCGCCGAGCAGCACCGGCAGGCGCTCAAGGCTCAGGCCCGCCGGTTCGAGCAGACGGGCGCTGACGGATGACAGGGTATTCATGCGTACTCCTTGGACAGGGGTTGCAGCGTGCCGGAACGCAGGCGACGGTGCGCGTCGACCGGCATGCGCTGGCGAATCGCGGCCTGCTGCGAGCGATCGAGATCGGCCAGCAGCACGGCCTCGCCACTCGCCCGGCAAGCCAGGGGCAGGCCCCAGGGATCGACGATCAGCGAGTGGCCATAGGTTTCCCGCGGCCCGGGATGCAGGCCGCCCTGGTTGGCGGCCAGCAGGTAGCACTGGGTCTCGATGGCCCGCGCGCGCACCAGCACCTCCCAGTGCGCCGCGCCGGTCGCCGCGGTGAAGGCCGACGGCGCGCTGATCAGCTCGGCGCCGGCCGCGCGCAACGCCACGTAGAGCTCGGCGAAGCGCAGGTCGTAGCAGACCGTGAGCCCCAGGCGCCCGACCGGGGTGTCGGCTACCACGATGCGCTCGCCATGGGCGAAATCGTCGGACTCGCGGTAATGGCCGCGGCTGTCGGCCACCTCGGCGTCGAACAGGTGCAGCTTGTCGTAACGGGCGGCGATCCGCCCCTCGTCGTCGACCAGCAGGGAACTGGCGCAGGGCTTGCCGCCCTGCTGCCCCGGCGGCAGCAGCGGCAGGGTGCCGGCGACGATCCACAAGCCGAGATCGCGGGCCGCCGCGCGCAGCCAGGGCAGCAAAGGACCCTCGCCACGCGCCTCGGCAGCCGCCAGCAGCGCCTGGTCGCGGCGCCCCATGGCGGCGAAATTCTCCGGCAACACCGCCAGCCGCGCGCCACCGGCGGCGGCCTGGGCGAGCAAGGCCCGCGCGCTGGCCAGATTGGCCGCGACATCGGACTGACTGACCATCTGGATCACTGCTACGCGCGTCATCGACATCCCCCTTGCAGACCGCGCCATCCTAACCCGGAACGCCCTCGCCCGGCGCGTCCGCGCACATCGCCCGCGCCCGATGCGGCACGCGCCAGCCCGCGGCGCAGCCGCTCGCACGCGGCGAGGCGCGGCACTGCGCGGGCCGCTTCTCCACAGTCTATATGCCGCGACCGGGCGCTCACGGCTTGCCGAACAGGCTGATCTGCGGGTCCTGCCAGGGACCGTCGACACGGTATTCGACGCTGGCCACCTTCGACAGGCGGTCGCCCACCAGCTGGTCGACGATCAGTAGTGCGCCGGCCACCGGCACGGCGCCGGCCAGCAGCGCCGCCAGCGGCAGGTTGTTGGACAGCGGCAGGGTCACCCGCAGGCGCGCGGCGATGCGGTCCACCGCCATGTCCAGCTGGCCGTCCAGCTCCAGGCGGGTCGACGGCCCCTCCAGCAGCAGCGGCTCGCGGGTCAGGAACACCCCGTCGATGCCCTGCAGACGCCCCTCGATACGGTCGTAGCTCAGGCCCTGGCCGAGCAGATCGGAAAAGTCCAGGCGCAGGCGCCGGCCGATGGCGTTGAAGTTGAGCAGGCCGAACACCCGCAGCGCATTGGCGCCGCCCTCCACTTCCAGCAACTGGCCCTGGCGCGCGCGCGCCGCCAGGCTGCCGCTGAAGCGGCGCAGGCCGGCCATGGCCGGCGAACCGGGCCAGTCGCCGTCGACGTCGAGACGGAAGTCGCGACTGCTCAGGCTCGGCGCGAAGCCCCAAGCCAGCAGCACATCGCTCAGGTCCTCGCCCTGCAGGCGCCCGCGGTAGCGGCTGCGCGCCTGCAGACCGCTGCCCTGCCAGTCCAGGCGACCGTCCAGGCGCAGCCCCTTGAGGTCGAGGGCCAGGCGCTCGAAGCGCGTGCCGCCCTCGATGGGCCGGGCGCTCCAGGCCCAGCGACCCATACGCTCGTTGCCGAAGTACAGCGCAGCGACGTTCACGTCCATGGCCGGCAGCGTACGCGGATCGACGCCGGCCAGCGGATCGACCGGCGGCTGCCCGGCGGCTTCGCGGCGCGCCTTGTCCTCGGCGCTTTCCCGCGCTGGCAGGCGCAGCGCCTGCAGGTCCACCTGCAGCGGCGCGGCGCGGGCGGCCGGCACGGACACCAGCCCCGCGAGCTGCGGACCGTCCAGACGCAGGCGCCAGCCGGCGTCGGCCGGGCGCAGGTCGAGGCGCAGGTCGTCGAGACGCAGGCTGCCCAGCTGCAGGCGGCCCAGTTGCAGCTCCACCGCCCGCAGCCCGCTCAACAACGATGCGCTGGTGCCGGCGCCGAGCGCGCTCTGCCCGGCCCACCAGGCCTGCCAGGCGGCGGCCTCGACCTGCGCCAGGCGGCCGCGCAGGTACAACCCCGGCGCCGTCGGCAGCCGTGCGGGCTCGCCGCCCAGACGCAGCTCGCCGCGCGCCTGGGCCAGCTCGCCCGGCGGCATCGCCAGGCTCAGGCTGGCCAGCCCGGCATGCTCCAGCCAGTAGCGGCGCTCGCGCCCGGCCAGGGTCATGCGCCACTGGCTGGCGCGGCGGTCCTCGGCCGCCTTGCCGAAGGGCGCCGGCAGGTCGATGGCGGTGCCGCGCAGGTCGGACTCGACCCGCAGGCGGCTGTCCGCACCGTCCAGGTCCAGCCACAGCCGGTACGGCAACATACCGCGAACCGGCAGGCTGGCCGGGGTGGCGCCCAGCCAGCCGGCCAGGCGCTCGACCGCCACCGCGCCGCCGAACTCCAGCTGGCTGTGGGGGCGACCGGGACGGCCCAGGGCGCGAATCCGCCCGCGCACCGGCTGCTCGAACAGCTGCGCGCGCACCGCCTCGGCGCTCAATCCGCGCGCGCTGTCGTAACGGAAGCGGCCCTGCAACTGCTGGAGCTGCAGCGCCGGCTCGGCGATCTGCAGCCGCGCACCCTCGGTGGCGAAGTCCACCACCGCGCGCAGCGCACCGCCGGCGCGCGCCAGCGGAATGTCCAGCTGCAGGGCACCGTCCAGCGGACCCTCGCCCTGCCAGCCGGCGAACAGCCGGTCGCGCCCCAGCGGGCTGTCCTGAAGGATCTTCAGGCCGTCGCCGAGGCTGCTGCGCACCTGTCCGCGCACCTTGAGCTGCGGCACCGCACCGCCGAGCGCCACCTCGGCGCTGACCTGCTCCAGACGGCTGCCCAGCACCCGCGCCTGCGGCGCGATCACCCGCACGCCGCGATCCTCGACGAACACCTCGCCGCGTACCTCGCGCAGCGGCGGCCAGTCCGGCTGGTAGGCCAGGCTGGCGTCATGCACCTTGAAGTACAGCCCCAGCGCCCGCGATTCCGGCGCGCTGCCCTTGTTCAGCGAGCCCTGGTAGAGGAACAGGCCCTGCTCGATGGCGCCGTCGCCGATCGCCGCCTTCAGCCAGTCGGCCAGCGCCGGGCTCATCCCCGGCGAACGGGTCGGCAGGTAGCGCGCGGTGTAGCGGGCGCGCCCCTCGCGCAGGCCGACCTGCAGGTCCATGTAGTCCTCGGCGGCGGGGTCGCGGCGCAGGCGGATCAGCATGTTGCCGGCCAGCTCGCCCTCCTCGCCGGACAGGCGCATCAGCGCGCTGGATAGGCTGAAGGCCTCGGCGTCGAGGCTCCAGTTCAGCCGCGCGCGGGCCTTGCGGTAGCGCCAGGGCTCGGGGAACAGGGTGGCCAGATGAAGCATGAAGTCGTCGGCATCCAGACGCAGCTCGCCGCCTTCCAGACTGCCGCTCAGGCTGCCGCTGACGTTGTCCAGCGCCGGCACGTTCTGCCAGCCCTGCACGCCGACCCGCTGCAGGCGCATGCGGTAGTCGAGCGCGGGCAACTGCCCCTCGCGCGGCTGCAGCCGCGCCCGGAGATCGTGGATCTCGCCGTGCGGCGCCAGGCTGGCGAGCACCTCGCGGGCCAGCGGCGGCAGGGGTGCCAGGCGGGTGACCAGCTGCGCCAGCGGCGCCAGGTCGAGTCGCTCGGCACGCAGCTGCCGGGGCCAGGCCTCGCCGTCCTGCCAGGCGAGCGCCAGTTGCCCGGGGTTGATCCGTACCGCGCCGAAGTTGCCCGCCAGATCGCCGACCTGCAGGCGCCAGCCCTGCGCCTCGCGGCTGAACCAGGCGCTCAGCGCCAGATCGCTGAACGCCTCGCTGCTGCCGTTGCCGACCAGGGTCAGCTGCGGCGCGTGCAGGCGCAGCGCGGCCCGCTGCGCGGCACCGGCGGCCCATTCCAGCCAGACCTCGCCGCCGGCGTCGAGGCGCTGCAGCTGCCAGCCCTCGGGCAGCAACCGCGCCGGCAGCCAGGGCGCCCAGTCGCTCTGCGGCAGGCTGAGATAGAGGCTGGCCGAGGCCTGCCGCCAGTCCTGGGCCAGCCCCTGAGTGCGCAGCTGGGCGGCCAGCGGCTGACCGTCGGGCAGGCGCAGGCGGGCGTCGAGGCGCTGCGCCGACGGCGTGCTGTCGAGATCGAGGTCGATGTCGCCGACGCTGAACGCGGCCTGCTGCCAGGGCTCGACGCTCAGCCGCGCATCCAGCACCACCACCCGGCGCAGCTGGGCCAGCCGCGCCAGCCACGGCGCCGGATCGAACGCAGCCGCTGCCGGCGCGGCGCGCAGGCCCTTGAGCTGCCACTGCCCGTCGGCCTGCTGGCGCAGGCCCAGCTGCAGGCCCTCCAGTTCGACCCGGGCGATCCGCAGGCTGCGGCTGCGCAGGCTGGCCCACAGGTCGGGCACCAGGCGCAGCTGGTCGAGATGCACGGCCTGGTCGCCGTCGCGCAGTTCGATGTCGCGCAGCAGCAGCAGCGGCGCGAAGCCGCGCCAGCGGCCTTCCAGCGCACCGAGGTGCAGCGGCTGGCCGAGCGCGGCGCCGGCGCGGCGCTCCAGTTCGGCTCGGTATTCGCCGACCAGCGGCACCAGTGCACGACCGAGGCTGACCCAGGCGGCGGCCAGCAGCAGGCCCAGCGCCAGCAGCGCGAACAGGCCGCGCAGCAGGCGTTCGGTCCGGCGCAGGGCCGGTGCGTCAGCTGTCTTCAGAGCGGCACCACGTCGTAGAGCTCCTGGGAGTACTTGGCCTCGACCTGGAAGCGGATCGGTCGGCCGATGAAGGCCTCCAGGTCGGCGACGTTGCCCGACTCCTCATCCAGCAGGCGGTCGATCACGCCCTGGTTGGCCAGCACAAGGTAGGACTCGGCCTGGTAGGCGCGCGCCTCGCGGAGGATCTCGCGGAAGATCTCGTAGCAGATGGTTTCCGCGGTCTTCAGCCGGCCGCGCCCCTGGCAGCTCGGGCAAGGCTCGCAGAGCACCTGCTGCAGGCTCTCGCGGGTGCGCTTGCGGGTCATCTGTACCAGGCCCAGTTCGGTGATGCCGATGATGTTGGTCTTGGCGTGGTCGCGTTCGAGCATCTTCTCCAGGGTACGCAGCACCTGGCGGCGATGCTCCTCGTCTTCCATGTCGATGAAGTCGATGATGATGATCCCGCCGAGGTTGCGCAGGCGCAGCTGGCGGGCGATGGCGGTGGCAGCCTCGAGGTTGGTCTTGAAGATGGTTTCCTCGAGGTTGCGGTGGCCGACGAAGGCGCCGGTGTTGACGTCGATGGTGGTCATCGCCTCGGCCGGATCGACGATCAGGTAGCCGCCGGACTTGAGCAGCACCTTGCGCTCCAGGGCCTTCTGGATCTCGTCCTCGACGCCGTAGAGGTCGAAGATCGGCCGCTCGCCGGGGTAGTGCTCGATGCGGTCGGCGACCTCGGGCATCAGCTCGGCGACGAACAGCCCGACCTTCTGGAAGGTTTCCCGCGAGTCGATGCGGATCTTCTCGGTGCGCAGGCTGACCAGATCGCGCAGGGTGCGCAGGGCCAGCGACAGGTCCTCGTAGATCACCGAGGGCGCCGGGGCGCTCTGCATCTGCGCGCCGATCTGCTCCCACAGGCGGCGCAGGTAGCGGATGTCGGCGAGGATCTCGTCGGCGCCGGCACCCTCGGCGGCGGTGCGCAGGATGAACCCGCCCTGGTCCTCGACGCCCTCGGCGGCCACGCAGTCGGCGACCACCTGCTTGAGCCGCTCGCGCTCGCCCTCGCCCTCGATCTTCAGCGAGATGCCCACATGGCGGGTGCGCGGCATGTACACCAGATAGCGCGAGGGAATCGACAGCTGGGTGGTCAGCCGCGCGCCCTTGCTGGCGATGGGGTCCTTGGTGACCTGCACCACCAGGCTCTGCCCTTCGTGGACCAGCGCGCTGATCGACTCCACCGCGCTGCCCTCGCGAGTGGAGATTTCCGAGGCGTGGATGAACGCCGCGCGCTCCAGGCCGATATCGACGAAGGCCGCCTGCATGCCCGGCAGCACGCGCACCACCTTGCCCTTGTAGATGTTGCCGACGATGCCGCGCTTCTGGGTGCGCTCGACATGGACTTCCTGCAGCACGCCGTTTTCCACCACCGCGACGCGCGACTCCATCGGGGTGATGTTGATCAGGATCTCTTCGCTCATCTGCCACTTCTCTAGACGGGAAACCGTGGCCCGGTGGCAGCCCCGCTCAGGCCGGCAGCGCTTGCCAACAGGGGATGCCGAACTCGGCCAATAGCTCGGAAGTTTCGCACAACGGCAGACCGACCACCGCCGAATAACTGCCTTCGAGGTGGCTGACGAACACCGCGCCCAGGCCCTGGATGCCATAACTGCCGGCCTTGTCGCACGGCTCGCCGCTGGCCCAGTAGGCCTCGCGCTCGACCGCGCTCAAGGCGCGGAAATGCACCCGGCTGCAGACCACCCGGACCCGGCTGCGGCTGCCGTCGCAGACCGCCACTGCGGTGTACACCTCATGGGCGCGACCGGACAGCGCCGCCAGGGTGGCCAGCGCATCGGCGCGACCCTCGGGTTTGCCGAGGATCCGCCCGTCGAGCACCACCGAAGTATCGGCGCCCAGCACGCAGGCGTTGCCGTGGCCGAGCGCGGCCAGCCCGGCCGCGGCTTTCTCTCGGGCCAGGCGCTCGACATAGGCGGCCGGCGCCTCGCCCGGCAGGACGCGCTCGTCGATGGAAGCCGCCACCAGGCAGTGGGCCACGCCGATCTGCTGCAGCAGTTCGCGGCGCCGCGGCGAGGCGGAGGCCAGATAGAGGGTAGTCACGAGACGATTCTCCGAAGACGGGCGACGCCTCAGCGCACGCCCAGGCGCCGGCTGAAGCCGCGCATGATGGTGTATACCCAGGGCCAGAGCAGCGCACTGACCAGCGCCGGGAGCAGGAAGGCCAGGGTCGGCGGGCGGTTGCCGCTCAGGCTGTCGAGCCACAGCTGTACCAGCTGGGCCAGACCGAACACCACCAGCAGCACCAGGCTCTGCTGCCACACCGGGAACACCCGCAGGCGCTGGTGCAGCGACAGCAGCATGAACACCAGCAGACTCAGGACCAGGGCGTTCTGGCCGAGCAGCGTGCCGTACAGCACGTCGGCGGCCAGACCGAGCAGCCAGACCCGGGTCATGCCGATCCGCGACGGCGCCACCAGCAGCCAGAAGGCGATCAGCAGCGCCAGCCACAGCGGCCGGCCGATGGCCATGAACTCGGGCATCGGCGCCACGCTGAGCAACAGGGCGCAGGCCAGGCTGAACCAGACGAACCAGCCGTTGCGCGAACGACCCTCGACCATCAGCGGACTCCTTGGGTGGACGGGCCGGCGGGCGCAGCGGCCGGCGCCGGCGACTCGGCGGCATCCGGCACGGGAGCCGGCGGCACGGATTCGGGGGCGGGCGCGCCGGCAGCCTGGCGATCCGCCGCCTCCTGGGCCAGCGCCGCCTCGGCGGCGCGCTGCTCGGGGCTGCGCGGATCGCTGAACACCAGCAGCAGATGGCGGCTGCGATTGAGCCGGGCGGTAGGCTGCACGCGCACCACCGCGAAGGGCTGCGCCGGGTCGTGGATCACTTCCCTGACCGTCGCCACCGGGTAACCGGCCGGGAAACGCTGGCCGAGGCCGGAGCTGACCAGCAGGTCGCCCTCCTTGATGTCGGCGGTATCGGCGACATGGCGCAGTTCGAGGCTTTCGGGGTTGCCGGTGCCGATGGCGATGGCGCGCAGACCGTTGCGGTTGACCTGCACCGGGATGCTGTGGGTGCTGTCGGTGAGCAGCAGCACCCGCGCGGTATAGGGCATCACCTCGACCACCTGGCCCATCAGGCCGAGGGCGTCGAGCACCGGCTGGCCGAGGAACACGCCGTCCTTCTCGCCCTTGTCGATCAGGATGCGGTGGGTGAACGGATTGGGATCGACGCCGATCAGCTCGCTGACCAGCACCTTGTCGTCGACCAGCGCGGCGGAGTTGAGCAGTTCGCGCAGGCGCACGTTCTGCTCGGTGAGGGTGGCCAGCTTCTGCAGGCGGCGCTGCAGCAGCAGGGCCTCGGCCTTGAGCTTCTCGTTCTCGGCGATCAGCTCGTCGCGGCTGCTGAACTGCTGGCTGACCCCGCGCCACAGGCGTACCGGCTGCTCGGCCAGCCAGTAGAAGGGCGTGAGCACCTGGCCCAGATGGCTGCGCAGCGGCTTGAGGGTGTCGAAGCGCGCGTCCACCACCATCAGCGCCACCGACAGCACGGCGAGCACCAGCAGACGGACACCCAGCGACGGCCCCTTGGCAAAAAGCGGTTTGATGGCGAGCCCCCTCGCAGGATCAGGCAGCGGGTCGGCGATAGCGACCCGCACGCCAGAGGGCGACGGGTCGACCGCAGATCGGTCACTCGGTGGACAGCAGATCCATGGCGTGACGGTCGATCATCTCTAGGGCGCGACCACCGCCACGGGCGACGCAGGTCAGCGGATCCTCGGCGACGATCACCGGCAGGCCGGTTTCCTGGGCCAGCAGCTTGTCCAGATCGCGCAGCAGCGCGCCACCGCCGGTCAGCACCAGGCCGCGCTCGGCGATATCCGAGGCCAGCTCCGGCGGCGACTGCTCCAGGGCGCTCTTCACCGCCTGGACGATGGTCGCCAGGGACTCCTGCAGCGCTTCCAGCACCTCGGCGGAGTTCAGCGTGAAGCTGCGCGGCACGCCTTCGGCCAGGTTGCGGCCGCGCACGTCCAGCTCGCGCACTTCGCCGCCCGGATAGGCGGTACCGATTTCCTGCTTGATGCGCTCGGCGGTGCCCTCGCCGATCAGGCTGCCGTAGTTGCGCCGCACGTAGGTGACGATGGCCTCGTCGAAACGATCGCCGCCGACGCGCACGGACTCGGCATACACCACACCGTTCAGGGAGATCAGCGCGATCTCGGTGGTGCCGCCGCCGATGTCGACCACCATCGAGCCGCGCGCCTCTTCCACCGGCAGGCCGGCGCCGATGGCCGCGGCCATCGGCTCCTCGATCAGGAACACCTCGCGCGCACCGGCGCCGAGGGCCGACTCGCGGATCGCCCGGCGCTCGACCTGGGTCGACTTGCACGGCACGCAGATCAGCACGCGCGGCGAAGGCTGCAGGAAGCTGCTCTCGTGCACCTGGTTGATGAAGTACTGCAACATCTTCTCGCAGACGCTGAAGTCGGCGATCACGCCGTCCTTCATCGGACGAATGGCGGAGATATTGCCCGGGGTACGGCCGAGCATGCGCTTGGCCTCGCTACCGACGGCGACCACGCTCTTCTGGTTGCCGCTGCTGCGGATGGCAACCACGGACGGTTCGTTGAGCACAATCCCGCGCTCACGCACATAAATAAGGGTGTTGGCAGTGCCCAGGTCGATCGACAGATCGCTGGAAAACATGCCGCGCAGTTTTTTCAACATGGGACAGGAACCCTGGGGGATCGCGTGGGTAAAAGTGCGGCAGACTCTAACAACGGCAGGGATTTTGGGCAAGGCGCACATATGTTAGATTGCTGCCCTTTCCGGGCTGTGAAAGCCCCTCAATCGCTGCGTTTGGCCGCCTTTTCCGCCATGAGTTCCGCTCCCGTGCCCTGGCGGTCACTCGTCGCTTTCCGCTGGAGACTCCCGATGGCGCTCGAACGCTCCGACGTGGAAAAAATCGCCCACCTGGCCCGCCTGGGGCTGGAGGAGGCGGACATTCCGCGCACCACCGAGACCCTCAACAACATCCTCGGCCTGATCGACCACATGCAGGCGGTCGCCACCGACGGCATCGAACCGCTGGCCCACCCGCTGGAAACCACCCAGCGCCTGCGCGCCGACGCGGTGACCGAAAGCAATCGGCGCGACGCCTACCAGGCCATCGCCCCGGCCGTGGAAAACGGCCTGTATCTGGTTCCCAAGGTGATCGAGTGATGCATCGACTGACTCTGGCGCAAATCGCCCGCGGCCTGGCCGCCAAGGACTTTTCCTCCGTCGAGCTGAGCGAGGCGCTGCTGGCGCGCATCGAAGCGCTCGACCCGCAGCTCAACAGCTTCATCAGCGTCACCGCCGAGCAGGCCCGCGCCCAGGCGGCCGCCGCCGACGCACGCCGCGCGGCCGGCGAGAACGGCACGCTGCTCGGCGCGCCGATCGCGCACAAGGACTTGTTCTGCACCAAAGACGTGCTGACCACCTGCGCCTCGAAGATCCTCCACAACTTCAAGGCGCCCTACGACGCCACCGTGGTCGAGAAGCTCGCCGCGGCCGGCGCGGTCAGCCTCGGCAAGCTGAACATGGACGAGTTCGCCATGGGCTCGGCCAACGAATCCAGCCACTTCGGCGCGGTGAAGAACCCCTGGGACCTGACCCGCGTGCCGGGCGGCTCCAGCGGCGGCTCGGCCGCCGCGGTGGCCGCCGGACTGATTCCGGCCGCCACCGGCACCGACACCGGCGGCTCGATCCGCCAGCCGGCGGCGCTGACCAACCTCACCGGTCTCAAGCCGACCTATGGACGGGTATCGCGCTGGGGCATGATCGCCTACGCCTCCAGCCTCGACCAGGGCGGCCCCATCGCCCGCACCGCCGAGGACTGTGCCCTGCTGCTCGGCGCCATGGCCGGCTTCGACACCAAGGACTCCACCTGTGTCGACGCCCCGGTGGACGACTACCTGGCGGCGCTGAACCAGCCGCTGGCCGGCCTGCGCATCGGCCTGCCGAAGGAATACTTCGGCGCCGGCCTCGACGCGCGCATCGCCGAGGCGGTGCTGGCGGTGGTCGAGGAGCTGAAGAAGCTCGGCGCCACGGTCAAGGACATCTCGCTGCCGAACATGCAGCACGCGATCCCGGCCTACTACGTGATCGCCCCGGCCGAAGCCAGCTCCAACCTGTCGCGCTTCGACGGCGTGCGCTTCGGCTACCGCTGCGAGAACCCGGTCAACCTCGAAGACCTGTACAAGCGCTCGCGCGGCGAGGGCTTCGGCGCCGAGGTCAAGCGCCGCATCATGGTCGGCACCTACGCGCTGTCGGCCGGCTACTACGACGCCTACTACCTGAAGGCGCAGAAGATCCGCCGCCTGATCAAGAACGACTTCGTCCAGGCATTCGGCGAGGTCGACGTGATCCTCGGCCCGACCACCCCGAACCCGGCGTGGAAGCTCGGCGAAAAGAGCGCCGATCCGGTGTCGGCCTATCTGGAAGACATCTACACCATCACCGCCAACCTCGCCGGCATCCCCGGCCTGTCCATGCCGGCCGGCTTCGTCGACGGCCTGCCGGTGGGCGTGCAGCTCTTGGCGCCGTACTTCCAGGAGGCACGCCTGCTCAACGTGGCGCACCAGTACCAGCAGGTCAGCGACTGGCACACCCGCACCCCGGCCGGATTCTGAGGAACACGCACAATGCAATGGGAAACCGTGATCGGGCTGGAAATCCACGCCCAGCTCAGCACCCAATCGAAGATCTTCTCCGGCAGCGCCACCACCTTCGGCGCCGAGCCGAACACCCAGGCCAGCCTGGTCGATCTGGGCATGCCCGGCACCCTGCCGGTGCTGAATGAACAGGCGGTGCGCATGGCGGTGAAGTTCGGCCTGGCGATCGACGCCGAGCTGGGCCGCACCAACGTGTTCGCGCGCAAGAACTACTTCTACCCCGACCTGCCCAAGGGCTACCAGACCAGCCAGATGGACCACCCGGTGGTCGGCAAGGGTCACCTGGACATCACCCTGGAAGACGGTACGGTCAAGCGCATCGGCATCACCCGCGCGCACCTGGAAGAGGACGCCGGCAAGAGCCTGCACGAGGACTTCCACGGCATGTCCGGCATCGACCTCAACCGCGCCGGCACGCCGCTCTTGGAGATCGTTTCCGAACCGGACATCCGCTCGGCCAAGGAGGCGGTGGCCTACGTCAAGGCGATCCACGCGCTGGTGCGTTACCTGGGCATCTGCGACGGCAACATGGCCGAAGGCTCGCTGCGCTGCGACTGCAACGTCTCGGTGCGCCCCAAGGGTCAGGCCGAATTCGGCACCCGCGCCGAGATCAAGAACGTCAACTCGTTCCGCTTCATCGAGAAGGCGATCAATCACGAGGTGCAGCGGCAGATCGAGCTGATCGAGGACGGCGGCCAGGTGGTGCAGGAAACCCGCCTGTACGACCCGAACAAGGACGAGACCCGTTCGATGCGCAGCAAGGAGGAAGCCAACGACTACCGCTACTTCCCCTGCCCGGACCTGCTGCCGGTGGTGCTGGAAGACGACTTCATCGAGCAGATCCGCAGCGAGCTGCCGGAGCTGCCGGGCGAAAAGCGCGCGCGCTTCGAGAGCCAGTTCGGCCTGTCCACCTACGACGCCTCGGTACTCTCCGCCAGCCGCGAGCTGGCCGACTACTTCGAGGCCGTCCAGCAGGTCTGCGGCGATGCCAAGCTGGCCGCCAACTGGGTAATGGGCGAGCTGTCCAGCCTGCTCAACAAGGAAGGCCTGGAGATCGAGCAGTCGCCGGTGTCCACCGCCCAGCTGGGCGGGATGATCCTGCGCATCAAGGACAACACCATCAGCGGCAAGATCGCCAAGATGGTGTTCGAGGCGCTGGCCGCCGGCGAAGGCGAGTCCGCCGATGCGATCATCGAGGCCAAGGGCCTCAAGCAGGTCACCGACTCCGGTGCCATCGAGGCGATGCTGGACGAGGTACTGGCCGCCAACGCCGCCCAGGTCGAGCAGTACCGCGCCAGCGACGAGGCCAAGCGCGGCAAGATGTTCGGCTTCTTCGTCGGCCAGGCGATGAAGGCCTCCAAAGGCAAGGCCAACCCGGGGCAGGTCAACGAGCTGCTGAAGAAGAAGCTCGAAGGCTGAACCGCGGCGCCGGCGCGGCGCGGGCTTTCCGCCGGACGGTCGCGAACCGCGCGCCGCCCGGCGAATCGAAACAGCGCCACGCAACGCCGGGTTCGCCCGGCGTTGCGCCGTCCACGGGGAGCCTCGCGATGCACCGTCTTGTCCTGACCGCCATTCTCGTCCTGCTGGCCGGCTGCGCCAGCCCGCCGCCCGCCGGCACGCCCGTCTACCGCGCCGAAGGCCAGGCCTCCTGGTACGGCCAGCGCCATCATGGCCGGCGTACCGCCAGCGGCGAGCGCTTCGACCAGCACGCGCTGACCGCCGCCCATCGCAGCCTGCCGTTCGGCAGCCGGGTCAAGGTCACCCACCTGCGCAGCCAGCGCAGCGTGGTGGTGCGCATCAACGACCGCGGCCCCTACGGACGCGGACGGATCATCGACCTGTCGCGCGCCGCCGCCGAGCGCCTCGGCATGCTGCGCAGCGGCGTGGCACCGGTGCGCGTGGAGCGCATCGCCGACTGAAACCGCAGCGCAGCACGTGGTAACAATCGGCTCTGCTGCGAGGCTGCCAGGGCGCCGACAAACGGCTAAGCTTGCGCAAATTTTTCCCGGAGCCCTCCAAGCATGACCCTGATGACCTTCGTCTACCTGATCGCCGGCCTGGTGCTGCTGGTCGCCGGCGCCGAGGTGCTGGTGCGCGGCGCCGCGCGCCTGGCCGCGCAGTTCGGCATTCCGCCGCTGATCATCGGCCTGACCGTGGTGGCCTTCGGCACCAGCGCGCCGGAAACCGCGGTGAGCGTGCAGGCTGCCCTCGACGGCAGCGGCGACATCGCCATCGGCAACGTGGTCGGCAGCAACATCGCCAACGTGCTGCTGATCCTCGGCCTGTCGGCGCTGGTCGCGCCGCTGCTGGTATCGCGCCAGCTGATCCGTCTCGACGTGCCGCTGATGATCGGCGCCAGCCTGGTCACCTGGGCGCTGGCGATGGACGGCCAGCTCGGCCGCCTGGACGGCGCGCTGCTGTTCGGCGGCGTGGTCGCCTACACCGCGTTCCTGATCGTCAGCAGCCGCAAGGACAAGGCTGCCAGCAACGGCGACGAGTTCGCCGAGGAGTTCGGCCTGCACGAGGCGCCCAAGCCCTACGCCTGGGCGCTCAACCTCGCGCTGGTCGTGGCCGGCCTGGTGCTGCTGGTCGGCGGCTCCAACCTGCTGGTGGAAGGCGCGGTGACCCTGGCCAAGGCGCTGGGGCTGTCCGAGCTGGTGATCGGCCTGACCATCATCGCCGTCGGCACCTCGCTGCCGGAGCTGGCCACCTCGATGATCGCCGCCTTCAAGGGCGAGCGCGACATCGCCGTCGGCAACGTGGTGGGCAGCAACCTGTTCAACCTACTCTGCGTGCTGGGTCTGGCTTCGCTGGTCTCGCCGCTGCCTATCAACGTGTCGGCCAATGCGCTGGCCTTCGACTTCCCGGTGATGATCGCCGTCGCCGTGGCCTGCCTGCCGATCTTCTTCGCCGGCTACTGCATCAAGCGCTGGGAAGGTGCGCTGTTCGTCGCCTACTACGCGATCTACACCGTCTGGCTGATCATGCACAGCACCGCCGCGCCGGGCCTGGGCCTGTTCAGCCAGGCGATGCTGTGGTTCGTGCTGCCGCTGACCGCCATCACCCTGCTGGTGATCGGCGGCCGGGCCTGGAAACTGCAGCGCTGAAACCCGCCTGCCGCGCGTCATGAAAAACGCCGTTTCCCCCTGCGGGGAAACGGCGTTTGGCTTTGCTGGCGACCATGGCGCCGGGCGGGCGCTCAGCGGCGTACCGGGCGCTTCTGCAGCTTGCGCTGCAGGGTGCGGCGGTGCATGCCCAGGGCGCGGGCGGTGGCGGAGATGTTGCCGTCGTGCTCGGCCAGCACGCGCTGGATGTGCTCCCACTGCAGGCGATCCACCGACATGGGGTTTTCCGGCACCAAGCTGTCGACGTCGGCGTGCTCGGAGAGCAGCGCGGCCAGCACGTCGTCGGCGTCGGCCGGCTTGCACAGGTAGTTGCAGGCGCCGCGCTTGATCGCCTCCACCGCGGTGGCGATGCTCGAATAGCCGGTGAGGATCACCACGCGCATCTCGCCGTCCAGCTCCAGCAGCTTGGGCAGCAGCACCAGCCCGGAGTCGCCGTCCATCTTCAGGTCGAGCACCGCATAGTCGGGCAGGTCCTGCTCGGCCAGCGCCAGTCCTTCCTCGGCCGAGGAGGCCACCGACACCCGCAGGCCGCGGCGGGTCATCGCCCGCGCCAGCACGCGGGTGAAGGTCTGGTCGTCATCCACCAGCAGCAGGTGGGGCTGCTCCTCCACATCGAATAACGCTTCTTCGCTCATCAAATACCTCGCAAGGCGAAACTGGCGCTCGAACGACGCCTCAGATACGCGGCAGACGCAGCTCGGTGAGCGTGCCGCCGTCTTCGTGGTTGTAGAGCTTCACTGTACCACCGGCGCGGCTGACGCTGGCCTGGCTGAGGAACAGGCCGAGGCCGAATCCCTTGCCCTTGGTGGTGAAGAACGGCTTGCCGAGCTGCTCGGCGATCGCCAGCGGCACGCCGGCGCCGTGGTCGCGGATGCTCAGGCAGAGTTCGCGGGCATCCCAGTCGAGACGGATGTCGAGGTTCTCCGGACAGGCATCGGCGGCGTTGTTGAGCAGGTTGAGCAGCGCCTGGCTGAGATCGGCCGGCGGCATCAGCAGCGGCGCCGCGCCGATGCCCTGGCACTGGTAGCGGTAGGTGGCTTCCGGGCGCATCAGGTGCCAGCGACGCAGCACGCTCTCCAGCCACTCGCCGGCGGTCTGTTCCTTGATCGACTGGCGCCGCTCGGCCTCGGCGGCGCGCACCAGCTGCTGCAGGCTGTCCTTGCACAGCTTGACCTGCTCCTGCAGCAGGGCCAGATCCTCCTGCAGCACCGGTTCGTCGCGGTACTCCTGGCGCAGCTCCTTGAGCAGCACGCTCATGGTCGCCAGCGGGGTGCCCAGCTCATGGGCCGCGCCGGCCGCCTGGGTGGCCACCGCCAGCAACTGCTGGTCGCGCATGCCCTCCTCGCGGCGCTCGGCCTGCAGGCGGTCCTGGGTGCGCAGCGCATCGGCCATCTTCACCACGAAGAAGGTGATGAACGCCGCCGACAGGGCGAAGTTCAGCCACATGCCGAACAGGTGCAGGTTGATCAGCATCGCCTCGTGCTGCACGTTGCTCATGTGCAGCGGGTGGTACCAGATCAGCAGCAGGGTGTAGCCGGTCAGCGCCAGGCCGCTGAGCACCATGGAATACAGCCACGGCAGGGTCGCCGCGGCGATGGTCAGCGGCACCAGATAGTAGGAGACGAAGGGGTTGGTCGAACCGCCCGAGTAGTAGAGCAGCACGCTGTGGATGATCAGGTCGCAGACCAGCTGCAGCGCGTACTCCTGCTCGGTGACCGGCCAGGGCCCGCGCAGGCGCAGCGCGGTGCCCAGACAGAGCAGCGCGGAGACCGCCAGGGTGATGCCGAGCTGGGTCCACGGCAGCGGCAGCAGGTCGGACAGCCAGGCGAAACCCACCGAGCCGGCCTGGGCGGCCAGCACGAGCAGACGGATCAGGACCAGCCGGCCGAGGTTCTGCAGGCTGGCGGAAAACAGGAGCTGGGCAGGTGCTTGCATAGCGGATTCCGGAAACTGGGCAGAGTATACCTGCGCCACGACGGCCACGGCTGCGGCAAAACTGCACAGCCCTGGGGCATGATGGGGAACCGCCAGGGCCGCCATCCGGTCATAGCGCCATCGCCCCGTTACGGACAGGAGTCACCCATGATGCTGCGCCCCACCCTCTCCCTGCTCGCCCTCGCCGCCGGCCTGCTGGCCCTGCCGGCGCAGGCCGAGGAGCCGCGCTACAACCAGATCGGCCTGCGCGCCGAGGTCAGCCGCGAAGTGCCCCACGACCGCATGCACGTCACCCTCTATCGCGAGGAGCAGCACGGCGACCCGGCGGTGCTGGCCGGGCGCATCACCGAAGCCCTCAACCGCGCCGTCGCGCGCAGCCGCACGGTCAAGGCGATCAGCGCCAGCCTGGGCAGCCGCCACAGCTACCCGGTCTACGAAGACAAGGGGCGCAAGATCATCGGCTGGCGCGAACGCGCCGAACTGCGCCTGGAGAGCGCCGACTTCGCCGCCCTCGCCCGTCTGGCCGGCGAGCTGCAGGAGGAGCTGCAGATGGCCGACATGAGCTTCAGCCTCTCCGAGGCCAGCCGCAAGCGCCACGAGGACGAACTGCTGCGCGAGGCGGTACAGGCCTTCCAGGCCCGCGCCCGACTGCTCAGCGAGGCATTGGGCGCCAGCCGCTACCAACTGGTGCGCCTGGACCTCAACAGCACCGGCTTCGCCCGTCCGCCGCTGCTGCGCGCCATGGCGATGAAGGACAGCGCGATGGCCACCGGCGCCCCGGCCGCGGAAATCGAGGCCGGCAACAGCGAGCTGCGCATCAGCGCCGACGGCGTGATCGAGGTGCAGCCCGCCCCGTGAAGGACTGCGCGCGGCGCCCTGTTGCCGGCGCCGCGCGACGGGCGATAATCGCGCCGTCCCGCCACCGGAGTTTCCCGCATGTCCAGCGTCGCCCCCCTGATCCTCGAACCCGCCCAGCCCGCCAGCGCCTGCGTGATCTGGCTGCACGGCCTGGGCGCCGACCGCTACGACTTCCAGCCGGTGGCCGAAGCGCTGCAGCGCGTGCTGCCCGGCGTGCGCTTCGTGCTGCCGCAGGCGCCGACCCGTCCGGTGACCCTCAACGGCGGCTGGAGCATGCCCTCTTGGTACGACATCGTCGCCCTCGAACCCGAGCGCGCCCTCGACCTGGCGCAACTGGAGGACTCGGCCAGCCGGGTGCTGGAACTGATCGAGGCGCAACGCGCCAGCGGCATCCCTGCCGAGCGGATCTTCCTCGCCGGCTTTTCCCAGGGCGGCGCCGTGGTCCTGCATGCCGCCTTCCGCCGCTGGGCCGGCGCGCTGGGCGGCGTGCTGGCGCTGTCCACCTACGCGCCCGCCTTCGAGCCAGGCCAGACACTCGGCGCCATCCAGCAGGCCCACCCGGTGCTCTGCCTGCACGGCAGCGAGGATGCGGTGGTCGACCCGGCCCTCGGCCGCCGCGCCCACGACTGGCTCGCCGAACGCGGCGTGGCGGTCGAGTGGCGCAGCTACCCGATGGGCCACGAGGTCGGCAACGCGGAAATCCGCGACATCGCCCTGTGGCTGAGCGAGCGCCTGGCCGCCTGAGTGCCCCACGGCTTCGCCCCGCCCCCCATCTTGCTTTACACTGCAGTTCGTTCTTTCTTAGTCCAGATCGAGATCACCCGTGCTCAAGGCACCCACGACCCCATTCAGCAAAGACCCGGAGGCCCAGTTGGCCCAGAACGCCAGCCCGACCAGCGGCCAGGGCGCAAGTCCGGCAGACGCCGCAGCCCAGAACATCCCGAACACTCCCGGCGCCGACGAGCAGCGCCCGGCGCCTGAGGAAGGCGAACGCACGCGCAAGCCGCGCGGCGAAAAGAACGCCGACAAGCCGCGCCAGCCCAAGACCGAAGGCCCGCGGCGCGCACGCGGCCCGCGCAAGCCGGCGGTCGACGCCTGGAAGCCGGAAGACTTCGTGGTCGAGCCCCAGGAAGGCAAGACCCGCTTCCACGACTTCAACCTGGATGCGCGCCTGATGCACGGCATCCACGACCTCGGCTTCACCTACTGCACGCCGATCCAGGCCCAGGTGCTCGGCCACACCCTGCGCGGCCGCGACGCCATCGGCAAGGCGCAGACCGGCACCGGCAAGACCGCCGCGTTCCTGATCTCCACCATCACCCAGCTGCTGATCACCCCGCCGCCCAAGGAGCGCTACATGGGCGAGCCGCGCGCGCTGATCATCGCGCCGACCCGCGAGCTGGTGGTGCAGATCGCCAACGACGCCCGCGACCTGACCCGCCACACCGGCCTCAACGTGATGAGCTTCGTCGGCGGCATGGACTTCGACAAGCAGCTCAAGCAGCTGGAAGCGCGCTACTGCGACATCCTGGTGGCCACCCCCGGCCGCCTGCTGGACTTCAACCAGCGCGGCGAGGTGCACCTGGACATGGTCGAGGTGATGGTGCTGGATGAGGCCGACCGCATGCTCGACATGGGCTTCATCCCCCAGGTGCGGCAGATCATCCGCCAGACTCCGCCGAAGAGCGAACGGCAGACCCTGCTGTTCTCGGCGACCTTCACCGACGACGTGATGCACCTGGCCAAGCAGTGGACCACCAGCCCGGCCATCGTCGAGATCGAGCCGGAGCACGTGGCCAGCGACACCGTCGAACAGCATGTCTACGCGGTGGCCGGCAGCGACAAGTACAAGCTGCTGTACAACCTGATCGAGCAGAACGACTGGATCCGGGTGATGGTCTTCGCCAACCGCAAGGACGAAGTGCGGCGCATCGAGGAGCGCCTGACCCGCGACGGCATCAGCGCCGCGCAGATGTCCGGCGACGTGCCGCAGCACAAGCGCATCAAGGTCCTGGAAGGCTTCCGCGAAGGCAAGATCCGCGTGCTGGTGGCCACCGACGTGGCCGGTCGCGGCATTCACGTCGACGGCGTCAGCCATGTGATCAACTACACCCTGCCAGAAGATCCGGACGACTACGTGCACCGCATCGGTCGTACCGGCCGTGCCGGCGCCAGCGGCACCTCGATCAGCTTCGCCGGCGAGGACGATGCCTTCGCCCTGCCGCCGATCGAGGCGCTGATCGGCCGCAAGATCCAGTGCGAGATGCCCCCGGCCGAGCTGCTCAAGCCGGTGCCGCGCAAGCACTGAGCCGCCAGCGGCGACGAGCAAAGGCGAAACCCATGGGTTTCGCCTTTTTTATTGCCGCGCCGGCGGCCCGCGGCTACAGCGCCCAGCGCCGCAGCAGGTTGTGGTAGACGCCGGTGAGCTGCACGCTGGCGGCATGCTCGGCGCCGAGTTCTTGGTTGATCCGCTGGATGCCGGTGTCCAGATCGAACAGCAGGCTGCGCTGGCCATCGTCGCGCACCATGCTCTGCATCCAGAAGAACGAGCAGACCCGTGCACCGCGGGTGACCGGCATGACCTGGTGCAGGCTGGTCGAGGGGTAGAGGATCATGTCGCCGGCCGGCAGCTTGACGCTGTGCGCGCCGTAGGTGTCCTCGACCACCAGCTCGCCGCCGTCGTACTCGTCGGGAGCGGTGAAGAACAGCGTGGCCGACAGGTCGGTGCGGATTCGCTCGCCGCTGCCGCGCTCGGTGCGGATCGCGTTGTCGACATGGATGCCGAACGACTGGCCGCCCTGGTAGCAGTTGAACAGCGGCGGGAAGATCCGGCTCGGCAGGGCCGCGGCGATGAACAGCGGATTGCGCTCCAGCGCCTGGAGGATCAGCGCACCGATCTGCCGCGCCTCGGCGCAGTCCTCGGGCAGTTGCAGGTTGTCCTTGGCCATCGCCGACTGGAAGCCGGCGGTGCTCCGGCCGTCCGCCCAGGGCGCCTGCTGCAGCAGACGGCGGCAGTCGGCGACCTGTTCGGGACTGAGAACCTGGGGAATGTGCAGCATCATGGCAAGCGGTCTCCGCTGACGACGAAGCCCCGCCGAAGGGCGGGGCTCGTCGGGTGACAAGGATCAGAAGGCGTAGGTGGCCGAGAGGATCGCCGAACGGGCATCGCCATACTCGACGGCCGAAGAACGGGTGTTCAGGCCGACGTTCTGCCGCACGTTCTGCACATACTCCTCGTCGAACAGGTTGTTGAGGTTCAGCTGCAGGTCGATTTCCTCGTTGACCTTGTAACCGACCATGGCGTTGTGCAGCCAGTAGGCGTCCAGTTTGGCCCGGTCGCTGGAGGTCACGTTGCGCTCGCTGACGTAGCGGGCGCCGTAGCCCAGACGCCAGCCGGCCGGCAGCTCGTAGGTGGTCCACAGGTTGAGGGAGTGCGGCGGGGTGTTGCCCAGCGCCTGCCCCTCGCGGGCGATGCCGGCTGCGGTGTCGGCTGCCTTGAGGGTTTCGCTGTCGAGGAAGGTGTAGTTGGCGTAGACGTTCCATTGCGCGCTGAGCTTGCCGGTCACCCCCAGCTCGACGCCCTGCACCCGCTGCTCGCCGGCCAGCTGGGTGGAGCCGTCGGCCATGGTTTCGCGGGCGTTGGTCTTCTCGACGCGGAACAGCGCACCGTCCAGCTGCAGACGTCCGTCCAGCAGCTCCCACTTGCTGCCCAGCTCCCAGGTCTTGTTCTTCTCCGGCGCCAGATCGGCGGCGGCGGCGTTCAGCGCGCCGCTGGAGGCCAGGTTCTCGGCGGCCGGGTTGAACGAGGTGCCGTAGGCAACATAGATGCGCCCGTTGTCGGTCGGCTTGTAGACCAGGCCGGCACGCCCGCTGAATTCGCGGTCGCGGCTGTCCAGACGGGTGACGGTGCCGGCCGGCAGCGCGGTGTTCTTCGACTCGCCGTCGATCCAGTCGTAGCGCAGGCCCAGGCTCAGATCCCACTGCGGATCAAGCGCGATGGTATCGAAGACATATACAGCCTGATTGTCCAGGCGGGTCGAGGTGTCGGCCGAGCGCGCCTTGTCGAGCGGACCGCTGTAGTAACCCGGCGGATTGCCGAGGTCGAAGTCGCGACCGGCGAAGTTGAGCCCGTAGGCATAGGTGATGCGCTCGTAATCCTCGCGGGAGAACTCGGCGCCGGCGACCAGGCGGTGCCCCAGGCCGAAGGTGTCGAAATCGGCGCTCAGGTTGGTCTGGTTGATCAGCATCTCGCTGGTCGCATCGCGGCCATAGCCCTGCGGGCCGGCCGGACGATAGCGGCCGGGGGCCACCGGATCGGCGGCGCTGCCGACCAGGTTGACGTGGGACGCGGAGATCACCGTATCGCGGGCGATGCGGCTGTAACGGGTGAGGTTCTGCAGGCTCAGACGGTCGTTGAAGCGATGCTCCAGCTTGGCGGTGAAGGCGTCGCTCTCGATCTCTTCCTTGTCGATGTTGCTGAAGCCGAAATAGCCGTCGCGATCCACCCCGGTCAGACGCTTGCCGTCGAAGGCCGGCACGCCGTAGTCGGGCAGGTTGTCGTCGCTCTGGTGGAAGTAGCTGAGGGTCAGGCGGGTGTCCTCGCTCAGCCCAAGGGCCAGGGACGGTGCGATGCCCCAGCGCTGGCGGTCGATCTGGTCGCGACCCGGGACGTCGTTTTCGTGGGCCATCAGGTTGAGGCGGAACGCGCTGTCTTCGCCGACGCCGTCAAGGGTCTGGTTGGTGTCCAGGGTCAGGCGATGGTAGCTGTCGGTGCCGAGGCTCGCGCCGATCTCGGTGAAGTCGCGCTGGCGCGGCGTCTTGCTGATCTGGTTGATGCTGCCGCCGGTAGTGCCGGCGCCGCCGAACACCGAGTTCGGCCCCTTGATCACCTCCACCTGCTCGATGTTGAAGGTGTCGGTACGGTTGCTCTGGCTGCTGTCGCGCAGACCGTCGACCTGCATGTTGGCGTTGGCGCTGAAGCCGCGGATGTTGATGCTGTCGCCGGAGCCGCCGCCGCCTTCGCCGGCATTGAAGGTGATCCCCGAGACGTTGGACAGCACCTGGCGCAGGCTCAGCGCCTGCTGCTCGCGTATCACCTCCTGCGGCACCACGCTGACGGTCTGCGGCGTATCCAGCAGCGGCGCGGCGTACTTGGCCGAGGCCGAGCGCTCGACCTTGTAGCCGCTCTGCTCGCCCTTGACGGTCACGCTGCCCAGTTGCGCCGGCTCGTCGGCCAGTGCCGGCATGGCCAGCGACGCCACCGCCAGGCCGACGGCCGAGGCCAGCAGGCGTTGCGGTTGATGCTGAGAGGACTTGATGAATGCACGCATGAGAATGTCTCCCGTTTTAATGGGAGGCGATTCTATTTGAGAATTAGTATCAGTAAATAGCCGCTCACATAATTTACATTAACTTTACAAAAAGCAGGGAACCTCGATCCCCACTGACGCCACCGCGCCTGTACATCAGCCATTTACAGGCCATCTGCCGAGGGGTATAGGCAATGGCCAGGGTCATACGCCAGCCCGCCAAAGCACACGCAACGTCAACAAAAGGTAAAAAAGGTGACTTTTATTTGAGAATCCATACCATTGGCACCTGCACATCTATCCGCAACCATCTTTCAGGAAGAAGCGAGCCCGCCATGTCCCTGCCCTCCCGCTCCGCCCTTGCCATCGCCATTGCCTGCTGCAGCCAGGCCGCTCTGGCCGAGCAAGCTCCGGTCCAGCTCGACAACGTGGTGGTCAGCGCCGCCGGCTTCGAGCAGAAGGTCACCGACGCGCCGGCCAGCATCAGCGTGATCGGCCAGGAAGACCTGCGCAAAAAGCGCTATGCCAACCTGGCCCAGGCCCTGGAGGACGTCGAAGGCGTGGACGTGCGCCAGGGCACCGGCAAGACCGGCGGCCTGAACATCAGCATCCGCGGCCTGCCCAGCGAATACACCCTGATCCTCATCGACGGCCGCCGGCAGAACACCGCCGGCAACGTCACCCCCAACGGCTTCAACGAAACCTCGACCAGCTTCATGCCGCCGATGTCGGCTATCGAACGCATCGAGGTGATCCGCGGGCCGATGTCCACCCTGTATGGCTCCGACGCCATGGGCGGGGTGGTCAACATCATCACCAAGAAGGTCGCCGACCAGTGGAGCGGCTCGGTCAGTGTCGACCACACCTTCCAGGAAAACCGCGACTACGGCGAAGCCAGCAAGAGCAGTCTGTACGCCAGCGGCCCGCTGATTGACGGCCTGCTCGGCCTGGCCGTGCGCGGCAGCCTGTACGACCGCGGCGAGTCGGACCTGAGCTTCGACAACGACAGCACCGTGAGCAAGCGCGGCGCGGCCCCGGTCGAGGGCCGCAACAACACCTTCGGCGCACGCCTGAGCCTGACCCCGCACGAAGACCACGACTTCTATCTGGATGCCGAACTCGGCCGCCAGGTCTACAACAACGACGACTGCCAGCTCGGCAACCTCGACGGCAAGACCGGCGGCAGCGCCACCGCCGGCTGCACCACGGACGCACCGACCGTGGCCAACGGCTACAAGGACGAACTGCGCTTCGAGCGCGACCAGTTCGTGGTCGGTCATACCGCACGCCTGCCCGTCGGCACCCTGGACAGCAGCCTGACCCACAACACCACCGAAACCATCGGCCGCAGCATCCCCGGCACCGTGGGCCGCGCTTACACCGGTTACCCATCGATCGTCGGCGGCGCCGACCGCGAGCTCAAGTCCACCGACCTGATCTTCGACAGCAAGCTGGTCGCACCGCTCGGCGAGCACCATATCGCCACCCTCGGCGGCCAGTACTGGGACGCCGAAGTGATCGACGGCATCGCCTCGGACAAGTTCCAGCAGACCTCCTGGGCCCTGTTCGCCGAGGACGAGTGGCGCTTGCGCGACGACCTGGCCCTGACCCTCGGCGCCCGCTACGAAGACCACGAGGCCTTCGGCGGCCACGTCAGCCCGCGCGCCTACCTGGTGTGGAACACCAACGACAACTGGACCCTCAAGGGCGGCGTCAGCCGCGGCTACAAGACGCCGAGCCTCAACCAGTTGCACGACGGCATCAGTGGCGTGACCGCCCAGGGTCGCACCCTGACCATCGGCAGTCCGCACCTGGAGCCGGAAACCACCACCAACACCGAGTTCGGCGCCTACTTCGACAACCTCGCCGGCTTCAACGCCAACGTCACCCTGTTCCACAACAAGTTCCAGGACAAGATCGACGACGGCGCGCCGCTGCCCAACTGCTTCTACACCGCCAACCCCAACCAACCGGGCTGCGTCAGTTACGGCAGCGGCTTCACCCAGGAAAGCTTCGGCCAGAGCGTGAATATCGGCGAGGCCGTCACCCAGGGCGTCGAAGTGGCCGGGCGCTGGCAGTTCGCCCCGCGCTGGAGCCTGAGCGGCAACTACACCTTCAGCGACAGCGAGCAGCAGAGCGGTGCCGACAAGGGCGCCCCGCTGACCAACACTCCGCGCCACATGCTCAACGCCAGCCTCGACTGGCAGGCCACCGAGCGTCTGGCCCTGTGGCTCAAGGGCGAGTACCGCAGCGAGCGCACCCGCTTCACCAACCGCTACGCCAACCTGACCGCCGCCAACAAGGCCCTTCAGGATGCGGCCGGCGATCTCAAGGCCTACGAGGTGTTCCACCTCGGCGCCTCGTTCAAGGCCGCCGACAACGTGACCCTGAACGCCAGCATCTACAACCTGCTGGACAAGGATTTCCTCGAAGGCAAGCGCTACGTCACCAACACCGGCAGCACCGACTGGGCCTCCGACTACATCCAGAGCGCTGCCGCCACCACCGGCACCCTGGAAGAAGGCCGTCGCCTCTGGCTGTCCGCCACCGTCGACTTCTGAGCCTGAACACCTGGCCCGCCGCCCGGCGGGCCAGGCCTTAAACGCGAACGTATATTATTGGTAAATTTTTCGCACACAGCGCGAAGAGCCAATAGAATCCCCCGCCAGACCCTCCCACCCTCTCCGTGCAGGACCGCTCCATGCCTCGCACTCCCCGGCTCGGTACCCTCCGCCAATGGCACTGGATCAGCTCCGCGCTGTGCCTGGCCGGCATGCTGCTGTTCGCCGTCACCGGCATCACCCTCAACCACGCCGCGCAAATCGAAAGCCGCCCGCAGGTGGAAAACCGCACGGCGCAGCTACCCGAGGCGCTGCACGCCGCCCTGCTCGCCGAGGCCCACGAGGCAGGCCTGCCGGACGCGCTGCAGGCCTGGCTGGAGGAGCAACTGGACATCCGCCTGGACGGCCGCGAGGCCGAATGGAGCGACGGCGAGCTGTACATCGGCCTGCCGCGCCCCGGCGGCGACGCCTGGCTGAGCCTGGACATCGAGTCCGGCGCGCTGGAATACGAGGACACCGACCGTGGCTGGATCGCCTACTTCAACGACCTGCACAAGGGCCGCCACACCGGCACGGCCTGGAGCGGGTTCATCGACATCTTCGCCGCGGTCTGCGTGATCTTCAGCCTCACCGGACTGCTGCTGCTCCAGCGCCAGGCCCAGGCCCGGCCGACCACCTGGCCGCTCACCGGCCTGGGCCTGCTGCTGCCCGTGCTGCTCGCCCTGCTGTTCATCCACTGAAGGATCGCCCCATGCGCCCACGCCTGCTCCTCCCGCTCTGCTCGCTGCTCGCCGCGCCGGCCTTCGCCGCCGACCTGACCGTCGAGGTGGAGATTCCCCGCCTCGACGTCGCCGAGTACCACCGCCCCTACGTCGCCCTCTGGCTGGAAAAGCCCGACCAGCAGCACGTCGCCGACCTGGCGGTCTGGTACGACCTGAAGATGAAGGACAAGGAAGGCGAGAAGTGGCTCAAGGACCTGCGCCAGTGGTGGCGGCGCAGCGGCCGCGGCCTGGAGCTGCCGGCCGACGGCATCAGCGGCGCAACCCGCGCGGTCGGCACTCATCGCCTGAGCTTCGCCGGCGACGATCCGCGCCTGCAGGATCTGCCGGCCGGAGAGTACCGCCTGGTGGTCGAGGCGGCCCGCGAAGTCGGCGGCCGCGAACTGCTGCGCGTGCCGTTCAGCTGGCCGCCGCAACAGAGCGCGCACCATCAGGCCCAGGGCAAGACCGAACTGGGCACCGTCACCCTCCAGCTCAACCCCTGACCCAAGGAAGCCGTCATGCAACCGCTGCTCAACAAACCGCTGTTCAAGTGGGCCGCCCTGGCCCTCGCCGTCTGCCTGCCGCTGTCCGCCCAGGCCCATCGCGCCTGGATGCTGCCCTCGGCCACCGTGCTGTCCGGCGAGGACCCGTGGGTCACCGTGGACGCCGCAGTGTCCAACGACCTGTTCTACTTCGAGCACTTCCCGCTGCAACTGGAAGGCATCGGCCAGCCGCTGCAGCTCGCCCCCCGCGCCCCGCAGGCCGGCGCCGACGGCAAGCCGGCGCAGCCGCCGATGCGCCGCCCGGCCAACAAACTGCTGGTGCTGGCCCCCGACGGCAGCGAGATCAAGGCCGAGAACGGCAGCGTCGGCCGCTACCGCAGCACCTTCGATGTGCACCTGACCCAGAAGGGCACCTACAAGCTGGCGGTGGCCGGCGGCGGCCTGATGGCCACCTGGAAGGACGGCGAGGAGCGCCGGCGCTGGATGGGCAAGGCCGAGGACCTGCACAAGGCCGTCCCGGCCGACGCCGCGGAGCTGCGGGTGATCCAGACCAGCAACCGCATGGAGACCTTCGTCACCGCCGGCCAGCCCACCGCCACCGTCCTCAAGCCCAGCAACCAGGGCCTGGAGCTGGTGCCGGTCACCCACCCCAACGACCTGTTCGCCGGCGAAGCCGCCGAGTTCGCCTTCCTGATCGACGGCAAGCCGGCCAGGGACGTGGACGTCACCGTGATCCCCGGCGGCAACCGCTACCGCGACGCCACCGGCGAGATCAAGGCGAAGACCGATGCCGCCGGCAAGGTCGCCATCACCTGGCCGGCGGCCGGCATGTACTGGCTGGAAGCCGAACTGAGCAGCCGGGAAGGCGTCGCCCAGCCGGCCACCGAGCGCCGCGCGACCTATAGCGCGACCCTGGAAGTGCTGGCGCCCTGATGCCCTGGCCCGAACCGTCCCGCACCGTCTGGGCCGCACTCGTCGTGCTGGCCTGGCTGGGCATCTGCCTGCAGGCCTGGCGCGGCTGGCGGGCCGGACGGGTCACGGCTGCCGGCGCCGACCACCTGCCGGTCGCCTATGCCAGCCAGGGCGGCCAGGCGCGGGCCATCGCCGAACGCAGCGCCGCGCAGCTCAGCAGCGCCGGCCTGCCCGCCCGCGCCGTGCCGCTGGAAGCGCTCGATCTGGCAAGCCCGCCGCCACGCCTGCTGCTGGTGGCCAGCACCTACGGCGACGGCGAGGCGCCCGACCATGCCGCGCGCTTCGCCCAGCGCCTGCAGCAGCCCGGCCTCGACCTGCGCAGCCTGGAATACGCCCTGCTCGGCCTGGGCGACCGCCAGTACCCGCGGTTCTGCGCCTTTGCCCGGCAGCTCGACCGGCATCTGCGGGCACGCGGCGCCACGCCACTGTTCGACCGCCTGGAAGCCGACGGCGCCGATCCGGCGGTGCTGCGCCACTGGCAGCAGCAGCTCGGCCAGCTGGCCGGCCACGCCGAGTTCAGCGACTGGCAGGGCGCCGACTACCAGTCCTGGCGCCTGACCCGGCGCCGCTGCCTGAACCCCGGCAGCCAGGGCGCGCCCCTGTTCCACCTGCACCTGACACCCGCCAGCGGCACGCCGGACTGGCAGGCCGGCGACATCGCCGAGATCGGCCCGCGCCAGCCCGCCGAGCGGGTCGCCGCCCTGCTCGCCGCCCTGCAGCTGGAGGGCGCCGCGCCGCTGGCCGACGGCGGCACGCTGAGCGAGGCGCTGAGCCGCCGCCAGTTGCCGGACGAGCCTGGCGAGCTGCACGGCCTGAGCCACGAGCAACTGCTGGAGCGTCTGCCGCGACTCGCCCACCGCGCCTACTCCATCGCCTCGCTGCCCGTCGACGGCGGCCTGGAGCTGCTGGTCCGCCAGGTGCGGCACACCGACGAACGCCTCGGCCTCGCCTCCGGCTGGCTGTGCCGGCAGGCCGCGCCGGGCGCGACCATCGACCTGCGCATCCGCGCCAACCCGGCCTTCCGCCTGCCCGGCGACTGCGGCCCGCTGATCCTGATCGGCAACGGCAGCGGCCTGGCCAGCCTGCGCGCCCACCTGCGCGAGCGCCAGCGGCTCGGCCAGCACGGCCACTGGCTGCTGTTCGGCGAGCGCAACGCCGCCCACGACCGTCCTTTCGCCGAGGAACTGGAACGCTGGCGGGACAGCGGCCATCTGGCCCGCCTCGACCTGGCCTTCTCCCGCGACGGCGACACGCCGGTCTATGTGCAGCACCGGCTGCGCGACGCCGCCGACGAGCTGCGCGCCTGGATCGGGCGCGGCGCGACCCTGCTGGTCTGCGGCAGCCTGCGGGGCATGGGCCGCGAAGTGGACGCCCTGCTGCATGGCCTGCTCGGCGCGGCCGAGGTGGAGCGCCTGCGCGAGGCCGGGCGCTACCGCCGCGACCTGTACTGAACGGCGGCACGCCCGCCAGCCACGGCCGAACGGCACAGACAAAAACGCCGCGACAGGTCGCGGCGTTTTTTCATCCAGGGCGCAGGGCGACTTAGATGTAGTAGGCCTTCAGCGGCGGGAAGCCGTTGAACTCCACCGCGCTGTAGCTGGTGGTGTAGGCGCCGGTGGACAGCCAGTACAGGCGGTCGCCGATGGCCAGGTTCAGCGGCAGGCCGTACTTGTAGTGCTCGTACATGATGTCGGCGCTGTCGCAGGTCGGGCCGGCGATGACGACTTCTTCCATCTCGCCCTTCTTCTCGGTCCAGATCGGGAACTTGATCGACTCGTCCATGGTTTCGATCAGGCCGGAGAACTTGCCCACGTCGGTGTACACCCAGCGCTCCACGGCGGTGCGCGACTTGCGCGCCACCAGCACCACTTCGCTGACCAGGATGCCGGCGTTGGCGATCAGCGAGCGGCCGGGCTCAAGGATGATTTCCGGCAGGTCGTCGCCGAAGTCTTCCTTGAGGAAGCGGATGATCTCTTCCGCGTAGGTTTCCAGGCTGTTGGTGCGGGTGATGTAGTTGGCCGGGAAGCCACCACCCATGTTGATCATCTTCAGCTCGATGCCGTCTTCTTCCTTCAGGCGCTCGAAGATCACCTTGACCTTGGCGATGGCCGCGTCCCACACGGAGATGTCGCGCTGCTGGCTGCCGACGTGGAAGGACACGCCGTAGGGCACCAGGCCCAGGTCGCGGGCGAGGATCAGCAGGTCCATGGCCATGTCGGTCTGGCAGCCGAACTTGCGCGACAGCGGCCAGTCGGCGGTGGTCGAGCCTTCGGTGAGGATGCGCACGTAGACCTTGGAGCCCGGCGCGGCCTTGGCGATGTTGCGCAGGTCGGCTTCCGAGTCGGTGGCGAACAGGCGCACGCCCTTGTCGTAGAAGTAGCGGATGTCCTTGGACTTCTTGATGGTGTTGCCGTAGCTGATGCGCTCCGGGCCGACGCCGCGGCTCATCACCTTGTCCAGCTCGTAGATCGAGGCGATGTCGAAGTTCGAGCCCTTCTCCTTGAGCAGGTCGATGATCTCCACCGCCGGGTTGGCCTTGACCGCGTAGTAGACGCTGGCGAACTCGAAGCCGGCGCGCAGGTCGTCGTAGGCCTTGTCGATGATCGCGGTGTCGATCAGCACGAAGGGGGTTTCCTTCTGATCGGCGAACGTCTTCATGCGCTGGAAGGTCGCGCGGTCGTAATAGTCTTCAACCTTGATGGGCATGCTTGGGGGCTCCAAATGGCAAGAAACACAAAAGATTCAAGGGACTGCAACTGAACGCCTAATCCGTATCCCCACTTTGGTTCGCCTACTTCCCAAGGCATGTCGCCGAAAGCAAAAAGGCCAACCGCGCGTCGTGATCGGGGGGCGGGTTGACCTTGCTGTCTCGTCGTCAGTACTTGAGCCGGATGGATCGTTTCCAGCATGAGCGTTCGGGCGCGAACTTTAGGACCAAGGGGGTGCAGAATCAACCAAAAGTTGCCCCGATTTCGCCCCGCTCGTCACAGGCGGTCCGAAGGGGAGGCGCATCCGCTATAATCGTCGCCTTTCTTGACAGACCGACCACACGCCGAGGCGTTCCCCCCGTATGACCACCCAGGCCGCCGAAGTGGCGAAACGCCGCACTTTCGCCATCATTTCCCACCCCGACGCCGGCAAGACCACCATCACCGAAAAACTCCTGCTGATGGGCCAGGCGATCGCCGTCGCCGGCACGGTGAAATCGCGCAAGTCCGACCGCCATGCCACCTCCGACTGGATGGAGATGGAGAAGCAGCGCGGCATCTCGATCACCACCTCGGTGATGCAGTTCCCCTACCGCGAGCACATGATCAACCTGCTCGACACCCCCGGCCACGAGGACTTCTCCGAGGACACCTACCGCACCCTGACCGCAGTGGACTCGGCGCTGATGGTCCTCGACGGCGGCAAGGGCGTCGAGCCGCGCACCATCGCTCTGATGGACGTCTGCCGGCTGCGCGACACCCCCATCGTCAGCTTCATCAACAAGCTCGACCGCGACATCCGCGACCCCATCGAGCTGCTCGACGAGATCGAGGCGGTGCTGAAGATCAAGGCCGCGCCGATCACCTGGCCGATCGGTTGCTACCGCGAGTTCAAGGGCGTCTACCACCTCAGCGAAGACAAGATCATCGTCTACCAGCCGGGCCACGGCCACGAGCGCATCGCCACCAAGGTCATCGACAAGCTCGACTCCCCCGAGGCCCGCGATCACCTGGGCGACCTGTACGAACGCTTCCTCGAGGAACTGGAACTGGTGCAGGGCGCCTGCCACGAATTCGACAAGGGCGCCTTCCTCAAGGGCGAGATGACCCCGGTGTTCTTCGGCACCGCGCTGGGCAACTTCGGCGTCGACCAGGTGCTCGATGCGGTGGTCGACTGGGCGCCGCTGCCGCTGCCCCGTGCCGCCCACGAGCGGGTGGTGGAGCCGACCGAGGAGAAGTTCAGCGGCTTCGTGTTCAAGATCCAGGCGAACATGGATCCGAAACACCGCGACCGCATCGCCTTCATGCGCATCTGCTCGGGCAAGTACGAGAAGGGCATGAAGATGCGCCACGTGCGCCTGAAGAAGGACCTGAAGATCGCCGACGCGCTGACCTTCTTCTCCAGCGAGCGCGAGCAGCTGGAGGAAGCCTACGCCGGCGACATCATCGGCCTGCACAACCACGGCACCATCCAGATCGGCGACACCTTCAGCGAAGGCGAGCTGCTGGGCTTCACCGGCATCCCGCACTTCGCTCCGGAGCTGTTCCGCCGCGTGCGCCTGAAGGACCCGCTGAAGTCCAAGCAACTGCGCCAGGGCCTGCAGGAGCTGGCCGAGGAAGGCGCCACCCAGGTGTTCTTCCCCGAGCGCAACAACGACATCATCCTCGGCGCGGTCGGCGTGCTGCAGTTCGACGTGGTCGCCAGCCGTCTCAAGGAGGAATACAAGGTCGAGTGCGCCTACGAGGCGATCAACGTCTGGTCGGCGCGCTGGATCGAGTGCAGCGACGAGAAGAAGCTCAAGGAGTTCAGGGACAAGGCCTTCGAGAACCTGGCCATCGACGGCGGCGGCCACCTCACCTACCTGGCGCCGACCCGGGTCAACCTCGGCCTGATGGAAGAGCGCTGGCCGGACGTGACATTCCGCGCCACCCGCGAACATCACTGATCACGCCGCTCCCGCGCAGGGAGCGGCGGGCGATCTGCTGCCTCGCCGCAGCCATCGCCCGCCCTCCCCGCGCCGTCGTGCCCTCCCCCGGTTTCCTGCCGCCGCTCAGTGCGGATTGATGCCCAGCTCCACCACGCTGATCTCGCGCATGCGGAACTTCTGCACCTTGCCGCTGATGGTCATCGGGAAGTCCTCGACGAACTTCACGTGGCGCGGGATCTTGAAGTGGGCGATGCGCCCCTTGCAGTACTCGCGCAGCGCCTCGGGCTGGGCCTCGTGGCCGGGGTGCAGCTTGACCCAGGCGACGATCTCCTCGCCGAACTTGCTGTCCGGCACGCCGATCACCTGCACGTCGGCCACCGCCGGGTGGGTGAACAGGAACTCCTCGATCTCGCGCGGGTACACGTTCTCGCCGCCGCGGATGATCATGTCCTTGTTGCGCCCGACGATCTTCACGTAGCCCTCGTCGTCCATCACCGCCAGGTCGCCGGTGTGCATCCAGCGCGCGCCGTCGATGGCCTCGCGGGTCGCCTCGGGATTGTTCCAGTAGCCGAGCATAACGCTGTAGCCGCGGGTGCACAGCTCGCCGATCTGCCCGCGCGGCACGATGCGCCCCTGCTCGTCGACGATCTTGCTCTCCAGGTGCGGCTGGGTGCGGCCGACGCTGGTGACCCGACGCTCCAAATCGTCGGCAGGTCCCGTCTGTGTCGATACCGGGCTGGTCTCGGTCATGCCGTAGGCGATCTGCACCTCGCTCATGTGCATCTCATTGATCACCCGCTTCATCACCTCGATCGGACAGGTGGCGCCGGCCATGATGCCGGTGCGCAGGCTGGACAGGTCGAAGCCGTCGCGCTCGGGATGGTCGAGCATGGCGATGAACATGGTCGGCACACCGTACAGCGCGCTAGCGCGTTCCTCGGCCACCGCCTGCAGGGCGGCCAGCGGCTCGAAGGCGGCGCTCGGGTAGATCATGGTGCTGCCGTGGGTCAGGCAGCCGAGGTTGCCCATCACCATGCCGAAGCAGTGGTACAGCGGCACCGGGATGACCAGGCGGTCGTGCTCGCTCAGGCCGAGGCTCTCGCCGACCATGTAGCCGTTGTTGAGGATGTTGTAGTGGCTGAGGGTGGCGCCCTTGGGGAAGCCGGTGGTGCCGGAGGTGTACTGGATGTTGATCGGCTCGTCGAACTGCAGCTGCTCGCCGCACTGGCGCAGCTGCTCGGGGCCGACCTGCTCGGCCATCGCCTGCAGCTGCTGCCAGCCGAGCATGCCGCCGGCCGGCTGCGCGCCGAGGCTGATCACCCCGCGCAGCTCGGGGAGCATGTGGCTCTGCAGCGCGCCGATGGCGCAGGTTTCCAGTTCCGGCAGCAGCTCGCCGAGCATGGCGTGGTAGTCGGAAGTCTTGAAGGTGTCGGCGCAGATCAGCCAGCGGCAGCCGGACTGCTTGAGCGCGTACTCCAGCTCGTTGAGCCGGTAGGCGGGGTTGATGTTGACCAGGATGACACCGGCCTTGGCGCTGGCGAACTGGGCGATGGTCCACTCGGCACGGTTCGGCGACCAGATGCCGAGGCGCTCGCCCGGCTGCAGGCCGAGGGCGATGAAGGCACGCGCGCAGCGGTCGACCGCCTCGCCCAGCTGGGCCCAGCTGTAGCGCAGGCCCTGGTCGCGCACCACCAGCGCCTCGCGCTCGGGGAAACGGGAAACCGTCTGATCGAAGGCTGCACCGATGGTCATGGCCAGCAGCGGTTTCTCCTGCGGTCCGCAGGTGTAGCTCGGAAGATTCATAGAATCCCTCAGTCTTATGTTTGTTATGAGGTTTGCCACTTCTGAGACTTGCTGTCCCGGGGCGACTGGGGTTGTTGACAGTAGCCGCGGGGTTTGTTTACGTTAACGTAAAGGTCACAGCCTGGCAACCCACTCCAGAGCGGCAAGCGCTACGCTGGAATGGGGCTCCGGAACAGCGTGCCGGAGCGGCGGGCGAGCAGGCCGGGAACATGCGCTCCGGCAACCTAGTACACCGCAAACCGCACAACTACAAGACAGACAAAAGGTGGTTCCATGACTTACTCCAGCCTCAACTTCGCTCTCGGCGAGACCATCGACATGCTGCGCGACCAGGTGCGCGCCTTCGTGGACGCCGAGCTGGCGCCGCGTGCCGCCGAGATCGACGCCACCAACACCTTCCCCATGGACATGTGGAAGAAGTTCGGCGAGATGGGCCTGCTCGGCATCACCGTGCCGGAGGAGTACGGCGGCGCCGGCATGGGCTACCTGGCCCACGTGGTGGCCATGGAGGAGATCAGCCGCGCCTCGGCCTCGGTGGCGCTGTCCTACGGCGCGCACTCCAACCTGTGCGTCAACCAGATCAAGCGCAACGGCAGCGAGGCGCAGAAGCAGAAGTACCTGCCCAAGCTGATCAGCGGCGAGCACGTCGGCGCGCTGGCGATGAGCGAGCCGAACGCCGGCTCCGACGTGGTATCCATGAAGCTGCGCGCCGAGAAGAAGGGCGACCGCTTCGTCCTCAACGGCAGCAAGACCTGGATCACCAACGGCCCGGACGCCAACACCTACGTGATCTACGCCAAGACCGACCTGGACAAGGGCCCGCACGGCATCACCGCGTTCATCGTCGAGCGCGACTGGAAGGGTTTCACCCGCGGCAGCAAGTTCGACAAGCTGGGCATGCGCGGCTCCAACACCTGCGAGCTGTTCTTCGACGACGTCGAGGTGCCGGAGGAGAACGTCCTCGGCCAGCTCAACGGCGGCGTGCGCGTGCTGATGAGCGGCCTGGACTACGAACGCGTGGTGCTGGCCGGCGGCCCGACCGGCATCATGCAGGCCTGCCTGGACGTGGTGGTGCCCTACATCCACGACCGCAAGCAGTTCGGCCAGGCCATCGGCGAGTTCCAGTTCATCCAGGGCAAGGTCGCCGACATGTACACCCAGCTCAACGCCAGCCGCGCCTACCTGTACACCGTGGCGCAGGCCTGCGACCGCGGCGAGACCACCCGCAAGGACGCCGCCGGGGTGATCCTCTACACCGCCGAGAACGCCACCCAGATGGCCCTGCAGGCGATCCAGATCCTCGGCGGCAACGGCTACATCAACGAGTTCCCCACCGGGCGCCTGCTGCGCGACGCCAAGCTCTACGAGATCGGCGCCGGCACCAGCGAGATCCGCCGCATGCTGATCGGCCGCGAGCTGTTCAACGAGTCGAAATGAGCATGATGGTGCCCACGCTCCGGCGTGGGCACCCCGAACGGACGCTCAGCGTCCTCAAGCGGCACTCCCACGCCGGAGCGTGGGAGCGATCGATCCCGACGGAGTGAGCCCCATGGCCATCCTGCATACCCAGATCAACACCCGTTCGCCGGAGTTCGCCGCCAACAGCGCGGCCATGCTCGAACAGGTGAACAACCTGCGCGCCCTGCTCGGGCGCATCAGCGAGGGCGGCGGCGTCGCCGCCCAGCAGCGTCACACCGCGCGCGGCAAGCTGCTGGTGCGCGAGCGCATCAACGCCCTGCTCGACCCCGGCTCGGCCTTCCTCGAGGTCTCCGCGCTGGCCGCCCATGAGGTGTACGGCGAGGACGTGCCGGCCGCCGGCGTGGTCGCCGGCATCGGCCGGGTCGAGGGCGTCGAGTGCATGATCATCGGCAACGACGCCACCGTGAAGGGCGGCAGCTACTACCCGCTGACCGTCAAGAAGCACCTGCGCGCGCAGACCATCGCCCAGCAGAACCGCCTGCCGTGCATCTACCTGGTCGACTCCGGCGGCGCCAACCTGCCGCGCCAGGACGAGGTGTTCCCCGACCGCGAGCACTTCGGCCGCATCTTCTTCAACCAGGCCAACATGAGCGCCCAGGGCATCCCGCAGATCGCCGTGGTGATGGGCTCGTGCACCGCCGGCGGCGCCTACGTGCCGGCGATGGCCGACGAGACCATCATGGTGCGCAACCAGGCGACCATCTTCCTCGCCGGCCCGCCGCTGGTGAAGGCCGCCACCGGCGAGGTGGTCAGCGCCGAGGAACTGGGCGGCGCCGACGTGCACTGCAAGACCTCCGGGGTGGCCGACCACTACGCCGAGAACGACGCCCACGCCCTGGCCATCGCCCGCCGCTGCGTGGCCAACCTCAACTGGCGCAAGCTGGGCGAGGTGCAGAGCGCCGCCCCGCGCGCGCCGCTGTACGCCGGCGAGGAGCTGTACGGCATCATCCCCGCCGACGCCAAGCAGCCGTTCGACGTGCGCGAGGTGATCGCCCGGCTGGTCGACGGCAGCGAGTTCGACGAGTTCAAGGCGCTGTTCGGCACCACCCTGGTGTGCGGCTTCGCCCGCCTGCACGGCTATCCCGTAGCCATCCTCGCCAACAACGGCATCCTGTTCGCCGAAGCGGCGCAGAAGGGCGCGCACTTCATCGAGCTGGCCTGCCAGCGCGGCATCCCCCTGCTGTTCCTGCAGAACATCACCGGCTTCATGGTCGGCCAGAAGTACGAGGCCGGCGGCATCGCCAAGCACGGCGCCAAGCTGGTCACCGCGGTGGCCTGCGCCAAGGTGCCGAAGTTCACCGTGATCATCGGCGGCAGCTTCGGCGCCGGCAACTACGGCATGTGCGGCCGCGCCTACGACCCGCGCTTCCTGTGGATGTGGCCGAACGCGCGGATCGGCGTGATGGGCGCGGCCCAGGCCGCCGGCGTGCTCACCCAGGTCAAGCGCGAGCAGGTCGAGCGCAGCGGCAAGACCTTCTCCGCCGCCGAGGAGGAAGCCATCCGCCAGCCGATCCTCGAGCAGTACGAGCGCCAGGGCCACCCCTACTACTCCAGCGCGCGGCTGTGGGATGACGGCGTGATCGACCCGGCGCAGACTCGGCAGGTACTGGCGCTGGCGCTGTCGGCCAGCCTGAACGCCCCCATCGAGCCGACCCCGTTCGGCGTGTTCCGGATGTAAGAGGCCCCGAGATGAGCGACTTCCAGACCATCCAGCTCGACTTCGATCCGCGCGGCTTCGCCACCCTGTGGCTGGACCGCGCCGACAAGAACAACGCCTTCAACGCCACCATGATCCGCGAGCTGATCGACGCCCTCGACCGGGTCAAGGACCACCCCGAACTGCGCTTCCTGATCCTGCGCGGGCGCGGCAAGCACTTTTCCGCCGGCGCCGATCTCGCCTGGATGCGCGAGGCCGCCGAGCTGGACTACGACGCCAACCTGACGGACGCCCACGAGCTGGGCGAGCTGATGTACAACCTCTACCACCTGTCCCTGCCGACCCTGGCCGTGGTGCAGGGCGCGGCCTTCGGCGGCGCGGTGGGCCTGGCCGCCTGCTGCGACATCGCCATCGGCGCCGAGGACGCGCTGTTCTCGCTGTCCGAGGTGCGCATCGGCCTGGCCCCGGCGGTGATCAGCCCGTTCGTGGTCAAGGCCATCGGCGAGCGCGCCGCGCGCCGCTACGCGCTGTCCGCCGAGCGCTTCAATGGCCCCCGCGCCCGCGAACTGGGCCTGCTCGCCGAGTGCTACCCGGCCGCCGAGCTGGACGCCGCGCTGGAGCGCTGGATCGCCGACCTGCAGCTGAACAGCCCGCAGGCGATGAAGGCGACCAAGGACCTGCTCGGCGAGGTCGGCAGCGCCGAGCTGTCGCCGGCCCTGCGCCGCCACACCGAAAGCGCCATCGCCCGCCTGCGCGTCAGCCAGGAAGGCCAGGAGGGCCTGCGCGCCTTCCTCGAGAAACGCAGCCCCGCCTGGCAGGAGAAGCACGCATGACCCGACACATCGACACCCTGCTGGTGGCCAACCGCGGCGAGATCGCCTGCCGGGTGATGCGCACCGCCAAGGCCCTGGGCCTGACCACCGTGGCCGTGCACAGCGCCATCGACGCCGACGCCCGCCACGCCCGCGAGGCCGACATCCGCGTCGACCTCGGCGGCGCCAAGCCGGCCGACAGCTACCTGCTGGTCGACAAGCTGATCGCCGCCGCCAAGGCCAGCGGCGCCCAGGCCATCCACCCCGGCTACGGCTTCCTCTCCGAGAACGCCGGCTTCGCCCGCGCCATCGAGGCGGCCGGGCTGATCTTCCTCGGCCCGCCGGCCAGCGCCATCGACGCCATGGGCAGCAAGTCGGCGGCCAAGGCGCTGATGGAGACCGCCGGCGTGCCGCTGGTGCCCGGCTACCACGGCGAAGCCCAGGACTACGAGACCTTCCGCACCGCCGCCGAGGTGATCGGCTACCCGGTGCTGCTCAAGGCCGCCGCCGGCGGCGGCGGCAAGGGCATGAAGGTGGTCGAGCGCGAGAGCGAGCTGGCCGAGGCGCTGGCCTCCGCCCAGCGCGAGGCGCAAGCCGCCTTCGGCGACGCGCGCATGCTGGTGGAAAAGTACGTGCTCAAGCCGCGCCACGTGGAGATCCAGGTGTTCGCCGACCAGCACGGCAACTGCCTGTACCTCAACGAGCGCGACTGCTCGATCCAGCGCCGCCACCAGAAGGTGGTCGAGGAAGCCCCGGCCCCGGGCCTGTCGCCGGCGCTGCGCCGCGCCATGGGCGAGGCGGCGGTCAAGGCGGCCCAGGCCATCGGCTACGTCGGCGCCGGCACCGTGGAGTTCCTGCTGGATGCGCGCGGCGAGTTCTTCTTCATGGAGATGAACACCCGCCTGCAGGTCGAGCACCCGGTCACCGAGGCGATCACCGGCCTCGACCTGGTCGCCTGGCAGATCCGCGTCGCCCGCGGCGAACCGCTGCCGATCAGCCAGGAGCAGGTGCCGCTGCTCGGCCACGCCATCGAGGTGCGCCTGTACGCCGAGGACCCGGACCACGACTTCCTGCCGGCCACCGGCACCCTGGAGCTGTACCGCGAGCCGAGCACCGGCCCCGGCCGCCGCGTCGACAGCGGCGTGGCCGAGGGCGACACCGTCTCCCCCTTCTACGACCCGATGCTCGGCAAGCTGATCGCCTGGGGCGAGAACCGCGAGGAAGCGCGCCAGCGCCTTCTGGCCATGCTCGCCGAGACCGCGGTGGGCGGGGTCAGGACCAACCTGGCCTTCCTGCGCCGCGTGCTGGCCCACCCGGCGTTCGCCAATGCCGAGCTGGACACCGGCTTCATCCCGCGCCACCAGGCGCAGCTGCTGCCGCCGCCGGGCGAGCTGCCGGACAGCTTCTGGCAGCTGGCCGCCAGCGCCTTCGTGCAGGGCGAGGCCGAGCGCGTGCGCGGCGACGACCCGCACTCGCCCTGGCAGGGCAGCTGCGGCTGGCGCGCCGGCCTGCCGGCGGAAACCGACCTCGCCCTGCGCTGCGGCGACACCCAGCGCGTGGTGCGCCTGCGCGCCGGCAGCGCGCCGCAGGCGCGGCTGGTCGGCGAGCAGCTGCTGGTCGAGCAGGACGGCCTGCGCCGCCAGCACCTGGCGATCCGCCGCGGCGACAGCCTGTACCTGCAGTGGGGCAGCGAGCTGCGCGGCGTGCAGCGCGTCGACCCGATCGCCGAGGCCGAGGCCAGCCACGCCCACCACGGCGGGCTGACCGCGCCGATGAACGGCAGCATCGTCCGCGTGCTGGTCGAGGCTGGCCAGCACGTCGAGGCCGGCACCGCCCTGGTGGTGCTGGAGGCGATGAAGATGGAGCACAGCATCCGCGCGCCGCAGGCCGGGGTGGTCAAGGGCCTGTACTGCAGCGAGGGCGAGCTGGTCAGCGAAGGCGCCGCGCTGGTGGAGCTGGAGGAGGCGTAAGCCTCTGGAAACGTAGGGTGCGCCATGCGCACCATTGGCCACCGCTGGTGCGCACGGCGCACCCTACAACACCGCGTCCCCAGCCAAGGAGATTTGCATGAACCTGCCCCGCCACGTCCGCCTGGTCGAAGTCGGCCCGCGCGACGGCCTGCAGAACGAGAAACAGCCGATCAGCGTCGCCGACAAGGTGCGCCTGGTCGACGACCTGAGCGCCGCCGGCGTCGAATACGTCGAGGTCGGCAGCTTCGTGTCGCCCAAGTGGGTGCCGCAGATGGCCGGCTCCGCCGAGGTGTTCGCACAGATCCAGCAGAAACCCGGCGTCACCTACGCCGCGCTGACTCCCAACATGCAGGGCTTCGAAGCGGCCATGCTCGCCGGGGTGAAGGAAGTCGCGGTGTTCGCCGCCGCCAGCGAGGCCTTCTCGCAGAAGAACATCAACTGCTCGATCAGCGAGAGCCTGCAGCGCTTCGTGCCGGTGATGGACGCCGCCCGCGAGCAGGGCGTGCGCGTGCGCGGCTACGTGTCCTGCGTGCTCGGCTGCCCCTACGAGGGCGAGGTACCAGCGCAGCAGGTCGCCGCGGTGGCCCGCGAGCTGTTCGAGATGGGCTGCTACGAGATCTCCCTGGGCGACACCATCGGCACCGGCACCGCCGGCAAGACCCGCGCGCTGTTCGAGACGGTCGGCCGCGACATTCCGCGCGACAAGCTGGCCGGTCACTTCCACGACACCTACGGCCAGGCGCTGGCGAACATCTACGCCAGCCTGCTGGAAGGCATCCACGTGTTCGACAGCTCGGTCGCCGGCCTCGGCGGTTGCCCCTACGCCAAGGGCGCCAGCGGCAACGTGGCCAGCGAGGACGTGCTCTATCTGCTCGACGGCCTGGGCATCCACACCGGCATCGAGCTGGCGGCGCTGGTTCAGGCCGGCGAGCGCATCTGCCAGGTGCTCGGCCGCGACAACGGCTCGCGGGTGGCGCGCGCCTGGCGCGGCGCCTGATTCGCTCCTACACCGCCAACCAGAACAACAAGAGAGGCACATCCATGAACAAGCTCTACCCCAACGCCCACGCTGCCCTCGACGGGCTGGTGGAAGACGGCATGACCATCGCCGTCGGCGGCTTCGGCCTGTGCGGCATCCCCGAGGCGCTGATCGCCGCCCTGCGCGACAGCGGCCGCAAGAACCTCACCGCGATCAGCAACAATGCCGGCGTCGACGGCTTCGGCCTCGGCCAGCTGCTCGCCACCCGGCAGATCAGCAAGATGATTTCCTCCTACGTCGGCGAGAACAAGGAGTTCGAGCGCCAGTACCTGGCCGGCGAGCTGGAGCTGGAGTTCACCCCGCAGGGCACCCTGGCCGAGAAGCTGCGCGCCGGCGGCGCCGGCATCCCGGCGTTCTTCACCAAGACCGGCTACGGCACCCTGGTCGCCGAGGGCAAGGAGACCCGCCAGTTCGACGGGCAGTGGTACGTCATGGAGCGTTCGCTGACCGCCGACGTGGCGCTGGTCAAGGCGTGGAAGGCCGACAAGGCCGGCAACCTGGTGTTCAACAAGACCGCGCGCAACTTCAACCCGCTGGCCGCGATGGCCGGCAAGGTCTGCGTGGTCGAGGTCGAGGAGCTGGTCGAGACCGGCGCCCTGGACGCCGACCAGATCCACCTGCCGGGCATCTACGTGCAGCGCATCGTGGTCAACGCCACGCCCGAGAAGCGCATCGAGCAACGCACACTTTCTACAAAAGCAGGGAGGAGCTGAACCATGGCCTGGACCCGCGAACAGATGGCGCAGCGCGCCGCCGCCGAGCTGCAGGACGGCTTCTACGTCAACCTCGGCATAGGCCTGCCGACCCTGGTGGCCAACTACATTCCCGAAGGCATGGACGTCTGGCTGCAGAGCGAGAACGGCCTGCTCGGCATCGGCCCGTTCCCCACTGAGGACGAGGTCGACCCCGACCTGATCAACGCCGGCAAGCAGACCATCACCACCCTGCCCGGCAGCAGCTTCTTCGACAGCGCCGACTCCTTCGCGATGATCCGCGGCGGCCACATCAACCTGTCGATCCTCGGCGCCATGCAGGTATCCGAGCAGGGCGACCTGGCCAACTGGATGATCCCCGGCAAGATGGTCAAGGGCATGGGCGGGGCGATGGACCTGGTGGCCGGCGTCAAGCGCGTGGTGGTGCTGATGGAGCACACCGCCAAGGGCGGCGCGCACAAGATCCTCGCGCGCTGCGATCTGCCGCTGACCGGCGTCGGCGTGGTCGACCGCATCATCACCGACCTGGCCGTGCTGGACGTCACCGCAGAGGGCCTGAAGCTGGTCGAGCTGGCCGAGGGCGTCGACTTCGACGAACTGCAGGCCGCCACCGGCTGCCCGATCCAGCGCTGAGCGTGCAGCCCCTGGCGCATCCTGCCCGAGCCGCCGGCTCGCAGGGTGCGCCGCGCGCCGGCACCGCCTCGGCCTGCGAACGCCAGGCTTCACGGCCAGCGCCGGCGCCAGTAGGCTGGGGATCATCCCCGGCCCCAGCGGCAGACGCCCCATGCTGATCGACACCCACACCCATCTGGACTTCCCCGACTTCGACGCCGACCGCGACGCCGTGCTGGCGCGCAGCCGGACGCAGGGGGTGGAGAGGCTGGTGGTGCTCGGCGTGCAGCGCGACAACTGGCAGCGCCTGTGGCAGCTGGTCATGGCCGAGGACGGTCTGTACGCCGCCTTCGGCCTGCACCCGGTCTACCTGGACCAGCATCGCCCCGAGCACCTGACCGAACTGCGCGACTGGCTGAGCCGTTTCGCCGGGCATCCCAAGCTCTGCGCCCTCGGCGAGTTCGGCCTGGACGGCTTCGTCGCAGGGCTCGATCCGCTGCGCCAGCAGGCGCTGTTCGAGGCGCAGCTGCAGCTGGCGGTGGAGTTCGAGCTGCCGGCGCTGCTGCACGTGCGCCGCGCCCACGCGGTAAGCATCGCCACCCTCAAGCGCTACCGGCCCGGACGCGGCGGCATCGTCCATGCTTTTTCCGGCAGCCTGGAAGAGGCCCGGGAATACCTGAAGCTCGGCTTCCGCCTGGGTCTTGGCGGCGCCGCCACCTGGCCGCAGGCCAGACGCCTGCGCCGTCTGGTCGCGCAGCTGCCGGAGGAGGCCATCGTGCTGGAAACCGACGCCCCGGACATGGCGCCGAGCATGCACGCCTACGGCCGCAACAGCCCGGAATACCTGGGCGAGATCTGCGCCGTGCTGGCCGAACTGCGCGGCATGACGCCCGAGGCGCTGGCTGCCGCCAGCAGCCGCAACGCCTGCGCCCTGTTCGGCTGGCCCGCGCCGCACTGACGCTCCGGCACTGGCGGCTGGCATAATCGCCGCCCTCCTCCGGCACGAGTCCTTCCCCATGTCCCTGCGCTTCGGCATCGACCTCGGCGGCACCAAGATCGAGATCATCGCCCTCGACGGCGCGCGCGAGGTGCTGCGCCGGCGCGTACCCACCCCCCAGGGCGACTACCCGGCCACCCTCGCCGCCATCGCCGCACTGGTCGTTCAGGCCGAGCGCACCCTGGGCCGCGCGGGCAGCGTCGGCGTGGGGATTCCCGGCAGCCGCTCGCCGCTGCACGGGCGTATCCGCAACGCCAACTCGGTGTGCCTGATCGACCGGGACCTGCAGGGCGACCTCGAACGCCTGCTGGAGCGTCCGCTGCGCCTGGCCAACGATGCCGACTGCTTCGCCCTCTCCGAGGCCAGCGACGGTGCTGGGGCTGGCGCGCGCAGCGTGTTCGGGGCGATCCTCGGCACCGGGGTCGGCGCCGGCATCGTCGTCGACGGCCGTTTGCTCGGCGGCCCTAACGCCATCGCCGGCGAATGGGGCCACAACCCGCTGCCCGGCCGCAGCGCCGCCGACGGCGCGGTGCGGCGCTGCTACTGCGGGCGCGACGACTGCATCGAAACCTTTCTCAGCGGCCCCGGCTGGGCGGCGCGCAGCGACCCGGAGCGGGACGCCGGTGCTCTCTACCGCGCCGCCGAATCCGGCGAGCCGGCGGCGCAGGCGGCCTTCGCGCGCTATTGCGAGCAGCTGGCCCGAGCGCTGGCCAGCGTGATCAACATCCTCGACCCGGAGGTGGTCGTCCTCGGCGGCGGGCTGTCGCAGATGACCGCGCTGTACCGCGAACTGCCGCCGCTGCTGGCCCGCCACGTGTTCTCCGACGTGCTCGCCACACGGCTGCTGCCAGCCCGCCACGGCGACTCCAGCGGGGTGCGCGGCGCGGCCTGGCTCTGGCCGGAGCAGCCCGACTAGCCCAGCAGCACCCACAGCGCCCAGGCGCTGAACCAGACCAGCCCGGCGCGCAGCAGCAGGCTCTGCAAGGCATCCAGGCTGGCCAGCCCATCGCGGCCGGCGACCGGCTGCGCGCCCAGCTCGGCCGCCGCCCGGCCGCCCTCCACCACCAGACGGCTGGCCTCGGTCTGGGTATCCAGCAGCCGCGGCCACAGCACGCGGCCGACAGTGACGAAGTTGCCGGCCAGCGCCAGGGTCAGCACCAGCGCGCGGGCCGGCAGCCAGTCGAGCAGATGGCGCAGCTGCACGGCGCGGCGCTGCAGCGGGTCGCCGCCGCCCCGCTCGCCGGCCAGCGCCAGCAGACGGTAGGCCAGCGCCGGCAGCGGGCCGAGCAGCACGTACCAGAACACCACGGCGAAGAAACCCTGGTAGGCCTGCCAGATCAGGTAGCCCTGCACCTGACGGAGCAGGCTGCCGCCGTCCTCGGCCTGCACGCCCAGGTCGCGCTCGGCGTCCAGGCAGGCCGCTTCGGCATCGCCGCGCAGCCAGCTGGCGCGAAATGGCGCCAGCGCCCGGGGCAGGTCGCCACGCCCGAAGCTCCACAGTAACGCCAGCACATGCAGCGGCAGCAGCAGCCAGCCGTAGGCCAGCGGCGCCAGCGCCAGCAGCAGCCCGGCTACCGGCAGCAGCGTCAGCAGCAACCACAGCGCCAGCTGCAGACCCGCGCGCCCCGCGACGCCGGGCCGCGCGCCGAGCCAGTCGAGCAGGCGCAGCGCCAGGGCATCGCGCTGCACGGCGAGGCGCCAGCGGCCGAAGCGCTCCAGCAGCACGACCACCAGCATCACCAGAAAACTCATCGCACCACCTCCGCCGCCAGCGCCCGGCGATAGCGCGCCCAGTCGAAGGCCGGCCCCGGATCGCTCTTGCGCCCGGGGGCGATGTCGCTGTGCCCGCAGATGCGCTCGGCCGCGAGCCCCGGATAGGCGCGCAGCAGCGCACGGGTCAGGGCCACCAGCACGCAGTACTGGGCCTCGCTGTAGGGCAGCTCGTCGGTGCCCTCCAGCTCGATGCCGAGGGAGAAATCGTTGCACTGCTCGCGCCCCTCGAAGCACGACACGCCGGCATGCCAGGCGCGCGCGCCACAGGGCACGAACTGGGTCAGCCGGCCGTCGCGCTCGATCAGGAAGTGCGCGGACACCCGCAGCCCGGCGATGCCGGCGAAGTACGGGTGGGCCTGGGGATCGAGGCGGTTGAGAAACAGATTTTCCACCTCGCCGGTGCCGAACTGCCCCGGCGGCAGGCTGATGTTGTGGATGACCAGCAGCGACACCTCGCCTTCCGGCCGCGCATTGCAATTGGGCGAGGGGCGCCGGCGCGCTTCCGCGCACCAGCCCGTCGAGGGATCGATCTGCATCGCAACTCCTGAAAAGACCGCAGCGCGCGGGTCAGGCCGCGCGGGAAACCGGTCGCCACTCTAGAACAGCCGGGCGCCACGGCCAAGGCGCCGGCGCGGCCCGCGACCGCTGGCCGGCGACCGCGCACGGCACGGCCAGCCCGCCGCAGCGCCAGCCCCGCGGGCGGCAAAGCGCCTATAATCGCCGCCACACAGCCCAGGGAGCCTGCCATGCCCAATCTTCGTCTTGCCGATCTCGGCGCCGAAATCACCGCCAACGTGCGCACCGCGCTCGCCGAGGACATCGGCAGCGGCGACCTCACCGCCCAGCTGATCCCCGCCGAGCGCGTGGCCCGGGCACGGATCATCACCCGCGAGGCCGCCACCGTCTGCGGCACCGCCTGGGTCGACGAGGTGTTCCGCCAGCTCGACCCGCGCGTGCAGGTGCAGTGGCAGGTCGCCGACGGCGAGCGGGTCATCCAGGACCAGACGCTGTTCAGCCTCGAAGGCCCGGCGCGTGCCCTGCTCAGCGGCGAGCGCAGCGCGCTGAACTTCCTGCAGCTGCTCTCCGGAGTCGCCACCCGCTGCCGCGAATACGCCGACCTGGTCGAGGGCACCGCGGTCCAGCTGCTCGACACCCGCAAGACCCTGCCCGGCCTGCGTCTGGCGCAGAAATACGCGGTCACCTGCGGCGGCTGCCACAACCATCGCATCGGCCTGTACGACGCCTTCCTGATCAAGGAAAACCACATCGCCGCCTGCGGTGGCATCGCCCAGGCGGTGGCCAGCGCACGGCAGATCGCCCCCGGCCGGCCGGTGGAAGTGGAAGTGGAGAACCTCGACGAGCTGCGCCAGGCACTGGACGCCGGCGCCGACATCATCATGCTCGACGAGCTCGACCACGACGACATGCGCACCGCCGTGGCCCTGACCGCCGGCCGCGCCAAGCTGGAAGCCTCCGGCGGCATCAACCGCGACACCCTGCGCAGCTATGCCGAGACCGGCGTCGACTACATCTCCATCGGCACCCTGACCAAGGACGTCAAGGCCATCGACCTGTCGATGCGCCTGAGCCTCTGAGCGCAGCAGGCCGGCAGGGCTCCCGCAGCACCCGACTCACGCGCGCTGCGGGAGTGCCTGCGGCCCCTTACAGGTGCGCCTCCGCGTACTCGGCCAGCACCGAGCGCGGCACGCCCTGCAGGGTGATGTGCACGCCCTGCGGGAAGTCCTTGAAGCGCTCGGTCAGGTAGGTCAGACCCGAGCTGGGCGCCGACAGGTAGGGCGTGTCGATCTGCGCCAGGTTGCCCAGACAGACCACCTTCGAGCCGTTGCCGGCGCGGGTGATGATGGTCTTCATCTGGTGCGGAGTGAGGTTCTGGCACTCGTCGATGAGGATCAGGCTCTGCTGGAAGCTGCGCCCGCGGATGTAGTTGAGGGATTTGAACTGCAGCGGCACTTTCTGCAGGATGTAGTCGACGCTGCCGTGGGTGTTCTCGTCGTCCATGTGCAGCGCTTCCAGGTTGTCGGTGATGGCGCCCAGCCAGGGCTCCATCTTCTCCGCCTCGGTGCCGGGCAGAAAGCCGATGTCCTCGTCCAGCCCCTGCACGCTGCGGGTGGCGATGATGCGCCGGTAGCGCTTGCTGACCACCGTCTGCTCGATGGCCGCGGCCAGGGCGAGGATGGTCTTGCCCGAACCGGCCGCGCCGGTCAGGTTGACCAGGTGGATGTCCGGGTCGAGCAACGCATAGAGTGCCAGCGCCTGGTAGATGTCGCGCGGGCGCAGCCCCCAGGCCTCCTGGTGCAGTAGCGGTTCCTGATGCAGGTCGAGCAGCAGCATGTGGCGCTTGTCCACCTGCTTGACCCAGCCGACGAAGCCCTGCTCGTCGACGATGAACTCGTTGACGTGCACCTGCGGCATGCCCTCGCCGAGCAGCACGCGGTGCAGGGTACGACCGATCTCCTGACGGGTCTCCACCTTGCCGACCTTGTTCCAGAAAGAACCGGGGAAGTGGTGATAGCCGCGCGGCAGCAGCGCCACGTCGTCGACCAGCTGGTCGGTGTGGTAGTCCTCGGCGGCCACCCCGCAGGCCCGCGCCTTCAGGCGCATGTTGATGTCCTTGCTGACCAGCACCACCAGCAGTTCGGGGCGCCGGCCCTGCAACTCCACCAGTTGGTTGATGATCTTGTTGTCGTTGAGGTGCTCCGGCAGGCCGCTGGGCACCATGTCCAAGCGGCTCATGAGGATCGACAGGCTGCCGCGCGGCCCGCCCTTGCCGCGCTGGATCGGCACCCCGCGCTCGACCTGCTCGGGGGTGGCGGCGCCGAGCAGCTGATCGATCAGGCGGATGGCCTGGCGGCATTCGGCGGCGACGCTGTGCTTGCCGGTCTTGAGGTGATCCAGCTCCTCCAGCACGGTCATCGGAATCGCCACCATGTGTTCCTGGAAGTTCAGCAAGGCGTTCGGATCGTGGATCAGGACATTGGTATCGAGTACGTACAGCTTGGTCTGCGCGACGTCATGCCCGCTCTTGTCCATGTTCGCTTACCTCGAATCCTGTGGGTCAGGCGACGGAATGCCCGCAGGCGCTCCGCCAACAAGGGCCGCCCTGGCTGCTCGATCAACGCGGACGACCTGGTAACCACTTAGCGCCAAACCCGTGACGATTGGAAGACATGCCCGGCATTGTCGTCCTCGCGCCTCGCACAGGCCCGGCGCAGAGCCCGCGCTTTTTCCTCCCCTCCTGTCGTGCAGTCTAGTCGCCCCGAGCGTCTGGCGCGCAGGACCGGCCTCGCGACCGCGTTGCCGAATGGGCTGCTGGCTGTCGAGGAACGATGGCGCTGTAGCGACGCAGGATCGGGCAACGAGGGCCTTCGCGGCGAAGTCTTCGCTCGGAGGGCCGATCCTGAAGGGGAGAAAGAGGCAGACGGCTGTATCTGCCGGGTGCGCCGGACGGCGCGGAGAAAGCTGGAGCGGGTGATGGGAATCGAACCCACGTCATGGGCTTGGGAAGCCCAGGTAATGGCCATTATACGACACCCGCTTGCAGGGCGACTTTTTACCAGAAGATGCAGCCCAGGTGAAGCCCGATTTCACCGGATGGCCATCGGCGGGGCGTTGTTCGCGTCCCCGGCATAGACAGCACCGGGTTGACAGCCTGGTGCTCCGCATCGTGTCGCAGTCCTCAGCGCTTGCGGCCGCCCAGCAGCGAGCCCAGCAGGCCACGCACCAGTTCGCGCCCGACCTGACTGGCCGCCTGGCGCACGGCGCTCTTCATCGCCTGACCCAGCGCACCACCCAGCAGCTCGCCCACCGCACCCGTCGCCGGAGACTGGGCCGGAGCCGAGGCGGCCTCGGCCTGCGCCGCGCGGGCGCCAAGCAGCTCGTAGGCCGACTCGCGATCCACCGCCCGCTCGTAGCGTCCGGCCAGCGGCGACTGGCGGATCAGCGCCGCGCGCTCGGCCGCATCCAGCGGGCCGATGCGCGACTGTGGCGGTGCGATGCTCACCCGCTGTACTGGCGCCGGTGTGCCCTTGTCCTCCAGGGTGCCTACCAGCGCTTCGCCGATGCCCAGTTCGGTGAGCACACCCAGGCTGTCGAAGGCCGGATTGGCGCGGAAACCGTCGGCGACCGCGCGCAGCGCCTTCTGCTCGCGCACGGTGTAGGCACGCAGACCGTGCTGGATGCGCAGGCCGAGCTGGGCCAGTACCGCATCGGGCAGGTCGCCCGGCGACTGGGTGACGAAGTAGACGCCGACGCCCTTGGAGCGGATCAGCCGCACCACCTGCTCCAGGCGCTCCTGCAGCGCCTTGGGGGTGTCGGCGAACAACAGGTGCGCCTCGTCGAAGAACAGCGCCAGCAGCGGCTTGTCGGCATCGCCGCGCTCGGGCAGTTGCTCGAACAGCTCGGCCAGCAGCCAGAGCAGGAAGGTGGCGTAGACCTTGGGCGCGGCGTGGACCAGCCGGCTGGCGTCGAGCAGGTGGACGACGCCCCGACCGTCCGCCGCCGGGCGCAGCAGGTCTTCCAGTTGCAGTGCCGGCTCGCCGAACAGCGCCTCGGCGCCCTGCTGCTCCAGGCCGGCCAGCTTGCGCTGCAGCGCCTGGGCGGAAGCCGCGGTGAACAGCGCGCGCTCTTCGCCGAGCAGTTCGGGATGAGCCTGCAGGTGGTTGAGCAGCGCCTTGAGGTCCTTGAGATCGAGCAGCAGCAGACCCTCGCGGTCGGCAACCCGGAAGGCGGCATGCAGCGCCGCCTGCTGGCTGTCGGTCAGCACCAGCAGCGCGCCGAGCAGCAACGGGCCCATTTCGCTGAGGGTGGTGCGCAGCGGATGGCCGCTCTGCCCGGCCACATCCCAGAGCACCAGCGGCCAGGCCTGCGGGCGATAGTCGAGCCAGGGCATGGCGGCGATGCGCTCGGCAACCTTGCCGCTCGGCGTGGCGGGCGCGCCGAGGCCGCACAGGTCGCCCTTGATGTCGGCGGCGAACACCGCAACGCCCGCCGCACTGAACTGTTCGATCAGCCGCTGCAGGGTGACGGTCTTGCCGGTGCCGGTGGCGCCGGCGATCAGTCCGTGACGGTTGGCCAGGCGCAAGCGCTGGCCGACGGGCTGCCCGGCGGGATCGGCGCCGAGCAACAGTTGCGCGGGTACGGATACGGGCATGGCGCCTCCCCGAAAACGCTGGGACGGGCTAGCGCCCGTCAAAAAGGCAGCGCGGCGGCCGCCATCGGGACGCTCAGTTGCGCCGGCCTTCGTCGTGCTGGGCGAACTCCTTGACCGCGCGCAGCACGTCGCTGCGGGCGATCATGCCCACCAGCCGGCCGCTCTCCAGCACCGGCAGGCGGCGACGCTGGCCGCGCAGGAAGGTTTCCGCCGCCTCGATGATGTCGGCTTCGCCGGCGATGGTGTCGACGGCACTGGTCATGTAGTTGCCGACCGTGCCGTGGGCGTCCTCGAAATAGGCGCCGGACAGGATCGCCCGCAGGCAGTCGCTCTCCGACAGCATGCCGATCAGATAGCCCTCGGAGTCGATCACCGGGGCACTGGCAATGCCGTGTTCGAGCAGACGGTTGATGGCGGTGAACAGGTCCATTTCCGGGCGGAAGGTCACCAGCCGCCGGGTCATGTAGGCCTGTACCTTGATCGACTTGAGCATGCGCACCCCTCCTCTGTCGTCGACGCGGGCCGGGTGCGCGGGCGGTGCGTCAGTCGAACACCACCGTCTTGTTGTCGTGGACCAGCACCCGATCTTCCAAGTGATAGCGTAGACCACGGGCCAGCACCCTCCGCTCGACATCCTTGCCGATGCGCACCATGTCCTCGGCACCTTCGCGGTGGGTGACGCGGGCCACATCCTGCTCGATGATCGGGCCGGCGTCCAGCTCCTCGGTGACGTAGTGGCAGGTGGCGCCGATCAGCTTGACGCCGCGCTTGGCCGCCTGGTGGTAGGGCTTGGCGCCGACGAACGAGGGCAGGAAGCTGTGGTGGATGTTGATCACCCGGCCGGCGTACTCCTGGCACAGCTCCGGCGGCAGGATCTGCATGTAGCGCGCCAGCACCACGCAGTCGGCGCGGTGCTCGGCGATCAGGCGGTTGACCTCGGCGAAGGCCGGCGCCTTGTCCTTGGGATCGACCGGCACATGCACGTAGGGAATGCCGTGCCACTCGACCATGCTGCGCAGGTCGTCGTGGTTGGAAATCACGCAGGGAATCTCGCACTCCAGCTCGCCGCTGTGCCAGCGGTGCAACAGGTCGGCCAGGCAGTGCGACTCGCGGCTGGCCATCAGCACCACGCGCTTCTTCACCGCCGAATCGTAGACTTCCCAGCGCATGCCGAACTCGCGGGCGATCGGCGCGAAGGCGTGGCGGAAACCGTCGAGATCGAACGGCAGCGAGTCGGCGCGGATCTCGTGGCGCATGAAGAACCAGCCGTTGTCCAGGTCCGAATGGTGGCTCGCCTCGGTGATCCAGCCGTTGTAGGTCGCCAGCAGGTTGCTGACCTTGGCCACGATGCCCACGCGGTCGGGGCAGGCGATGACCAGGCGGAAGGTGCGCATGGGGTTTGACTCCGCAAACATCAGAAGGCGCCGATTCTATCCACAGCGACGCCAGACTGCATACACCTTGCGGGCGCGGCGAATCCGCCGCGGCACCCCGGAGTAACATGCCGATACTTGGAAATATTTATCACAAGTTGCCAAAAGAGCTTGTCCGGAGCATTTACTTGCAATTGCGCACTACCTATTATTGTTTCACGTCAGCACTTTCTGCCTAACGACTTACAAGGTATATGCACATGTCCCTGATCAATGAGTACCGCGCCACCAAGGCCGCCATCGAAGAGTTGCAAGCCCGCCTGCAGGCCCTGCAGGACGACGGCAAACTGCAGCACGAGCTGGAATTCGAAACCAAACTCCGCGAACTGCTCGCCCAATATGGTAAGTCGCTGCCGGATATCCTCGCCCTGCTCGACAACGACGGCAAGGCGAGCAAGGCTGCCCGTCAGGTGCGTGCCGCCAAGACCGAGGCGCCGGTCAAGCGCACCCGTCGCGTCAAGGTCTATACCAACCCGCATAACCATGAAGTCATCGAAACCAAGGGCGGCAACCACAAGATCCTCAAAGAGTGGAAAGCCCAGTGGGGCAGCGATACCGTGGAAAGCTGGTCGACCACTATCGGTTGATCGCGGCAACTGCATGACGCCATAAAAAAACGCCGAAACTTTCGGCGTTTTTTTTGTTTATCGGGATAGCCGCGGCGTCAGGTCGGCACATAGCGCCGGCGCAGATCGTCGGCATGCGCCTGCCATTGCTGCAACAGCGTCTGCTGCGCGGGATCGGCGGTGGCCAGCAACTCGGCGGTCGCCGCCGCGAACGCCTCCAGGGTATTGGGCGCGCCCTGCGCCGGATCGCTCAGGCGCAGGCGGCAGAATTCCTGCCAGCGCAATTGTTCGTCGGCCGCCAGCAGCTGCGGGAAGTTGCGCGCCCGATAACGGAACAACAACTCCTCGAGACGCTCGTCGCTGAACTGGCCATGCCACTCGCGCAACTTGGCCGGGTCGCTCTCGCGCACCCGCACGCAGATGCCGCGATCGCGGTCGCCGATAAAACCGTCATACAGGCGCTGCTCCGGATCGATAGTCGTCGCGAAATCGCCCTCGGCATAGATCAACGACAACTTGCCCTGCCATACCGGCAGGTTGTCCCGCAGTTGCCGGGCACGCGCCTCGCAGAGCGTCATGTCCAACTGCAGACGCTGACGGTCGCTGTCGCGCAATACCTTGAGCGGCGCCAATACCGGACTGCGATTGATCTGCACCAGTTTCAGCGGCACCGGTAACTCGCCTTCGGCCAGTTCGTCGCGGCGGGTATACAGGCGCCGGGCCAGTACCTCGGCGGGCAATTCCAGCAAGGGCGCAATATCGGCCTGCAGGTCGCAGACGATCAGCGCATTGCGATTGCGCGGGTGCCAGGCCAGCGGCAATACCACCGCGGCGAAATGACGGGCAGCGGCAAACCGTCCGGAAATATGCAGCAGCGGTTCGAGCAGGCGGATCTGCTCCATCACCTGCGCCTTGCTGCGCAGGCGGTAGCACCAGTCGTAGAGACGCGGCTGGCGGGCGCGCAGCAGGCGCGCCAGCGCCAGGGTAGCGCGCACGTCGGCCAGGGCGTCGTGGGCCTGGCCGTGGTCGATGCCGTTGGCGGCGGTCAGGCGCTCCAGGCGCAGGCTCACCCGCCCGTCCTCCTGCGGCCATTCGATGCCCTCGGGGCGCAGCGCATAGGCGGCGCGGACCAGATCGATCAAATCCCAGCGGCTGTTGCCGCCCTGCCATTCGCGGGCATAGGGATCGAAGAAGTTGCGGTACAGGCTGTGCCGGGTCATCTCGTCGTCGAAACGCAGGGTGTTGTACCCGGCGCTGCAGGTGCCGGGACGCGCCAGTTCGGCGTGCAGGCGGGTGACGAACTCGGCCTCGACCAGCCCCTCGCGCTGCAGCTGCTGCGGGCCGATGCCGGTGATCAGGCACGACTGCGGATGCGGCAGGATGTCGTCGGCCGGACGACAATAGAGGTTGAGCGGCGCGTCGATCTCGTTGAGCGCCTCGTCGGTGCGGATACCCGCCACCTGCAGCGGCCGGTCGCGGCGCGGATCGATGCCGGTGGTTTCGTAGTCGTACCAGAACAGGCTCGCGGTCACGGGAAGTCTCCGGAAATCAGGGCTGCGGCAGTCTAGCGCACCCGCACCGGCAACGGTTGCCGCCACGCCCCCGGCCTCGCTAGGCTCGACAGCCTGCCGCCATCGCCAAGGAACCGCCATGTCCGCCGTTTCTCCCGAGCCGCTGGATAACCGCCTGCGAGTGGAAGTCCCCGAAGGGATCGAGCTGAGCCTGCGCCCGGCCGGCCCCCTGCGCCGCGCCCAGGCCTTCGCCATCGACCTGGGGCTGCGCACCGCGCTGGCCCTGAGCGTGCTGGCCCTGCTCGGCCAGTTCGGCGAGCTGGGCATGGGCCTGGGACTGATCCTGCTGTTCCTGCTCGCCTGGGGCTACATGGTGCTGTTCGAGGTGTTCAACCAGGGCCGCTCGCCCGGCAAGCAGCTGCTCGGCCTGCAGGTGCTGCACGAGGACGGCACGCCGGTGGGCGTCGGCGCCTCGCTGCTGCGCAACCTGCTCCGGTTGGTCGACATGCTGCCGCTGGGCTACGCCACCGGCCTGCTGGCCTGCCTGGCCAATCCGCGCTTCCAGCGCCTGGGCGATCTGGCCGCCGGCACCCTGGTGGTGCATCGCCCGCCGCGCCGGCGCATCGCGCCGTTCGACGCCGCGGCGCCGCAAGCCGCACCCTTCCCCCTCGACGCCGAGGCGCGGCGCGCCCTGCTGGCCTTCGCCGAACGCCAGGCGCGGCTCTCGGCGCCGCGCCGCGAGGAGCTGGCCGCCCTGCTCGCCCCGGCCCTCGGCGTCGCCCCCGCCGAGGCATGCGGCCGCCTGCTGGCGATCGCCGCCGAACTGCGGGGCAAGCCATGAAGCAGGCCGCCTTCGAGGCCCGCCATGCCGGCGAATGGCAGGCGCTGGAACAGCAGCTGACGCGCCTGGAGCAGGGCCAGCGGCTGGGTGCCGAGGCCGGCGCGTTCGCCGCCGCCTACCGCCGGCTGTGCCAGCAGCTGGCGCTGGCCGAGGCGCGCGGCTACGGCGACAGCCTGGTCGAGCGCCTGCAGCGCCTGTGCCTGCGTGCCCACCAGCAGTTCTACCGCCCGCCGAGCCGCTTCGGCCCGCAACTGCTGGGCTTTCTGCTCGGCGGCCTGCCGCGCCAGGTGCGCGCCGCCTGGCGCAGCATCCTGCTCGCCAGCCTGCTGTTCTACGGCCCGCTGCTGGGCATGGCGCTGCTGGTCTACCTCAACCCCGAGCTGGTCTACAGCCTGCTCTCCAGCGAACGGGTCGCCGAGCTGGAGCGCATGTACGATCCGGACGCCAGCCGCCTCGGGCCGTTCTCCACCCGCGGCAGCGGCGACGACTGGCTGATGTTCGGCTTCTATATCCTCAACAACCTCGGCGTGGCCTTCCAGACCTTCGCCGGCGGCCTGCTGCTGGGCCTGGGCGCGCTGTTCTTCCTGCTGCACAACGGCCTGAACATCGGTGCGATGAGCGGCCACCTGATCGGCATCGGCTACACCGACACCTTCTGCAGCTTCGTGATCGGCCACGGCGCCTTCGAGCTGACCGCGATCACCTTCGCCGGCGCCGCCGGCCTGCAGCTGGGCGGCGCGCTGCTGCTGCCCGGCCGCCACACCCGCATCGGCGCGCTGCGCCGCCGGGCGCGGGAGTGCGTCGGCCTGCTCGGCGCGGTGATCGGCCTGCTGCTGATCGCCGCCTTCGTCGAGGCCTACTGGTCGTCCACCACCCGCTTCTCCGTCGAGGCGAAGTACGCCGTCGGCGCCCTGCTCTGGCTGCTGGTCGGCCTGTACTTCCTGCGGGTCGGCCGCCACGGGACACAGCCATGACGCCCGAGGCCAGCCGCGTCGCACCGCCCGCTCCGCACCCGCAACTGCTCCTGCAGCCGCGTCCGCCCTGGGAGGCCGCCGACCTCGGCCTGCGCCTGGCGCAACGGCATGCCGGCCTGCTGATGGCCAGCTGGGCGCTGCTGACCCTGCCGGTGCTGGTGCTGCTCAGCGCGCTGTTCCCCGAGGCGCCGGGGCTGGTGCTGCTGCTGTTCTGGTGGCTGAAGCCGGCCTTCGAGCGCCTGCCGCTGCACATCCTCGGCCGCGCCCTGTTCGGCACCGCGCCGACCCTCGGCCAGGCCCTGCGCGCCTGGCCGGGCCTGCTGCGCAGCGAGCTGCTGGCCAGCCTGACCTGGCGGCGCTTCGGCCTGCTGCGCAGCTTCAGCCTGCCGGTCGGCCAGCTGGAGCGGCTGCACGGCGCCGCGCGCCGCCAGCGCCTCGACGTGCTGACCCGGCGCTGCGCCAGCGCGCGCTGGCTGACCGTGCTCGGCCTGCACATCGAACTGCTGCTCTGGCTGGCGCTGGTGCTACTGCTCTGGCTGCTGCTGCCGCTGGAGATCGCCGGCCCGGCGGACTGGCGCAGCCTGCTGGTCGCCCCCGAAGCCCACTGGCTGTGGCTGGAGCACCTGGGCAACCTGCTCTACGCCCTGGTGCTGGTGCTCTGGGCGCCCTGCTATGTGGCCTGCGGCTTCAGCCTGTACCTCAACCGGCGCTGCGAACTGGAGGCCTGGGACCTGGAGCTGGCCTTCCGCCGCCTGCTCGACCGCCTCGGCCACGCCGCCCTGGCCGTGCTGCTGGGCTGCGTCCTGCTGCTGCCGACGCCGCCCGCGCTGGCCGCCGAGGTCCGGCTCGCGGCGCACGATCCGGGGCCGGCCGCCGCGCGCCTGCAGGGCCAGGCGCTGGACAGCGCGCAGGCGCGCCGCGATATCGCCGCGATCCTCGCCGCACCGCCGTTCCGCCGCAGCGAGGAACGCCTCGCCTGGCGCTGGGCGGCAGCGGACGAGGCGGCGCTGCCGAGCGATGCGCCGCCGCCCGCCTGGACGCACAGCCTGGCCGGCGCCCTGGAGGTCCTGCTCTGGAGCCTGCTCGCCGCCGCCCTCGGCGTGCTCGCCTGGCGCTGGCGCCGCTGGCGGCGACTGTTCGTCGCCACACCCGAGGCCGTGGCGGACGCCCAAGCGCCGATCGCTCCGCCGCCGCCCGCAACGTCCCGCGCCGCGCCCGCCGACCTCGCCGCCCGCGCCGAACGGCTCTGGCCGGAGCAGCCGCGCGCCGCCCTCGCCCTGCTCTACGCCGGCCTGCTCGATCATCTGGCCGGCCGCCACCGGCTGGCCCTGAGCGCGGCGCACACCGAGGATGAGGTGCGTGCGCAACTGGCACAACTGGACAACCCGGCGCTGGTCACCTTCGCCACGACGCTGCTCGATGCCTGGCAGGCGCTGGCCTGGGGCGCCGCGCCCGTGGCGCCCGACACGGGCCAGGCGCTGTGCCGTCAAGCGCGCCGGCTGTTCGGGGCGCCGCCATGAACGCTCGCCAGTCGCTCTGGCTGCTGCTCGCCGCTCTGAGCCTGTGCGCGGCGCTGCTCGCCCTGCTGCTGCCGCTCGAAGTCTCCCGCCAGCGCGTCGAGCTCGGCCCGGCGCCTGAGGTGCGCGGCAATCCCTGGCTGGCCGCCGAACATTTCCTGCGCAGCCAGCAGGTCGCCGTCGAGCGCGCCGACAGCCTGCGCCCGGCGCTCGCCGCCGGCGCGCCGCAGGGCCGCAGCCTGCTGCTGCTCGGCCCGCGCCAGCAACTCGACGCCGCGCAGCAGCGCCGCCTGCTCGACTGGGTAGCGGCCGGCGGCCACCTGATCCTGATCGCCGAAGGCCCGCCCGGCGCCGCCGATCCGCTGCTCGACCGCCTGGGCATCGGCCTGCGCAGCGCCGCCGCTGCCGCAGACTCCGCCGATCCCTGGCCCGAACTGGCCAAGCTGGCGCTGCCCGGCGAACCGGCGCCGGCCTACCTGGCCTTCGACCCCCATCGCCGCCTGACGAGCCGCGCGCCGGGCATCCTGCTGCAGGCGCGCAGCGCCTACGGCAGCCATCTGCTGCAACGCCGCTGGGGCGCCGGGCGGGTCAGCGTGCTGGCCGACGGAGCGATCTGGCACAACCAGCGTATCGCCGAACACGACCACGCCTGGCTGCTCTGGTATCTGACCCGTGGCAGCCAGGTGACCCTGCTGCAGCGGCTGGGCGGCGAATCCCTGCCGCACCTGCTGCTGCGCCACTTCCCCGAGGCGCTGGCGGCGCTCGGCCTGCTGCTGGCGCTGCTGCTCTGGCACCTCGGCCTGCGCCAGGGCCCGCCGCTCGGCGACCTCCCGCCGCCGCGCCGCGCCCTCGGCGAGCGGCTGCTGGCCAGCGCGCGCTTCATCTGCCGTCAGCAGGGCCACGCCGCCCTGCTCGTCCAGCTCCAGCAGGCCGTGCACGAACTCGCCCGCCAGCGCCATCCGGGCTTCGAGCAGCTCCCGGCCGCGGCGCGCTGGGCCTGGCTCGGCCAGCGCGCCGGCCTGCCGACCAGCACGGTCGCCCGCCTCATGCAGGCGCCCGACAGCTCGCCGGGCGCCGCCGCCTTCACCGCCCAGGTGGCCCATCTGCAACGTCTCAGGAACGCCCTATCATGAACGACGACCTTCCGCGCCTTACCGCCGCCGTGCCGACCGCCACCGACGCCACCCTCCAGCCCGTCGCCAGCCAGCGCCTGCAGGCCGTGCGCGCGGCGCTGGGCAGTGTGCTGATCGGCCAGCAGGCGGTGATCGACGATGTGCTCTGCGCCCTGCTGGCCGGCGGCCACGTACTGATCGAAGGCGTCCCGGGCCTCGGCAAGACCCTGCTGGTGCGTGCCCTGGCGGCCTGCTTCGGCGGGCGCTTCGCGCGCATCCAGTTCACCCCCGACCTGATGCCCAGCGACGTCACCGGACATGCCGTCTACGACCTGGCCAGCGAGCAGTTCAAGCTGCGCCGCGGCCCGGTGTTCACCCACCTGCTGCTGGCCGACGAGATCAACCGCGCGCCGGCCAAGACCCAGGCGGCGCTGCTGGAGGTGATGCAGGAGCGCCAGGTGACCCTGGAAGGCGAGGCCCTGGCGGTGCCGCAGCCGTTCATGGTGCTGGCCACGCAGAACCCCATCGACCAGGAAGGCACCTACCCGCTGCCCGAGGCCGAGCTGGACCGTTTCATGCTCAAGCTGCGCATGGACTACCCCGGCCACGCCGAGGAACTGGCGCTGGTGCGCCAGGTGGCCGGCTCGACCCACGGCGACATGCTGGAAACCGCCGAGCTGCGCCCGCTGCTCGACGCCGCCGAGGTGCCGGTCCTGCAGCGCCTGTGCGCCGCGCTGCCGATCGACGAGCAGGTGCTCGACTATGCCGTGCGTCTGGTGCGCGCCAGCCGCGACTGGCCGGGCCTGGCCTTCGGCGCCGGGCCGCGGGCTTCCATCGCCCTGGTGCGCTGCGCCCGCGCCCGCGCCCTGCTGCGCGACGGCGGCTTCGTCACCCCCGACGACGTCAAGGCCAGCGCGCCGGCGGTGCTGCGCCACCGGGTACGCCTGGCGCCGCAGTGGGCGTTCGAGGGCGGCGAGGTGGATGCGCTGCTCGCCGAGCTGCTCGCCCAGGTGGCGGCGCCGCGCACATGAGACCGGCGCCGGCGCTCCTCGTCCTGCTCGCCGCGCTGCTGCTGGCGGCCCTCGCCCTCGGCAGCGCCCGTGCTCTCGATGCGGCGCCCGCGGCCTTCGCGGCGCCGGCCTGGTGGAGCGCGCTGGCCCTGCTCGCCCTGCTTGCCGGCGGCGACGCCCTGGCCCTGCGCCGCCGGCCCTCGCCCCGCCTGCAGCGCCGGCTGCCGGCCAGCCTGGCCCAGGATCGCTGGAGCGAGGCGAGCCTGCGGGTCGAGCCCATGGCGCGCCCGCCGCGCTGGCTGCAACTGTTCGACGGGGTGCCGACGGAGCTGGAGTTTCGCCAGCTGCCGCAACGCCTGCGCCTGGCACCCGATCAGGCCGGCGAGCTGCGCTACGGGCTGCGCCCGCGCGAGCGCGGCGCCGCCCAGTTCGTCTGCTGCGAAGTGCTGCTGCCCTCGCCGCTGGGACTCTGGCAGGCCCGCCGCCGGCTGCCGCTGCCCGACCGGCGACGCGTGCTGCCCGACCTGTCCCGCCTGCAGCGCGGCGCCCTGCACGCTGCCGCGCCCGGCCTGGGCGGGGTCGGCGTGGCGGTGCAACCCAGGCGTGGCAGCGGTCGCGAGTTCCATCAGCTGCGCGAGTTCCGCGACGGCGACAGCCTGCGGCAGATCGACTGGAAAGCCACCGCCCGCAAGCGCCAGCCGGTGGCGCGCGAGTACCGCGAGGAGCGCGACCAGCAGATCGTCCTGCTGCTCGACGGCGGCCGGCGCATGCGCAGCCGCGACGGCCCGCGCAGCCATTTCGACCACAGCCTGGAGGCCTGCCTGCAGCTCGCCGACGCCGCGCTGGCCCAGGGCGACGCGCTCGGCGTGCAGGTCTTCGGCGCCGCGCGGGACTGCCGGCTGGCTCCCGGCAAGGGCCCGCGCCAGTGGGCCGCGCTGCTCGATGCGCTCCACGACCTGCAGCCGGGACGCCTGCCGGGCGACTACCTGGGCGCCGCCGCCGAGCTGCTCGCCGGCCAGCAGCGCCGCGCCCTGGTGGTACTGGTCAGCAACCTGTGCGAGGAGGACGAGGCGCAACTGCCCCAGGCGGCGGCGCAGATCGCCGCCCGGCATCGCCTGCTGATCGTCAGCCTGCGCGAGGCGGTGGTCGAGCGCAGCCTGCGCCAGACGGTGAACGGCTACAACGAGGCGCTCGGCTACTGCGGCGCCGTCGAGCATGCCGCCAGCCGCGCCGCCCTGCACGCGCGCCTCGGCGCCCAGGGCCTGCCGGTGCTCGACGTCGCGCCCGCAGCGCTGGGGCCGGCGCTGCTCGATCGCTACCTGCAGTGGAAAGCCAGCGGTCGCGGCTGAGCCGCCGTCACACGGCTGTCAGGGATTTGCCGCTCTACTGGCGCTGCGGCTAGGCTGAGCACAGTCCCGCCGCCCGCCGCGCGGCACCCCGCCCTTTTTGCGAGGAACCTGTCCATGCACCTTCAGCAGCTCCTGGTCGTCATCGACCCCACCCAGCCCCAGCAGCCGGCCCTCGAACGCGCCGCGTGGATCGCCCGGCGCAGCGGCGCGGCCCTCGAACTGCTGATCTGCGAGTTCCACGGCGCCCTCGACGGCGGCGCGCTGTTCGACCGCAGCACCCTGGAGAAGGCCCGCGCGTCGCTGCTGGAGCAGCGCCGCGACTGGCTCGAACGGCTCGCCGAGCCGCTGCGCCAGGAAGGCCTCAAGGTCGGCATCGAGGCCCGCTGGGGCAAGCCGCTGTACAAGATGATCGATGCGCGGGTCGCGGAGCTGCGCCCCGATCTGGTGCTCAAGACCGCCCACAGCCACGGCCTGCTGCAGCGCCTGCTGCTCAGCAACAGCAGCTGGCAGCTGATCCGCCACTGCCCGGCGCCGCTGTGGCTGGTCAAGCCCGACCGCGAGTGGCAGGGCCGGCGCCTGGCCGCCGCCCTCGACCCGACCCACAGCGCCGACAAGCCGGCCAGCCTCGACCGCCTGCTGATCGACTGCACCCAGGCGCTGGGCAAGGCGCTCGGACTGGAGGATCATTACCTGCACAGCTATGCGCCGCTGCCGCGCACCCTGGTGTTCGACGCCGAGCTGGTGGCCGACTACGAGTACTATGTGGAACGTACCGGCGCCCGCCACCGCGAGGCCTTCGACGCCCTGCTCGGCCAGTACCCGATCGCCGCGCCGCGCCGCCACCTGCTGCAGGGCTTCGCCGAAGAGGCGCTGCCGCAGTTCGTCACCGACAACGGCATCGACCTGCTGGTGATGGGCGCCATCGCCCGCGGCCATCTGGATACCGCGCTGATCGGCCATACCGCCGAGCGAGTGCTCGAAGCGGTCGACTGCGACCTGCTGGTGATCAAGCCGGTCGCCAGCGCCAGCCAGTGAATTCCGTCCGTCTGCGTCATGGATGACGCCCGACCACCACGGCCGGGTGCCATCATTCTTTTCGTCTGTTCAAGGAGGCCTCGATGCCTTTCCGCCGTACCAAGATCGTCGCCACGCTCGGCCCGTCCAGCAGCTCCACCCCCGTGCTGGAGCAGCTGATCCTCGCCGGCATGGATGTCGCCCGTCTCAACTTCTCCCACGGCAGCCCCGAGGAGCACAAGGCCCGCGCCCGGCTGGTGCGCGAACTGGCCGCCAAGCACGGCCGCCATGTCGCCCTGCTCGGCGACCTGCAGGGACCGAAGATCCGCATCGCCAAGTTCGCCGGCAAGCGCATCGAGCTGCAGCAGGGCGACGAGTTCCGCTTCTCCATCACCCACCCGCGCGACGCCGGCACCCAGAACGTGGTCGGCATCGACTACCCGGATCTGGTCAAGGACTGTAAGGTCGGCGACGAGCTGCTGCTCGACGACGGCCGGGTGATCATGCAGGTCGAGCAGGTCACCGCCACCGAGCTGCTGTGCCGGGTCACCGTCGGCGGCCCGCTGTCCGACCACAAGGGCATCAACCGCCGCGGCGGCGGCCTGACCGCGCCGGCGCTGACCGACAAGGACAAGGCCGACATCAAGCTGGCCGCCGAGATGGAGCTGGACTACCTGGCCGTCTCCTTCCCGCGCGACGCCGCCGACATGGAATACGCCCGCCGCCTGCGCGACGAGGCCGGCAGCGACGCCTGGCTGGTGGCCAAGATCGAGCGCGCCGAGGCAGTGGCCGACGACGAGGCGCTGGACGGCCTGATCCGCGCCAGCGACGGGGTGATGGTCGCCCGCGGCGATCTGGGCGTGGAGATCGGCGATGCCGAGCTGGTCGGCATCCAGAAGAAGATCATTGCCCACGCCCGCCGCCTCAACAAGTTCGTGATCACCGCCACGCAAATGATGGAGTCGATGATCCACAGTCCGATGCCGACCCGCGCCGAGGTGTCCGACGTGGCCAACGCCGCGCTGGACTACACCGACGCGGTGATGCTCTCGGCGGAAAGCGCCGCCGGCGACTATCCGGTGGAAGCGGTCAAGGCCATGGCGCGGGTCTGCCTCGGCGCCGAGAAGCACCCGACCAGCCAGAAGTCCGGCCATCGCATGGGCCTGACCTTCGAGCGCTGCGACGAGAGCATCGCCCTGGCCGCCATGTACACAGCCAACCACTTCCCCGGCGTCAAGGCGATCATCGCCCTCACCGAAAGCGGCTACACCCCGCTGATCATGTCGCGTATCCGCTCCTCGGTGCCGATCTTCGCCTACTCGCCGCACCGCGCCACTCAGGCGCGCGTGGCGATGTTCCGCGGCGTGCAGACCGTGCCCTTCGACGCCGCCGCCCTGCCGGCGGAGCAGGTCAGCCAAGCGGCGGTCAACGAGCTGCTCAAGCGCGGCGTGGTCGAGCCGGGCGACTGGGTGATCATGAGCAAGGGCGACAGCTACGACACCATCGGCGGCACCAATACCCTGAAGATCCTCCACGTCGGCGAACAACTGGTCTGATCGCACCGCAGCAGTCACGACAAGGCCGCGCATCTGCGCGGCCTTGTCGTCTGTGCCGCTGGCCTCCGGCTACCAGCCGAGGGTTTCCTTGAGGAAGGGGATGGTCAGCTTGCGCTGGGCCTGCAGCGAGGCGTGGTCGAGCTGGTCGAGCAGATCGAACAGCGCGCTCATGCTGCGCGAGCCGCGGGTGAGGATGAAGCGCCCGACCTCGTCGTTGAGGTGCAGGCCGCGGCGCGAGGCGCGCAGCTGCAGGGCGCGCAGCTTCTCGTCGTCGGTCAGGCCGTGGAGCTGGAAGACCAGCGCCAGGGTCAGGCGCGACTTGAGGTCGGGCAGCTTGATCGGCACCTCGCGCGGCGGCGCCGAGGCCGACAGCAGCAGGCGCCGGCCGGCATCGCGCAGGCGGTTGAACAGGTGGAACAGCGCCTCCTCCCAGGTCGGGTGGCCGGCGACCAGATCGACCCCGTCGATGCACACCAGGTCGCACTGCTCCAGGTTGTCGAGCAGTTGCGGGCCGTACATGGCCACGGCGTCCAGCGGCAGGTACACCGCGCGGCCGCCGAACTGTTCCATGCGCAGGCAGGCGGCCTGCAGCAGGTGGCTGCGCCCGACATCGGCGGCGCCCCAAAGGTAGATGAGGTTTTCCGCCCAGTCGGCATCGGTTTCGCACATGCGCTCGACGTACCCCAGGGCGGCCGCGTTGGCGCCGGGATAGTAGTTGGCGAAGGTGGCGTCGTCGCGCAGGCGCACACCCAGAGGCAGCTGGATCGGTTTCATGGGGACTCCGACGACTCCTGCGAATCGCCATCCGACACTCCGTAAAGAGCCGACAGTTTATAGAAGTCGTGTACATGGCGCAGCAGCACCATGATCACCGCCGCCACCGGCAAGGCCAGCAGCACGCCGGTGAAGCCGAACAGCTGGCCGCCGGCGAGGATGGCGAAGATCACCGCCACCGGATGCAGGCCGATGCGGTCGCCCACCAGCAGCGGGGTCAGCCACATGCCTTCGAGCAGCTGGCCGACGGTGAACACCGCGAGCACGCCGAGCAGCGGATACCACTCCAGGCCGAACTGGAACAGCGCGGCCAGCAGGGCGGCGACGATGCCGATCGCGAAGCCCATGTACGGCACGATGCTGGCCAGCCCGGCGAGCAGGCCGATCAGCAGGCCCAGCTCCAGGCCCAGCAGACTCAGCCCGGCGGCGTAGACCAGCGCCAGCGCCAGCATCACCAGCAACTGACCGCGCAGGAAGGCGCCGAGCACCTCGTGGCATTCGCCGACCAGCACCACCACCAGCCCCTCGCGGCGGCGCGGCAGCAGCGTGCGCAGGCGCGCCAGCATCAGGTCCCAGTCGCGCAGCAGGTAGAAGCCGACCACCGGGATCAGCAGCAGGTTGCCCAGCCAGGCGAGCAGCGCCAGGCTCGACGAGGTGACCCGCGCCAGCAGCATCTGGGCGATGTCGGTGGTCTGGCCGAGGTGTTCGGCCAGCAGCGTCTTGAGCTGGGCGAGCTGCCAGAAGTCGGCGCGCAGGCCCAGTTGCGCCTGCAGCCAGGGCAGCGCGTGCAGCTGCAGCCAGTCGATGGCCTGCGGCGCCAGCTCGTAGAGGCGCAGCAGCTGGCGGCCGAGCAGCGGCAGCAGCACCAGCAGCATGGCCAGCACGATCAGGCCGAACAGGGCGAACACCGCCACCACGCCCCAGGTCCGCGACAGGCCGCGTTCCTGCAGGCGGTCGACCAGCGGATCGCCCAGATAGGCCAGCAGGGTGCCGACCAGGAAAGGCATCAGCACCGGCTGCAACTGGTAGACCAGCCAGCCCAGCAACAGCAGGGCCGCCAGGCCCAGCCAGGTGCGCGAATCGTTCATCGGATGGGCTCCCGCCGTCGTCCTTGAAGCAGCCGTCAGGCGACGGCCGGTGCGTGACCTTTACCAGGCGAAGCGCAGGCGCTCGCCGGAGGCGGCCGGCACCTGCAAGGGCTGGCCGGTAGCGGCCGGTACGTCGGCCGGCAGTTCGTGCAGGCGGCCCAGTTGCAGCTGGGCGCGCACCTGCGCCGGCGTGCCCTGCAGGCGGTAGACCAGGCGGTCGCCCTGCACCTCGCGCAGTTGCGCACCGAAGGGTTCGAGCAGGCGCTCCAGGCTGGCGAAGCGCGCCAGGTCGCTGCCCTGCACTTCGAGGGTCAGGCTCTGCGCCCCGGCGCCGGCGGCGAAGCGCGCCGCCAGACGCTCGGCGACCTCCAGCAGCACGCCATCGGCCAGCGCCTCGCGACTGGCGCCGCGGACACTGCCGCTCTGCCGCTCCTCGCCCAGCCACAGCTGCCAGTCGGCCTCGCCGGGACGCGCCAGCACCGTCAGCAGCGCGTCGGCGGCGTAGCCCTCGGAAGCCTCGCGCAGGGCCTGGATCTGGCTGCCGGCGAGCACCTGCGGGGTGGCCAGCAGCTGCTCCTGCAGGTCGCCCAGCGGCAGGCCGAGCGGCACGCCACGCTGACGCGCGGCCTGGCGCAGCGCCTCGGCGGCGGGCTGATCCTCGGCCAGCAGGCGATTGCCGGCGGTTTCCTCCTCCAGCCACCAGGCCAGCACCTGCGGCCGGTTGACGTGCCAGAGGCTCAGCCCGGCCTCGCGCAGGGCGCGCTCGGTCAGCACCGGATCGAACACCACCGCCAGGGTCACCGGCTCACCCGGTTCGTAGACGAACTGCTGGACCAGTTGCTGGGGGTCGGCCAGCAGCGGCTGCAGGCGCGGATCGGCGGCGCTGCGGCGGTCGCCGGTCAGGCGCACCACCAAGGACTGCAGCGCGCGGGCCATGGCCGCCGAGCGCTCGCCGGCCTCCTGGGAGGCGACCGGCTCGCGCACCTCGTGAAGCCCCTCGACCTGCGCCGCCACGGCACTCAGGACGCTACAGGACAGGCAGAAGGCTAACAGGCGGAGAGTCGTGCGCATGGTGGGCATCTCGGCAGGGCGGGCGTGCGGCGGACGCACAAGGGCCTATACCTTAAACAGCCGCCCGGACGGCGGCAACCGCGCCGTCCGGATGCGTCGCCACGCGCCGCGGCGCACCGTTGCGGCGCGCTGCCGGCGGTTTGCCGCGCGTCGGCGCCGCCAGGCGGCGAGTCGGCATGCCCGACCGGCCGCACCATGGTCGCCTCCGGGCAAGAATGCTAGAATCGCGCGCTTTCACGCACACCCCGCAAAGGCCCGTATTCATGAGCAAGCAACCCTCCCTGAGCTACAAGGACGCCGGTGTAGACATCGATGCTGGTGAAGCACTGGTCGAACGCATCAAAGGCGTGGCCAAGCGCACCGCGCGCCCTGAAGTGATGGGCGGTCTGGGCGGCTTCGGCGCGCTCTGCGAGATCCCCGCCGGCTACAAGCAGCCGGTGCTGGTTTCCGGCACCGACGGCGTCGGCACCAAGCTGCGCCTGGCGCTGAACCTCAACAAGCACGACAGCATCGGCCAGGATCTGGTGGCCATGTGCGTCAACGACCTGGTGGTGTGCGGCGCCGAGCCGCTGTTCTTCCTCGACTACTACGCCACCGGCAAGCTCAACGTCGACGTGGCCGCCACCGTGGTCACCGGCATCGGCGCCGGCTGCGAACTGGCCGGCTGCTCGCTGGTCGGCGGCGAGACCGCCGAGATGCCCGGCATGTACGAGGGCGAGGACTACGACCTGGCCGGCTTCTGCGTCGGCGTGGTGGAGAAGAGCGAGATCATCGACGGCTCGAAGGTCGCCGCCGGCGACGCGCTGATCGCCCTGCCCTCCTCCGGCCCGCACTCCAACGGCTACTCGCTGATCCGCAAGATCATCGAAGTCTCCGGCGCCGACATCGAGCAGACCCAGCTCGACGGCAAGGCCCTGACCGAGCTGCTGATGGCGCCGACGCGCATCTACGTCAAACCGCTGCTCAAGCTGATCAAGGACACCGGCGCGGTCAAGGCCATGGCCCACATCACCGGCGGCGGCCTGCTCGACAACATCCCGCGCGTGCTGCCGGATGGCGCCCAGGCGATCATCGACGTGGCCAGCTGGACCCGCCCGGCGGTGTTCGACTGGCTGCAGCAGCAGGGCAACGTCGACGAGCACGAGATGCACCGCGTGCTCAACTGCGGCGTCGGCATGGTCATCTGCGTGGCCCAGGAGCAGGTCGAAGCCGTCCTGGCCAACCTGCGCGCCAGCGGCGAGCAGCCGTGGGTGATCGGCCAGATCGCCAGCGCCGGCGAAGGCGCCGAGCGCGTCGTGCTGAACAACCTGAAGGCGCACTGATGGCCCAGCCCTGCAATGTGGTGGTGCTGATCTCCGGCTCCGGCAGCAACCTGCAGGCGCTGATCGACGCCATTGCCGCCGGCCTGCCGGCGCGCATCGGTGCGGTGATCTCCAACCGCGCCGACGCCTACGGCCTGGTGCGCGCGCAGAACGCCGGGATCGCCACCGCGGTGCTCGATCACAAGGGGTTCGATGGCCGCGAGGCCTTCGACCGCGCGCTGATCGAGCGCATCGACGCCCAGCGGCCCGACCTGGTGGTGCTGGCCGGCTTCATGCGCATCCTCAGCGCCGAGTTCGTCCGCCACTACGCCGGGCGCCTGCTCAACATCCATCCCTCGCTGCTGCCTCGCTACAAGGGCCTGCACACCCACCAGCGCGCCCTGGAAGCCGGGGATGCCGAGCATGGCTGCAGCGTGCACTTCGTCACCGAGGAACTCGACGGTGGACCGCTGGTCGTACAGGCCGTGGTGCCGGTGCTGAACGGCGACACGCCGGACAGCCTGGCGCAACGCGTCCAGCGCGGCGAGCACCATATCTATCCGCTGGCCGTGCGCTGGTTCGCCGAAGGACGCCTGCGTCTGGGCGAACAGGGCGTCGAGCTGGACGGACAGCCCCTGCCGGCCAGTGGCCGGCAGATTCGCGACCTGCCGCAGCCCGGCTGACGCCGGGCCGGCCACGGAGGGAGATTTGTCATGCGCCGCGTATCGCTCGCAGCCGTTTTCAGCCTCGCCGCCCTGCCCCTCGGCGCCCATGCCCTGGAGCCGTTCAGCGCCCAGTACACCGCCGACTGGCAGCAGGTGCCGGTCAGCGGCACCGCCGAGCGCCACCTGCAGCAGAACGCCGACGGCACCTGGAGCCTGCAGTTCAAGGCCTCGATGCTGGTCGCCGGGCTCAGCGAGGAAAGCCGCTTCCGCCACGACAATGCGCGCTTCGTGCCGCTCAGCTACCGCTTCGAACGCAGCGGCCTGGGCAAGAGCAAGAAGATCGCCCACGACTTCGACTGGCAGGCCAAGCAGGTCACCGGCAGCGACCGCGGCACGCCGGTCCAGCTGGTGCTCAAGAGCGGCCTGCTCGACAAGTCCACCTATCAGCTGGCGCTGCAGGAAGACGTCGCCGCCGGCAAGAAGAGCATGAGCTACGCGGTGCTCGACGGCGACGAGATCGAGACCTACGACTTCCGCGTGCTGGGCAGCGAGAACGTGCAGACCGAAGTCGGCCAGGTCGAGGCGATCAAGGTCGAGCGCGTGCGCGACCCCACCCAGACGCGGCGCAAGACGGTGCTGTGGTTCGCCAAGGACTGGGACCATCTGCTGGTGCGCCTGCACCAGGTGGAGAAAGACGGCAAGGAGTACCAGATCATGCTCAAGCAGGGCACGGTCGACGGCCGCGCGGTCAAGGGCAGCTGAACGCCCATCCCGTAAAGCAGAACGCCCGGCACTCGCCGGGCGTTCTGCTTTCTGCCGGAGCCCGCCTCACCACATCAGGTCGTCGGGCACCACGTAGTCCTTGTACGGATCGTCCTCGTCGTCCGGCACCTCGCTGGCAACGTTGAGCAGGACGATGCGCTGCGGTTCGCGCTCCTGCACCTTGAGCGCCGCCTCGCGGGGGATCAGCTCGTACTTGCCGTCCAGCCGGGCGATGGCCAGGGTGCCGCGGCTGAGCTTGTCGCGCAGCATCGGGTTGACGGCGATGCGCTTGACCTTCTTGTCGTCGACGAAGTTGTAGTAGTCCTCGCCGTTCAGGCGCGGCAGGCGCGAGCTCTCGATCAGCTGCTTGACCTGCGCGGCCAGCGCCTTCTTCTGCGCCTTTTCCTGCTGCTGGCGGTTCAGCTCCTGATCGCGCGCCAGCTTCTCGGCCTGCGCCTTGAGGGCCGCCTCGCGCTGCGAGTCGTCCTTCTCCGCCTGGCCCTTGTGCTCCAGGCGCTGCTGCTTCTGCTTCTGCTTGCTGACCTGCTTGGCCTGCTTCTCGTTGACCAGGCCTGCCTTGAGCAGCTGGTCGCGTAGGGAAAGACTCATGACAACACTTCTCGCAACGTTCAGTGGCAGCAACTTCTGGCGACGCAGGTCTGGTTGCCGTTCCGGTTGATGTAGTGACAGCCGCCGCGCGGACCGACGATCGGCCGCAGGGACCGCCGTTCGCCGTCCCGCAGCGCGGCGGCGGCGCCGAGGACCTCCGGCAGTGCCTTCAACAGCCGCCGCCCTGGCGCTCGCAGCGCTTGGCCTCGCCCCACAGGGCGTCCAGCTCGTCGAGGGCGCAGTCCTCCATGGCCCGGCCGCTGGCGCGCACGGCCCGCTCGATGAAACGCAGGCGCCGCTCGAACTTGGCATTGGCCGCGCGCAGCGCCGCCTCGGGCTCGACCTTGAGATGGCGGGCCAGGTTGACCGCGACAAACAGCAGGTCGCCGACTTCCTCGGCGATGTGCGCCTGATCGCCCTCGGCGATGGCTTCGAGCACCTCGCCCAGCTCCTCGTGCAGCTTGTCGACCACCGGCAGCGGTGCCGGCCAGTCGAAGCCGCACTGCGCGGCGCGCTTCTGCAGCTTGGCGGCACGCGACAGCGCCGGCAAGGCCTGCGGCACGTCGTCGAGCAGCGACAGCTGCTCGGGAGCGCTGGCCTGCTCGGCGCGCTCCTCGGCCTTGATCTCCTCCCAGCGGCGCTTGATCGCCGCCTCGTCGAGACGCGGCAGACCCGTGGCGCCATACAGGTCGCCATCGGGGAACACGTGGGGATGGCGGCGGATCAGCTTGCGGGTGATGCCGTCGACCACCGCGGCGAAGTCAAAACGCCCTTCCTCGCGGCCCAGCTGGCTGTAGTAGACCACCTGGAACAGCAGGTCGCCCAGCTCGCCCGGCAGGTGGGCGAAGTCGCCGCGCTCGATGGCGTCGGCCACCTCGTAGGCTTCCTCCAGGGTGTGCGGGACGATGCTCGCATAGTCCTGCGCCAGGTCCCACGGGCAGCCGTGCTGCGGGTCGCGCAGGCGGGCCATCAGGTGCAGCAGGTCGTTCAACTGGTACATGGCGATCCGCTCAGGCGGCCCGGCTGCGCCGGGCCTCGATGATGTTGGGCAGCTGCGAAATGCGCGCCAGCAGGCGGCCGAGCGCCGCCATGCCGGGAATCTCGATGGTCAGGCGCATGTTCGCGGTGTTGGCGCTCTTGTCCGATTGGGTGTTGACCGCCAGCACGTTGATCTTCTCGTTGAGCAGGATCTGCGAGACGTCGCGCAGCAGGCCGGAGCGGTCGTAGGCGCGGATCTGGATGTCCACCGGGTAGGTCTTGGCCGGCGCATGGCCCCAGGCCACCTGGATCATCCGCTCCGGCTCGCGCTCGCTCTGCTGCAGGGCCATCGGGCAATCCTGGCGATGGATGCTCACCCCGCGGCCCTGGGTGATGTAGCCGACGATCGCATCGCCCGGCACCGGCTGGCAGCAGCGCGCCATCTGGGTGAGCAGGTTGCCGACGCCGAGGATCTGGATCTCGTCGCGCGCGCTGCCGCGCACGCTGCTCTGCCGCCGCGGGGTCAGCTCGATCTGGTCGAAGCCGCGCTCCGGTTCGAGCAGCTGCTGGGCGGCGTTGACCACCTGGGCCAGGCGCAGGTCGCCGGCGCCGAGCGCCGCGTACATGTCCTCGGCGCTCTTCAGGTTGCACTTCTCGGCCAGCTTGTCGAAGTCCACCGCCAGCAGCGCCAGGCGCGCCAGCTCGCGCTCCAGGTAGTTCTTTCCGGCGATCACGTTCTGGTCGCGGGCCTGCAGCTTGAACCAGTGGACGATCTTCGCCCGCGCCCGCGAGGTGGTCACGTAGCCCAGGTGGGGGTTGAGCCAGTCGCGGCTCGGCGCGCCGTGCTTGCCGGTGATGATCTCCACCTGCTCGCCGGTCTGCAGGCTGTAGTTGAGCGGCACGATACGCCCGTTGACCTTGGCGCCGCGGCAGTTGTGGCCGATCTCGGTGTGCACCCGGTAGGCAAAGTCCAGCGGCGTGGCGCCGCTGGGCAGGTCGATGGCGTGGCCGTCGGGGGTGAACACGTAGACCCGGTCGGGCTCGATGTCGACGCGCAGCTGCTCGGCCAGCCCGCCGATGTCGCCCAGCTCCTCGTGCCATTCGAGCACCTGGCGCAGCCAGGCGATCTTTTCCTCGTAATGGTTGGAGCCGGAATTGACGTCGGTGCCCTTGTACAGCCAGTGGGCGCAGACCCCCAGCTCGGCTTCCTCGTGCATCGACTCGGTGCGGATCTGCACCTCCAGCACCTTGCCCTCGGGGCCGATCACCGCGGTGTGCAGCGAGCGGTAGCCGTTCTCCTTGGGGTTGGCGATGTAGTCGTCGAATTCCTTGGGAATATGCCGCCACAGGGTGTGCACGATGCCCAGCGCCGTGTAGCAGTCGCGCACCTCGGGGACCAGCACGCGCACCGCGCGCACGTCGTAGATCTGGCTGAATTCCAGGCCCTTGCGCTGCATCTTGCGCCAGATCGAATAGATGTGTTTGGCCCGGCCGCTGATGTCGGCCTCGATGCCGGTGGCGGACAGCTCGTCGCGCAGCTGCTGCATCACGCTGTTGATGTACTGCTCGCGATCCAGCCGGCGCTCGTGCAACAGCGTGGCGATCTGCTTGTACTGCACGGGTTCCAGGTAGCGGAACGACAGGTCTTCCAGCTCCCACTTGATGTGACCGATGCCCAGTCGATGGGCCAGCGGCGCGTAGATGTCGAACACCTCGCGGGCCACCCGGTAGCGCTTCTCGTCGGCGGCGTTCTTCACCTCGCGGATCGCGCAGGTACGCTCGGCCAGCTTGATCAACGCCACGCGCACGTCGTCGATCATCGCCACCAGCATCTTGCGCAGGTTCTCCACCTGCGTCTGGGTGCCGAGCACCATCGAGTGGCGCGGGTTGAGACTGGTGCTGATCGCCGCCATGCGCAGCACGCCCTCGATCAGCTTGGCGACCGTCGCGCCGAAGCGCTTCTCCACCTGTTCGAGGCTGGTCTTGCCCTCGCGCACCGCGCGATACAGCACGCCGGCCAGCAGCGACTCCTGGTCGAGCTTGAGCTCGGCGAGGATCTCGGCGATCTCAAGGCCGGTACGGAAACTGGACATGCCCTCGGCCCAGATGTGCTGGGCGGCCACCGCCTGCGCTTCGACCTCGCGGGCGAACTCGCAGGCCTGGCGCAGGCTGTCGCGATCCAGGGCCGGGTCGATGCCCTGGATATGCTCCAGCCACGCTTCGAGGTTGATGCTGCCGTCGGTGTTGACCGGCTGTTGCGCTCTTACCTGTACCATCGTGTGTTCCTACCTTTCCTGGCCGGCGCGAAGGCGCCCGGCCTGCTCCGGGACCGCCCACAGGCCCCGATGGCGCCGGCCTTCTGCGGGCCGATGCGCGTTGGCGGGGCGACGCAGGCGATCCTGCCGTGCCCCGTTACGGACGTTCCTCGTCCGCCTCGAACAAAGCCATGGCCTCGACATGCGCCGTCTGCGGGAACATGTCGAGCAGGCCGGCGCGCGTCAGCCGGTAGCCCTGCTGCGCCAGCAGCGCCGCATCGCGCGCCAGGGTCGCCGGATTGCACGATACATAGAGTACGCGCCGGGCCCCCAGACTGCGCAACTGCCCCACCACCGCCGCCGCACCGTCGCGCGGCGGATCGAGCAGCACCGCGGCGAAACCGCCGCGCGCCCAGCTCGCTTCGCCCAGCGGCGCGGACAGGTCGGCGCGGTGAAACTGCACGTTGTCCAGGCCGTTGGCCGCGGCGTTGGCCGTGGCCCGTTCGACCATCGCCTGCACGCCCTCGACGCCGACCACCTCGGCGCAGCGCCGCGCCAGCGGCAGGGCGAAGTTACCCAGCCCGCAGAACAGATCGAGCACCCGCTCGTCGGCGCCGGGCGCCAGCCAGTCCAGCGCCTGGGCCAGCATCGCGGCGTTGACCTCGGCGTTGACCTGGACGAAATCGCCCGGCCGCCAGGCCAGGGTCAGCGCCTCGTCCTGCAGACGATAGCCGAGCGCCGCGGCCTCGCCATCGGCCTGCGGTTCGCCCTCGCCCTGCCACCACAGCTGGGTGTCCTGCTCGGCGCACAGGCTGCGCAGCGCCTGGCGATCGACCTCGCTCAGCGGCTGGGTGTGGCGCACCAGCAGCGCGCTGGCGGTGCCGTGGAACAGCTCGACATGGCCGATGGCCTGCGGGCGCTGCAGGCTGCGCAGCACGCCGGGCAACGCGGCGAGCAGCGGCTGCAAGGCCTGTCCCAACACCGGGCAGGCGTCCACGTCGACGATCGACTGACTGGCCGCGGCGCGAAAGCCCACCGCCAGATGGCGGCTCTTGGGGTCGTAGCGCACCGCCAGACGGGCGCGGCGGCGGTAACCGAACTCGCTGCCGAGCAGCGGCGCGGCCCACTCGCGGGGTTCGAGCGCCGCCAGACGGTGCAGCTGGTCGGCCAGGCTGCGCTGTTTCAGCGCCACCTGCTCGGCCTGCGCCAGGTGCTGCAGGGTGCAGCCGCCGCAGCGCCCGGCCAGGGCGCAGGGCGGCTCGCGACGCAGCTCGCTGGTCGCGATAAGCCGCTCGACGCGCGCCTCGACGATCTGGCTGCGCGCCGCCAGCACGCGCGCCTCGACCGTCTCGCCGGCCAGGGCGCCGGCGACGAACCAGGTGCGGCCGCCCTCGTGGGCGATGCCGCGACCGTCGTGGGCCAGCCGCTCGATGCAGAGGCGCTGCTTCTTGCCCGCCGGCAGCGTGGCGGCGCGCGCCCCGCCGCTGGGCTGGAAGCGCAGTCCGGTACTACGTTTGGCCATCAGGCAACCTGCAGAGTCAGGATAGGGTGCGCCGCGCGCACCGGAGGAAAGTCGTATCCGCGCGCCACGTCAGGCCTGCGGCGCGTCGTAGACGCCGGTGGACAGGTAGCGGTCGCCGCGGTCGCAGACGATCGCCACCATCACCGCGTTCTCCACCTCCTGCGACAGGCGCAGCATCGCCGCCACCGAGCCGCCCGAGGACACCCCGCAGAAGATGCCTTCCTCGCGGGCCAGGCGACGCATCACCTCCTCGGCCTCGCGCTGCGCCATGTCGACGACCCGGTCGACCCGCGCGGCGTCGAAGATCGACGGCAGGTACGCCTGCGGCCAGCGGCGGATGCCGGGAATCGCCGAGCCTTCCTGAGGCTGCAGGCCGACGATCTGCACCGCCGGGTTCTGCTCCTTGAGGTAGCGCGACACGCCCATGATGGTGCCGGTGGTGCCCATCGAACTGATGAAGTGGGTGATGGTGCCGGCGGTCTGCCGCCAGATCTCCGGGCCGGTGGACTCGTAGTGGGCCACCGGGTTGTCCTGGTTGGCGAACTGGTCGAGCACCTTGCCGCGGCCTTCGGCCTGCATGCGCAGGGCCAGGTCGCGGGCGCCTTCCATGCCCTCGGCCTTGCTGACCAGCACCAGCTCGGCGCCATAGGCGCTCATCGCCGCCTTGCGCTCGGCGCTCATGTTGTCGGGCATGATCAGCACCATCCGGTAGCCCTTGATCGCCGCCGCCATGGCCAGGGCGATGCCGGTGTTGCCGGAGGTGGCCTCGATCAGGGTGTCGCCGGGGCGGATGTCGCCGCGCAGCTCGGCGCGGCTGATCATCGACAGGGCCGGGCGGTCCTTCACCGAGCCGGCCGGATTGTTGCCCTCCAGCTTGACCAGCAGGGTATTGGAGGTATGGCCCGGCAGACGTTGCAGGCGCACCAGCGGGGTGTTGCCGACGCAGTCGGCGATGGTCGGATACAGCGGGGTCATGGAATGCTCGGCACTCGCGGCGACAGTTGGCGCACATGATAACGGCAAACGCCGCGGGCCGATAACACGCCCGGCTCGAAGGATATTCCCCGTGGTTATATGTAGCGCGATCAGTCCTTGCCCCGTCATCGCCAGCCGCTACACTGCCGCCAAACCCTCTGCCGCGGAGATCCGGCGTGTTCGAACGACTTGGCATCAAGGGCCGCGTCCTGCTGCTGACCCTGCTGCCCGCCAGCCTGCTGGCGCTGGTACTGGGCAGCTATTTCACCGCCACCCAGCTGACCCAGATGCGCGGCCAGCTGATCGAGCGCGGCCAGCTGCTGATCCAGCACCTGGCGCCGCTGAGCGCCTGGCCGCTGGCGCGCGGCGACCTGCAGCAGCTGCAGCGCCTGGCCGGGCAGACCCTGGAGCAGCCCGACCTGCGCGCCATCCGCCTGCTCGACGCCCAGGGCCAGCCGCTGGTGCATGCCGGACCGACCCTGCACAGCCACGTGCCGGTGCGCGACACCGCACAGCTGGCGATCAGCCACGGCGCCATGGCCAGCCGTTTCGTGCTGCCGGTCTACGGCCACCACCGCCAGCTCGGCGGCCACGCCCCGGCCGAGGAGGACGACCGCCTGCTCGGCTGGATCGAACTGGAGCTGTCCCACCAGGGCACCCTGCTGCAGGGCTACCGCAGCCTGCTGACCAGCCTGCTGCTGATCCTCGCCGGCCTGGCGGTCACCGCCCTGCTCGCCGTGCGCCTGAGCCGGGCGATCAACCAGCCGCTGCAGGTGATCGGCCGGGGCGTGGCGCAGATCGAGGAGGGTCAGCTGGACACCCGCCTGCCGACCTTCGGCAGCCGCGAGCTGGACGAGCTGGCCCACGGCATCAACCGCATGGCCGAGACCCTGCAGAACGCCCGCGAGGAGCTGCAGCACAACGTAGAGCAGGCCACCGAGGACCTGCGCCAGACCATGGAAACCATCGAGGTGCAGAACATCGAGCTGAGCCTGGCGCGCAAGGAAGCCCTGGAGGCCAGCCGGATCAAGTCCGAATTCCTCGCCAACATGAGCCACGAGATCCGCACCCCGCTCAACGGCATCCTCGGCTTCACCAAGCTGCTGCAGAAGACCGGCCTGGACAGCCGCCAGCAGGACTACCTGCACACCATCGAGAAGTCCGCCGACAACCTGCTGGCGATCATCAACGAGATCCTCGACTTCTCCAAGATCGAGGCCGGCAAGCTGGCCCTCGAACAGGCGCCGTTCAACCTGCGCGACCTGATCCAGGACACCCTGACCATCCTCGCCCCGGCCGCCCACGACAAGCGCCTGGAGCTGGTCAGCCTGATCTACCGCGACACTCCGCGCAGCCTGATCGGCGATCCGCTGCGCCTCAAGCAGATCCTCACCAACCTGGTCAACAACGCCATCAAGTTCACCCGCCACGGCAGCATCGTGGTTCGCGCCATGCTCGAAGAGGACCTGGGCGACCGCGTGCAGCTGCGCATCAGCGTGCAGGACAGCGGCATCGGCCTGTCCGAAGGCGAGCAGCGCAGCCTGTTCCAGGCCTTCACCCAGGTGGACAACTCCAGCTCGCGCCAGGCCACCGGCACCGGCCTGGGCCTGGTGATCTCCAAGCGCCTGGTCGAGGAGATGGGCGGCGAGATCGGCGTGTCCAGCGAAAGCGGCGAAGGCGCCGAGTTCTGGCTGCAGCTCACTCTGCCGCGCGCCGCCGACGACCCCGACGAGCTGCCGCCGCACCTGCTCGCCGGCTACTGCGCCGCGCTGCTCGACAGCCACCCGCTGACCCGCCAGTCGCTGCGCCATCCGCTGGAGGACTGCGGTCTGGCGGTCAGCGAGTTCGACGACCTGGACGTGCTGATCGACCAGGTCGCCCGGCGCCGCGACGGCCACGAGCCGCTGAGCCTGGCCCTGCTCGGCATCGACACCCACAGCCATCCGCCGGCCTCGCTGGCCCAGCAGCTGCGCGAACTCAACCGCCTCGGCTGCCGCGTGCTGCTGCTCTGCCCGACCACCGAGCTGGCCCTCTACCACGCCAGCCTGGCCGAGCAGCACGGCCAGCTGCTGGCCAAACCGCTGTGTACCCGCAAGCTGCAGCGCGCCCTGCTCGACCTGCTCGGCCCCGCCCTGCCGCGCGGCGACGCCGCCGCGGAGCGCCTGCCCGGCCAGGCCCCGCACCTGCTGTGCGTCGACGACAACCCGGCCAACCTGCTGCTGGTGCAGACCCTGCTCAGCGACATGGGCGCCCGGGTCACCGCGGTGGACAGCGGCTACGCCGCGCTGCGCGCGGTGCAGCAGGAACGCTTCGACCTGGTGTTCATGGACGTGCAGATGCCCGGCATGAACGGCCGCGAAGCCACCGAGGCGATCCGCCAGTGGGAGGCCGAGCAGGGCCTTGGCGCCCTGCCGATCGTCGCGCTGACCGCCCACGCCATGGCCAACGAGAAGCGCGCCCTGCTGCAGTCGGGGATGGACGACTACCTGACCAAGCCGATCGACGAGCGCCAGCTCGCCCAGGTGGTGCTGAAGTGGCTCGGCGTCACCCTCTATACCCACGCCCAGCGCATCGCCCCGCTGCCCGAGCGCGGCAGCGCCGCCCCGGAGCCGGCGATCCTCGACCACGCCGAGGGCCTGCGCCTGGCCGCCGGCAAGCCCGACCTGGCCGCCGACATGCTGGGCATGCTGCTCGACTCGCTGCAGGCCGACCGTCAGGCGATCCGCGCCGCCCGCGAGGCCGACGACGCCCAGGCGCTGCTCGAACACGTCCACCGCCTGCACGGCGCCACCCGCTACTGCGGCGTGCCGCAGCTGCGCGCCGCCTGCCAGCGCTGCGAGACCCTGCTCAAGCAGCAGGCACCGGCCAGCGTCGCCCTCGACGAGCTGGACGCCGCCATCGAGCGTCTGGCCCACGCCGCCCGGCAGCTTCCCACCTGATCCGCGAGGACCGCCCATGCGCATCGCCCTGTACAGCAGCAAGCCCTACGACCGCGACAGCTTCGCCGCCGCCAATACCCGTCACGGCCACGACCTGCACTTTCTCGAAGCACGCCTGGACGACGAAACCGCCGCCCTGGCCGCCGGCAGCGAGGTGGTCTGCGCCTTCGTCAACGACGAGCTGTCGGCGCCGGTGCTCGCCCGCCTCAAGCAGGGCGGTACCCGGCTGATCGCCCTGCGCTCGGCCGGCTACAACCATGTCGACCTGGCCGCCGCCGCAGCCCTCGACCTGCCGGTGGTGCGGGTACCGGCCTACTCGCCGCACGCGGTGGCCGAACATGCGGTGGCGCTGATCCTGGCGCTGAACCGGCGCATCCACCGCGCCTTCAACCGCACCCGCGAAGGCGACTTCTCGCTGCACGGCCTGACCGGATTCGACCTGTACGGCAAGACCGTCGGGGTGGTCGGCAGCGGGCAGATCGGCGCGGTGTTCGCGCGCATCATGCTCGGCTTCGGCTGCCGCGTGCTGCTGGTCGACCCGCAGCCCGACGCCGCGCTGACCGCCCTCGGCGGCCAGTACACGGACCTCGATACCCTGCTCGCCGAGAGCGACATCCTCAGCCTGCACTGCCCGCTGAACCCGGCCACCCGCCACCTGATCGACCGCCACAGCCTGGCGCGGATGAAGCGCGGCGCCATGCTGATCAACACCGGACGCGGCGCGCTGGTCGACACCCCGGCGCTGATCGGCGCGCTGAAGAGTGGCCAGCTCGGCTACCTGGGCCTGGACGTCTACGAGGAGGAGGCCGAGCTGTTCTTCGAGGACCGCTCCGACCAGCCGCTGCAGGACGACGTGCTGGCGCGCCTGCTGACCTTCCCCAACGTGATCGTCACCGCCCACCAGGCGTTCCTCACCGGCGAGGCGCTGGCGGCCATCGCCGACACCACCCTGGACAACATCGCCGCCTGGCAGGCCGGCGCCCCCTGCAACCGGGTGACCCGCTGAAGCCGCGCCGGCGCGCGTGATAGCATCCCCGCCCCGCCTGGAGGCCCCATGACCGAACACGATTTCCGCTACACCCTGCTCAACCCGCAACACACCCTCACCGAGTGCCGCGCCCTGGCGCCGGGCCGCTACCAGGTCACCGGCAACGGCGGCTCGATCAAGGCCGGCGACAGCCTGCTGGTCACCCTCAAGGGCAGCCGCGACCTGTCGATGCGCCTGAACGTCGAGAAGGTCCGCCACCTGATCAACCCGCCCGGCCAGTGGCTGGCGGTGGCCCGGGGCCCGGTGTTCCGCGAACTGGAGATCCGCACCTGGCAGGTCGCCTGCGACGGCTGCGGCGCGCAGCTGGACGTCGAGTTCGCCGTCGACGGCACCCTCGGCGAGCCGGCCCGGCTGGCCGCCGCCGAGGCGCGCCTCGGCGAACTGGGCTGGCAGCACAGCGCCGGTCGCCATCTCTGCCCACGCTGCCGGACCCCGGAGGCCTGATGCGTCGCCACCTGATCGCCGCCTGCGCCGGCCTGGCGCTGGCCGGCTGCGCCAGCACCGCCCCGCTGATCGAGCAGGGCCGCACCTACCGGGTCGAGTGGATCGGCGAACGACCGCTGATCGACCGCAGCCACCTGACCCTGACCTTCGACCACGACGGCCGCGCCTACGGTACCGGCGGCTGCAACCACTGGTTCGCCGGCTACGGCATCGAGGGGCAGATCCTGCGCTTCAGCCAGGTCGGCAGTACCCGGCGGCTCTGCGCGCCGGCGCTGATGGAGCAGGAACGGCGCTTCTTCGAGGCCCTCGGCCAGGTGCGCCGCTGGGACATCTCGGCGCTCGACGAACTGCGCCTGTGGCCGGAACAGGGCCGGCCGATCCGCCTGCTGCCGGACGAGGGCTGAGCCGCCACTCAGAACAGCGCCAGCTGCTCGCCGGCCGTCGTCAGGTCGGCCAGGCGCACGCCGACGCCGATCAGCCGCACCGGCTTGCCGCCGCGGGCGAAGGCCGCCGCCAGCAGCCGCCGGTAGCTGTCGGCATCGAGGCCGGCGCCGGCCTGCTCCAGGGTGGTCTGGGTGAAGTCGTGGAACTTCAGCTTGACCAGCGGCTTGTCCAGCCGGTAGCCGGCGTCGAGGCGCGCCAGACGCGCCTCCAGTTGCGCCAGGAGCGCCGGCAGCGCCGCCTGGCAGGCGGCCAGATCCGGCAGGTCGCGCGCGAAGGTGTGCTCGACGCTCAGGGTCTGGCGGCGCCGTGCCACCCGCACCGGACGTTCGTCGATGCCGTGGGCCAGTTGCCAGAGCCGCTCGCCGAAACCGCCGAACTCGCGCAGCAAGGCCAGCCTGGGCCACTCGCGCAGGTCCCGGCAGCGCCGGATGCCCAGGTGCGCCAGGCGCTCGGCGGTGACCTTGCCGACCCCGTGCAGGCGCGCCACCGGAAGCTCGGCGACGAACGCCTGCACCTCGTCCGGGGCGATCACCCACAGCCCGTCGGGCTTGCGCCAGTCGCTGGCGATCTTGGCGAGGAACTTGTTCGGCGCCACCCCGGCCGACACCGTGATGCCCAGCTCGGCGCGCACCCGCCGGCGGATCTCCTCGGCGATCCGCGTGGCGCTGCCGGCGCAGTGCGGCGAGCCGGACACGTCCAGGTAGGCCTCGTCCAGCGACAGCGGCTCGATCAGCTCGCTGTAGTCGTGGAGGATCGCGTGGATCTGCTGCGAGACGGCCTTGTAGGCCTCGAAGCGCGGCCGCACGATCAGCAGCTGCGGACACAGCTCCAGGGCGCGCCGCGAGGACATCGCCGAATGCACGCCGAAGGCCCGCGCCTCGTAGTTGCAGGTGGCGACGACCCCGCGCCGCTCCGGCGCCCCGCCCACCGCCAGCGGCCGCCCGGCCAGACGCGGATCGTCGCGCATCTCGATGGCGGCGAAAAAGCAGTCGCAATCGATATGGATGATCTTGCGCTGCACCGCCGCCGGCCGGCTGCCGGCGGCTTCGTCTTCCCCGCGCATCGCCACGCTCCCCCGGCGAGTCTCAGTGGCGCCAGAACGCCGGGCTCAGCACCACCAGGATGGTGATGATTTCCAGGCGACCGAGCAGCATGCCGAGCGACAGCAGCCACTTGGCGCTGTCCGGCAGGCTGGCGAAGTTACCGGCCGGGCCGATGATCGGGCCGAGTCCGGGGCCGACGTTGCACACCGCGGTGGCAGCGCCGGTCAGCGCCGTCACCCAGTCCAGCCCGATCAGGGCCAGGCCCAGGGCGATCACGCCGATGGTGATGGTGAAGAAGAACGAGAAGGTGATCAGCGAGCGGACGATGTCCTCGTCGATCGGGTGGTCGTTGTACTGCTGCTTGATCACCGCGCGCGGGTGGATCATCTGCTGCAGGTTGGCCTTGAGCATCACGTAGGCGACCTGGAAGCGGAAGATCTTCAGCCCCCCGGCGGTGGAGCCGGAGCAGCCGCCGACGAAGGTGAGGTAGAAGAACAGCAGCACGGCGAAACCGCCCCACTGGGTGTAATCGCCCAGGGCGAAGCCGGTGGTGGTGACCACCGAGGTGACGTTGACCGCGACGATCCGGAAAGCATCCAGCCAGGCGTTGTCCGAGTTGAGCCACAGCCAGGTGCCGAAAACCAGCCAGGTCAGCACCAGGAAGCCGACGAAGCCGCGCACCTGCTGGTCGCGCAGCAGCGCCTTGCGATTGCCGCGCAGGTAAGCGACGTAGAGGGTGAACGGCAGGCTGCCCAGCAGCATGAACAGCACCGCGACCCAGTGCACCGCCGGTTGCGTCCAGTGCGCCAGCGAGGCGTCGGAGGTGGAGAAGCCGCCGGTGGAGATCGCCGCCATGGAGTGGTTGATCGCCTCGAACGGACTCATCCCGGCGGCCCAGAAGGCCAGGAAACCGAGCAGGGTGAAGGCCACATAGATGCCGAGGATGTACTTAGCCACCATGTGCGAGCGCGGCATGACCTTTTCCGACCAGTCGGAGGATTCGGTCTGGAACAGCCGCATGCCGCCGACGCGCAGCAAGGGCAGCACCGCCACCGCCATGCCGATGAAACCGATGCCGCCCAGCCAGTGCAGCATCGAGCGCCAGATCAGCAGGGCCGGCGAGGCGTTGTCGAGTCCGGCGATCACCGTCGAGCCGGTGGTGGTGATGCCCGACATGGTCTCGAAGAAGGCGTCGGTGTAGCTGATGTGCTGGATGAACACCATCGGCAGGGCGGCGAAGCCGCACACCACCACCCAGCTGGAGGTGGTCAGCATGTACATGTCGCGCGGGCGCAGCTGCACCTTGTCCGGACGCCCCGGCAGCACCGCCGCCAGGCCGCAGCCGAAGGTGATCAGGGTCGGCCAGAGAAAGTCCCCAAGCCGCTCCTCGCCGCCCGTGACCAGCAGGGCGATGATCGGCACCAGCATGCTGACGCCCAGGGTGATGAGGAAGATACCCAGGAGAAACGCGATCATGCGCAGGCTTGACAGGGACATGGGGGAACTTCGCCGGCCGGGGAGGACGGCATTCTGCGCCCGGCCCCGGGGGCTGTAAACGCGCAGGACGCCGGATCGCTCGCCTGCGGCCAGCGCCCGCCCCCTTGCGCCGCATACCGCGCGCGCGCCTCCGGAAAACCGCCGCAGGCCTTGCCGGCCGTGGCCTGCAGCCTGTCCGCGCCCAGTGGGGCGACACTAAATAGCTGATCCGCTTGAAGTTTTTTCAAGATCGCGCTTGACAGCCCAGGGCTTTTGCGTAGAATGGCCCCCACAGACGCGGGGTGGAGCAGTCTGGTAGCTCGTCGGGCTCATAACCCGAAGGTCGTAGGTTCAAATCCTGCCCCCGCAACCAAATCTTAAAAGGCCATTCTTCGGAATGGCCTTTTTCGTTGTGGCCGGAAAAAATCCACGCGCTCAGCCTGGCTTAAGGTTGCTGCACTAGAGTCCTTGCGCATCGACCACTCGCCGCGCAAGGAACCTCGCCATGGCACACCCCTCCCCCACCCGCTACAGCGGCCTGTCCATCGCCATGCACTGGCTGATGGCCCTGCTGCTCGTCGCCGTCTATGCCTGCATCGAACTCAAGGGCAACTTCCCCAAGGGCAGCGAACCGCGCGAGCTGCTCAAGCACTGGCACTTCATGCTCGGCCTCGGCGTCTTCGCCCTGGTCTGGCTGCGCCTGCTCGTCCGTCTCCTGCACAAGACCCCGGCCATCTCCCCCGCGCCGCCCGCCTGGCAGACCGGCGTGGCGCACCTGATGCACCTGGCTCTGTATGTATTGATGATCGGCATGCCGCTGCTCGGCTGGCTGCTGCTCAACGCCGAGGGCAAGCCGGCGCCGTTCTTCGGCCTGGAGCTGCCGCTGCTGGTGGACAAGGACTCGGTCCTGGCCGAACGCCTGGAAGAACTGCACGAGTTCGGCGCCGTGGCCGGCTACTGGCTGATCGGCCTGCATGCCGCCGCCGGCCTGTTCCACCACTACTTCAGCCGCGACAACACCCTGACCCGCATGCTGCCGGGACGCTGAGCGCGCCACCGTACGGCCCTGCGGCCTGTCGCAGAGCCGTTTTGCGCCGCAGTCTTGTCAACAGATCGCGTGGAAAACGCTGTGGATAACCCCGGGATGGGCGGCGCCAGAGCCCGCCCGGCGGTCGCTTGGGACTTCCGTACAAAAAACAGCCAGCCGCCACCGGCAATCTCCCGCCCCGTCGCTCGCCGCCTCGCCAGCCGAGCGAAACGGGGTCCGCGCGGTACTGTTCAAGTACCGCAGGCACCGCTAGAATCGCGCACTTTTTGATCAAGCGCCCACGCGGCGCCGCCCCAGAGGTTAGCCTGCATGTCCAGCACCGCTCCCAAAGTCGGCTTCGTTTCCCTCGGCTGCCCGAAAGCAACCGTGGACAGCGAACGCATCCTCACCCAGCTGCGCATGGAGGGCTACCAGATCGTCCCCTCCTACGAGGATGCCGACGTGGTGGTGGTCAACACCTGCGGCTTCATCGACAGCGCCAAGGCCGAGTCGCTGGACGCCATCGGCGAGGCCATCGCCGAGAACGGCAAGGTGATCGTCACCGGCTGCATGGGCGTGTCCGAGGACAGCATCCGCGACGTGCACCCCAGCGTGCTGGCGGTCACCGGCCCGCAGCAGTACGAGCAGGTGGTCAACGCCGTGCACGAGGTGGTGCCGCCCAAGGTCGACCACGACCCGTTCGTCGACCTGGTGCCGCCGCAGGGCATCAAGCTGACCCCGCGCCACTACGCCTACCTGAAGATTTCCGAAGGCTGCAACCACAGCTGCAGCTTCTGCATCATCCCCTCGATGCGCGGCAAGCTGGTCAGCCGCCCGGTCGGCGACGTGCTGTCCGAGGCCGAGCGCCTGGTCAAGGCCGGGGTCAAGGAACTCTTGGTGATCAGCCAGGACACCAGCGCCTACGGCGTCGACCTCAAGTACAAGCTGGACTTCTGGAACGGCCAGCCGGTGAAGACCCGCATGCTCGAACTGTGCGAGGCGCTGTCCGGCATGGGCGTGTGGGTGCGCCTGCACTACGTCTACCCCTACCCCAACGTCGACGACGTCATCCCGCTGATGGCCGCGGGCAAGCTCCTGCCGTACCTGGACATCCCCTTCCAGCACGCCAGCCCCAAGGTGCTCAAGGCGATGAAGCGCCCGGCCTTCGAGGACAAGACCCTGGCACGGATCAAGCAATGGCGCGAGATCTGCCCGGAGCTGACCATCCGCTCGACCTTCATCGTCGGCTTCCCCGGCGAGACCGAGGAGGACTTCCAGTACCTGCTCGACTGGCTCACCGAGGCGCAGCTTGACCGCGTCGGCTGCTTCCAGTACTCGCCGGTCGAGGGTGCCCCGGCCGAGGAGCTGGGCCTTGAAGCCGTGCCGGACGAGGTCAAGCAGGAGCGCTGGGAGCGCTTCATGGCCCACCAGCAGGCGATCAGCGCCGCGCGCCTGCAGCTGAAGATCGGCAAGGAGATCGAGGTGCTGATCGACGAGGTCGACGAGCAGGGCGCCATCGGCCGCTCCGCCGCCGACGCCCCGGAGATCGACGGTAACGTCTACGTCGACAGCGACCGCGATCTGCAGCCGGGCGACAAGGTGTGGGTGCGGGTCACCGACGCCGACGAATACGACCTGTGGGCCGAGACCCTCTGAGTCCAGCACCCGCGACCCGCGCCCGGCCCCGTGCCGGGCGCGGCGTTTCCGGGCCCGGCATTGCTGGGCCCGGCGCGCCGAATGGGCTCTAATACGGACTCGAACCACGGATGGAGTCCCCCATGAGCCCCTGGCTGCTGATCCTTCTCGTCACCCTGCTGCCCGGCCTGGCGATGCCGGCCGGCGCCCTGCTGGCCATCCATGAGCGCATCCACCCGCGATGGCTGGAAACCGAACTGCGCCACGCGATCCTCGCCTTCGGCGCCGGCGCGCTGCTCGCCGCCGTCGCTCTGGTGCTGGTCCCCGAAGGCATGGCTGCGCTGCCCGGCGGACTGACCGCGCTGTGCTTCGCCGGCGGCGGCGTGGTGTTCATGGGGATCGACCGCCTGCTCGCCGCCCACCGCACTCCGGCCAGCCAGGCCGTCGACATGCTCCTCGACTACATCCCGGAAAGCCTCGCCCTCGGCGCCGCGGTGGCCACCGGCAACGGCATCGGCGTGCTGCTGGCAGTGCTGATGGCGGTGCAGAACCTGCCCGAAGGCTTCAACGCCTACCGCGAGATGCGCCGTGGCCGGCGGCTGGGCAACGGGCGGATCGTCGCCCTGTTCACCCTGATCGCCCTGCTCGGCCCGCTGGCCGGTTTCGCCGGCTACCTGTGGCTGGCGCACCACCCGGCGCTGGTCGGCGCGATCATGCTGTTCGCCTCCGGCGGCATTCTCTATTCGGTGTTCCAGGACATCGCCCCGCAGGTTCCCCTGCAGCGCCACTGGGCGCCGCCGCTGGGGGCGGTGGCCGGCTTCCTGCTCGGCATGCTCGGCCAGCTCGCCGTGCCCGCCTGATGGCCGTGCGGCATGCGACCATCGCCGGAATGACGGCGTGGCGCCGTGCGCCCATGCTTGCGGGCGGAGTTCCCCGGCGGCACACTCCGCCGGCCTTTCCCGACCGTCACCAAGAGAGTCCCGAGCCATGAGCCGCCCTGGAAATGGAACGCGCCTTCTGCCGCTCGCCCTGGCCGCCCTGCTGCTGGGCGGCTGCGCCACGCCGGACGGCGCCGAAGCGCCGCCGGCCAGCGTCGAGCTGCGCGGCCATCTGATGCTGGGCCCGCAGGAGCGCGCCTTCCGCCCCTGCAACAGCGCCGACAGCCTGTGGCTGCTGGCCGCGCCGGCCCTCGATGCGCAGTTGCAGGAGCGCTACCTGAGCCAGGTCGACGAGCCCTACGAGGAAGCCTACCTGCACCTGCGCGGCCAGCGCGGCGCAGCGGCGGACTGCAGCGCCTGCGCCGGACACGCCGGCAGCCTGCGGATCGAGCAGCTCATCGAGCTGCGCAGCGCCGAGAGCGCCGACTGCCGCTGACGCCGCCCGCGCCAATCGTTAAGATCGCCACCATCGCCTGGGCGCCGCCGCCCGGCGCGTCCCGCGCCCCTGCGCGCTCCACTTCAGGATGAGTACCCGACGATGAGTTCCGCCTCCCGCTTCGCTCCCATGCCCGACGCCCGCGGCTATTTCGGCCCCTACGGCGGCCAGCTGGTGCCGCCGCACCTCAAGGCCGTGATGGACGAGATCGACGCCGCCTATGAGGAGATCCGCCGGCGCGAGGACTTCCAGCAGGAGCTGGCCGACCTGTTCGCCGACTACGTCGGCCGCCCCAGCCCGATCTTCCACGCCCGGCGCCTCTCGGAAAAGCTCGGCGGCGCGCAGATCCACCTCAAGCGCGAGGACCTCAACCACACCGGCGCGCACAAGATCAACCACTGCCTGGGCGAGGCGCTGCTGGCCAAGTTCATGGGCAAGACCAAGGTGATCGCCGAGACCGGCGCCGGCCAGCACGGCGTGGCGCTGGCCACCGCCTGCGCGCTGGTGGGCATCCCCTGCGAGATCCACATGGGCCAGGTGGACATCGAGAAGGAACACCCCAACGTCACCAAGATGAAGATCCTCGGCTGCACCCTGGTGCCGGTGACCCGCGGCGCGGCGACCCTCAAGGAGGCGGTGGACAGCGCCTTCGAGGAATACCTGAAGGATCCGCAGAACTTCATCTACGCCATCGGCTCGGTGGTCGGCCCGCACCCGTTCCCGAAGATGGTCCGCGACTTCCAGTCGATCATCGGCACCGAGGCGCGCGCGCAGTTCCTCGCCAAACACGGCCGCCTGCCCGACCACGTCACCGCCTGCGTCGGCGGCGGCTCCAACGCCATGGGCATGTTCAGCGCCTTCCTCGACGACGAGGGCGTCAATCTGGTCGGCGTCGAGCCGGCCGGCGAGGGCCTGGACAAGGACGGCCGCCACAGCGCCACCCTGACCAAGGGCAAGCCCGGCGAGCTGCACGGCATGGCCTGCTACGTGCTGGAGGATGCCGAGGGCAATCCGGCGGCGGTGCATTCCATCGCCTCGGGCCTCGACTATCCGGGCGTCGGCCCGCAGCACAGCTACCTGAAGGATCTCGGCCGGGTCGACTACCAGAGCGCCTCGGATCAGGAATGCCTGGACGCCTTCATGACCCTGTCGCGGGTCGAGGGCATCATCCCGGCGCTGGAAAGCGCCCACGCGGTGGCCTGGGCGATGCGCGTGGCGCCGACCCTGCCCAGAGACCAGCACATCCTGGTCAACCTGTCCGGACGCGGCGACAAGGACGCCGACTACGTGGCACGCCTGCTCGGCCTCTGAGCCCACCCGCCCCGCCGCACGCGGCGGGGCTTGCCGCGCAAGGAGTGCGCCCATGCGTCGATATCCGGTTGGCCTGCTTGGCCTCTGCCTGCTGCTCTGTGCCACCGCCGCGGCCACCGACTACCCACTGGGCCTGAGCGCCCGCGACGAGCGCGGCTGCCGGCTGGGCCACGGCAGCGTCGAGGGCGCCACCCTGCACCTGATGAGCGCCGCCCACAGCGACCCGGGCTTCCCGGCCGGACAGGCCCTGGCGATCCTGCGCCGGGCACTGGCCGCCGGATGCGACATCCACGAAGCCGACGCCCTCGGCCTCTCGCCGCTGAACGCGGCGCTCCTCTACAACGACGCCGCCCTGGCGGCCTTCCTGTTGGAGCACGGTGCCGATCCCGCGCGGCCGATCGTCAGCCCGAAGGCGGCGCTGAACGGCCTGGACAGCCCGCGCTGGCTGACGCTGCTCGAACGCCGCCAGCCGCAGCACGACCGCCGCGCGCTGCGCCGCCTGCTGGAGCGGCACGCCGCCGCGCGCCAGCGCTGAAGACGCAGGAGGCGTATCATCGCCCTCCCGCTTCCCTGCCGGTTCATCGCCATGCCCCACAGCGTCCGCCCCGTCGGCATCCTGCGCTCCTGCTTCAAGGAGAAGTTCGCCATCCCGCGCCAGCCGCAGCTGGCCCCGGCCGCGCGCGGCGTGCTGGAGCTGCTGCCGCCGTTCGACGATGGCGCCGCGGTGGCGGGCCTGGAGCAGGTCAGCCACGTCTGGCTGCTGTTCCTGTTCCACCAGGCGCTAGAGGACAGTCCGCGCCTCAAGGTGCGCCCGCCGCGGCTGGGCGGCAACCGCGCGCTGGGGGTGTTCGCCACCCGCGCCACCCACCGCCCCAACGGCATCGGCCAGTCGGTGGTGAAGCTGGAGCGGGTGGAAGCCGGGCGCCTGCACCTGTCCGGCATCGACCTGCTGGACGGCACCCCGGTGCTGGACATCAAGCCCTACGTGCCCTACGCCGACATGGTGCCCGAGGCGCGCAACGCCATCGCCGACGCGGCGCCGCCGGCCATCGCGGTGGACTGGGAGGGTACGGCGCTGGAGCAGGCCCGCGCCCAGGCGCTGCGCCTGGACGAGCCGGTGATCGAGCTGATCGAGCAGTGCCTGGCCCAGGACCCGCGCCCGGCCTACCAGACGCCGACGCCGGAGCGCCGCTACGGCGTGCGCTTCTGGGATCTGCAGGTGCGCTGGCATTACCCCGCGCCCGGGCGCATCCGCGTGCTGGAGGTGGTGCGCGAAGCGAGCTGAACGACGATCCGCGCTGGGAAATCGCGGCGCGAGCTGTCCAGCCCGCGGATGCTGGCCGCCCCTGTCGGGTTGGCAACTCGCGCAGCGACGGCCTACCGGCACGCTCGGGGATGGCACAGATGAAAACGGCGGAGCCCCACAGGGGAATCCGCCGTTTTCCATTGCACGACTCGCCTTATTTCTCGACGAAGGCGCGCTCGATCAGGTAGTCGCCCGGATCGCCCATGCGCGGCGAGACCTTGAGGCCGAAACCGTCCAGCACCTGGCTGGTCTCTTCGAGCATGCTCGGGCTGCCGCAGAGCATGGCGCGGTCGTCGTTGGGGTTGATCGGCGGCAGGCCGATGTCGGCGAACAGCTTGCCGCTGCGCATCAGGTCGGTCATCCGCCCCTGGTTGCGGAACGGCTCGCGGGTCACCGTCGGGTAGTAGATCAGCTTGTCGCGCACCAGATCGCCGAAGTACTCGTGCTGCGGCAGCTCCTGGGTGATGAAGTCGGCGTAGGCCAGTTCGCTGGCCCAGCGCACGCCGTGGACCAGGATCACCTTGTCGAAGCGCTCGTAGGTTTCCGGGTCCTGGATCACGCTCATGAACGGCGCAAGACCGGTGCCGGTGCCCAGCAGGTAGAGGTGCTTGCCCGGCAGCAGGTCGCTGAGGATCAGGGTGCCGGTCGGCTTGCGGCTGACCATCAGCTCGTCGCCCGGCTGCAGGTGCTGCAGGCGCGAGGTCAGCGGGCCGTTGGGCACCTTGATGCTGAAGAATTCCAGGTGCTCTTCGTAGTTGGGACTAGCGATGCTGTAGGCGCGCATGAGCGGGCGACCTTCCACTTCCAGACCGATCATCACGAACTGGCCGTTCTCGAAGCGCAGCCCCTGATTGCGGGTGGTCTTGAAGCTGAACAGGGTGTCGTTCCAGTGATGCACGCTGAGCACGCGCTCGCTCACCAGGTTGCTCATGTCATGACTCCTCGGAAGAAAAGGGGGCGGGCCGCTCGGCCCTGTTGCGCTGCATTCTAGGGGCGCGCAGAATATCCGTTAAATGAATAATCAAAATATTCTTTATAGGTTATATAGATATGCGATTCAGCCTCAGACAGATCCAGGTATTCGTCGCCATCGCCCGCCAGGAAAGCGTGTCGCGCGCCGCCGAATCCCTGGCCCTGTCGCAGTCGGCGGCCAGCACCTCGCTGGCCGAGCTGGAGCGTCACTACGACAGTCCGCTGTTCGACCGCATCGGCAAGCGTCTGGCGCTCAGCGCCCTGGGCGCGCAGCTGCTGCCCAAGGCGGTGGCGCTGCTCGACCGCGCCGAGGAGATCGAGCAGCTGCTGCAGGGTAAGAGCGGCTTCGGCTCGCTGCAGCTGGGCGCCACCCTGACCATCGGCAACTACCTGGCCACCCTGCTGATCGGCCGCTTCATGCAGGCCCATCCCGAGTGCCGGGTGCGCCTGCACGTGCAGAACACCAGCCATGTGGTGCAGGGCGTGGCCCAGCACGGCCTGGATCTGGGGCTGATCGAGGGCGACTGCCAGCACCCGGACATCGAGGTGCAGCCCTGGGTGGAGGACGAGCTGGTGGTGTTCTGCGCCCCGCAGCATCCGCTGGCCGAGCGGCGCAGCGCGAGCCTCGACGAGCTGGTGCGCGAGGCGTGGATCCTCCGCGAACAGGGCTCGGGCACCCGGCTGACCTTCGACCAGGGCATGCGCCATCACGCCACGCCGCTGAACATCCGCCTGGAGCTGGAGCACACCGAGGCGATCAAGCGCGCGGTGGAGTCGGGCCTGGGCATCGGCTGCATCTCGCGCCTGGCGCTGCGCGACGCTTTCCGCCGCGGCAGCCTGGTGGCGGTGGAAACCCCGGAGCTGGACCTGCGCCGCCAGTTCAGCTTCATCTGGCACAAGCAGAAGTATCAGAGCAGCGCGATGCGCGAATTCGTCGAGCTGTGCCGCCGCTTCACCGCCGGCGCGCCGCGCAGCGACCAGATCGTCCTGCCGGACATCCCCTGAATCAGCCGAGCAGGACGATGCCCCAGACCAGGGCGATCATGCCCAGCGCCACCGCCTGGGCGGCGCTGCCCATGTCCTTGGCGTTCTTCGACAGCGGATGGCGCTCCAGGGAGATGCGGTCGACGGTGGCCTCGATGGCTGAGTTGAGCAGCTCGACGATCAGCGCCAGCAGGCACACGGCGACCAGCAGGGCGCGCTCGCCGCGACTGACGTCGAGGAAGAAGGCCAGCGGCACCAGCACGAGGTTGAGCAGCGCCAGCTGGCGGAACGCCGCCTCGCCGCGAAACGCCGCGCACAGCCCGTCGCGGGAATAGCCGGCGGCGTTGAGGATGCGTTTGAGGCCGGTACGGCCCTTGAAGGGGGAAGTCATCGGGCAGCGTCCGGGGGAGCAAGGCCGCCAGCCGGGCCGGCATGGCGTGCCGACGGTGGCGAAGGATCAGGAGGGCATCGATTCCATCTGCTGCAGCAGCAGCGCCGCCTGGGTGCGGGTGCGCACGCCGAGCTTGCGGAAGATGGCGGTGACGTGGGCCTTGACGGTGGCCTCGGAGACGCTCAGCTCGTAGGCGATCTGCTTGTTGAGCAGGCCTTCGCAGACCATGGTCAGCACGCGGAACTGCTGCGGGGTGAGGCTGGCCAGCCCCTCGCTGGCGGCGCGCGCCTCTTCGGACAGGGCGGCGGCCTCCTCCAGCTGCGGCGGCCACCAGGCATCGCCGTCGAGCACAGCGCGCACCGCTTCCTGGATGGTTTCCAGCGGGCTGGACTTGGGGATGAAGCCGCTGGCGCCGAACTCGCGCGAGCGCTGCACCACCGCCGCCTCTTCCTGGGCCGAGACCATCACCACCGGAATCTGCGGGTACTGGCCGCGCAGCAGGACCAGGCCGGAAAAACCGTAGGCGCCGGGCATGTTGAGATCGAGCAGAACCAGGTCCCAGTCGCGCTTCTCGTTCAGGCGCACTTCCAGTTCGGCGATGCTGGCCACTTCCACCAGATGCGCGTCGGCCCCCAGGCCCATGCTCAAGGCCTGCTGCAGGGCGCTGCGGAACAACGGATGGTCATCGGCGATCAGGATTTCGTAGGCGGCCATGATAAGTCCTGTTGTTGTTCTGGCGGGCGTGGGGGAGCGAAAACGGCGCTCAGGATGCCGAGCGCCCCTCGACCGGTCAAGAAAAATACCCGGCCGCTCCACAGGGGCTTGCAGGCGGGCGACAGCTCCTGCACACGGGAGTTCCGCGATTTTACTGGCTGCGGCAGAATTTTGCCTTTTTTCGAGGAGTTAACATGTTACGCCAGAGCCTGCGCGCCGATCTGCTGATGCTGCTGACCGCCGCCATCTGGGGCAGCACCTTCGTCGCCCAGCGCCTGGGCATGGAGGAAATCGGCCCGTTCCTCTACACCGGCCTGCGCTTCGCCCTCGGTGCCCTGGTGCTGCTGCCGCTGCTGCTCCACCGCCCGGCCGGCCGGGCGCCGCTGCCGCCCCCGGACCGGCCGCTGCTGCTCGGCGGCGCGCTGCTCGGCCTGGTGCTGACCTGCGGGATCAACCTGCAGCAGGTCGGCCTGCTGTTCACCAGCGTGACCAACTCCGGCTTCATCACCGGTCTCTACGTGATCATGGTGCCGCTGCTCGGCCTACTGGTTGGCCAGCGCGCCGGAACCGGCACCTGGCTGGGCGCCGGCCTGGCGGTGCTGGGCATGGCGCTGCTGAGCCTCGGCGCGGACTTCCGCATCGCCTCCGGCGACTGGCTGCAACTGGCCGGCGCGGTGGTCTGGGGCGTGCATGTGCTGCTGGTCGGCGCGCTGGCCAGCCGCCACGATCCGCTGCGCATCGCCTTCCTGCAGTTCCTCACCTGCGCACTGCTGAGCCTGCTGCTCGCCGTGCTGCTGGAGGAAATCGACGTCGCGGCGATCCTCCGCGCCGGGCCGGCGATCCTCTATGGCGGAGTGATCGCGGTGGGCATCGGCTTCACCCTGCAGGTGGTGGCGCAGAAGCACGCCATCGCCTCCCACGCGGCGATCATCCTTTCCCTGGAAGCGGTGTTCGCCGCCCTCGCCGGCGCCCTGCTGCTCGACGAATCCCTGCCGGCGCGCGGCTACCTGGGCGCGGCGCTGATGCTCGCCGGCATGCTGGTCGCCCAGCTGTGGCCGCGCCGCGCACCGGCCGCCGCCTGAGCACGCCTCACGGCTTGCCCAGCAGGTACTCGGCCAGCGCCTGATAGGCCGGCAGCGAGGTCGGATCGTTCGCGGCGTTGGCGGCCTGCGGGTGGGAGGCGAAGCGGACGACGACCATCTCGGCGCGCGGGTCGATATAGATCGTCTGGCCATGCACGCCGCGCGCCGCGAAGGCGCCGTGGGGGTTGTGGAACACCCACCACATGCCGCGGTAGCTGCCGCCGAGGATCTGCCGGTAACCGGCCCTGGCGAAGGCCGCCCGGTCGCCGCCAGCGCGGATCCGCTCGACGGCCGCGGCGGGAAACAGCCGCTCGCCGTCGAGCATCCCGCCGTCGAGGATCAGCTGGCCGACCCGCGCCAGGTCGCGCAGCCCGGCGCTCAGGCCGCCGCCGGCGAAGGGCGTGCCGATGGAGTCCACCGTGTAGTAGGCGTCCTGCTCGGCGCCGATCCGGCTCCAGATCCGCGCCGACAGCAGGTCGGTCAGCGACTGGCCGGTGGTGCGCGCAACGATCCAGCCGAGCACGTCGGTGTTCACCGTCTTGTAGGCGAAAGCCTCGCCGTGACGACCCTCGGGACGCACGGTGGCCAGGTACTGGTAATAGGTGCGCGGCCCGCGGTAGTCGGCCGGTTTGGGCAGCGGGCTGGCGGCGGCGCTGTAGGCCCAGACCTCGGCGTTGGGGTCGCTGTAGTCCTCGCTGTAGGCGATGCCGGTGGTCATCTCCATGACCTGCTGCACGGTGGCGTTGCCGAAGGCGCTGGCGGCCAGTTCGGGTATCAGACTGGCGACCTGCGCCTGCTCGTCGAGCCGACCCTCGGCGACGAGGATCTCCGCCAGCAGCCCGGTCAGCGACTTGGTGACCGACATGGCGCCATGCACCCCCGCTTCGTCGAGGCAGCCGGCGTAGCGCTCGTAGACCACCCGGCCCTTGTGCAGGACCAGGATGCCGTCGGTGTAGTTGGCCGCCAGCGCATCCGCCCAGCTCATCGGCGCGCCGCCGCCCAACGGGGTGAAGCGCAGCGCGTCGATGCCGGCGTCGAGGGCATACGGCAACGGGCGTGGCGCGCCCAGGCCGCGGGACACCCGCTTGGTGGGCAGCAGCTCGCGGAAGTGGCAGACCGTCCAGCGCAGCTTGGGGAAACTGAAATAGTTGGCATCGGGCTGGCCGATCAGCTTGTCGTCCGGCGGCGGGAAGCCCTGCATCCAGCCGAGGGCCACGGGATCGGAAGCGGCGGCGTCGAGCGCCGGGCCGGCGGCGGCCGGCAGCGCAGCACCCAACAGCAGGGCGCCGGCCAGGGCGCAGCGGCGGGGAACGGTGAGCAGGGACATGAACGGGACTCCTGTCGAACCGGGGACGTCCCCGGCGGGAAGACGCCGGGCGGCGGCACTGGCCACCCGGCGCCGCGGCACGGCACGGCACGGCACGGCACGCGGCGCGGACGGCGCCTCAGCGCTCGATCAGCGACTTCACCGACGACTGCGGGATCTGCTGGACGCGGCCCTCCTCGTCCTCGAACTCGAACATGCCGGTGTCCTTGTCCAGCATCGGCTTGCCATGGCTGGTCAGCACGTTGCCGTCGTTGGTGACGATCAGGTAATCGCTGGCGCAACCGGCCAGGGTCAGGGCACAGAGGGCGGCAAGTAGCAGTTGCTTCATGGTGGCGCTCCTGGAGAGGTCGAATCCGACAGGGAAACCTGCACCCACAATAAAGACCCTCCGCCCCCATCCTGGCAAGGGGCGCGCTGCAGCCCGGCGCCGCCGCCCCGCCAGCCACGCCCCGCCGCCCGGCGTCAGCCGATGAACGGTCGCAGGCGCCGGTGCGCCTCGCTCTGCTCGTCCAGCGGCAGGTGGCGCTTGAAGCTCAGGTAGCGCTCGCTGAACACGTCCAGATAGGCGTCCAGTGCCTCGGCCGCGGCCTGGTCGCCGGCCTGCTCCAGGCACAGCGCGGCCACCTCGGCGGTACACAGGTGCTCGCCGCGGGTCGAACGGCGCAGGCGGTAGCGCGAGTGCTGCTCGGGACTCAGGCTGAGCACCGGGAAGCGGTCGAGATAGGGGCTCTTGCGGAACATCTTGCGCGCCTCGGTCCAGGTCGCATCCAGCAGGATGAACAACGGGCGCTTGCCGGCCGGCGGCGCGACCCGCTCCACCACCCGTTCGGGCACGGCGTACTCGGCCGGGAACACCACATAGGGCTGCCATTGCGGATCGTCGAGCAGCGCCAGCAGGCGCTCGTCCACCTCGATGCGCGACCAGCCGAAGGCGCTGTTGTCGGCCAGCACATCGGCGATCAGCCAGCCGGTGTTGCTCGGCTTGAGCGCCTCGATGTCGTGCATCAGCAGGCACACGCCGCTGCGCGCCGCCACCTGCGGGCGCCAGGCGCACATGCAGTGGCTCTGCGCCAGCCGGCAGGCGAGGCAGCGCGGCATGCGCGAGCCGCGGGCGACAAAGGGTTTGAGGCTGCGGGCGAGGCGCTCCTCGCGCAGGCGGGCGACACTGTTGCTCATCGGCGCGGCTCGCGGCGCGGGAACGGAACGAACGAGGGCAGGCGCATGGACGGCTCCGGAAGGCGGGATCGACAGGGCGCGGCAGTCTAGCAGAGCCGCAGCGGGCGACGAGGCGCGTATCATCGGCAACGGTCCCGACACGCCCTCTGCGGCGGCGAACCCTGCCGCCGGCGCCCGGTCGAACCCCGCAGACTTCCCAGGAGACACCCCATGCGCATCCTCGCCACCCTGCTCGCCACCCTGCTGGCCGGCTCCGCCCACGCCGCCTCGCTGCAGGACTACGAGCTGAACCGGCAACTGAACGAGGTCGCCCGGCAGAGCAGCGTCGGCACGCCGCGGGCGATCAACGCCGACCTGCTCGACAACGGCTACAGCGTCGACGGCCACCGGCTGATCAACCACATCGCGGTACGCCCGGCCCATGCCGCGCAGATGCGCGGCAACCCCGACGCGGTGCGCCAGCAACTGGCCGCCAGCGTCTGCGCCAACCCCGGCTACCGCCAGCTGCTGCAGCGCGGCGCCGAGCTGGTCTACGCCTTCAGCGAATACCAGAGCGAACGCCCGGTGACCCGCGAGCGCTTCGTCGCCGCCGACTGCGGGTTGTAATCGCGCAACAAGTACCTAAAACGGCAACAGGCCCGCCAGGGAAAACCCGGGCGGGCCTGTTGCTCTGCGCCGGCAATCAGCGCAGCACGGCCGGGTCACCCTTGCCGGCCAGCGCCGCGGCTTCCTCGGCGCTGAGCAGGGCGGTGCGCGGCACGTCCATCAGCCGCGCGCAGGCGGCCACCACGTTGGCCCAGCAGGCGCGGTTGGCGAACAGCATGCCCGCCTCGTCGAAGGTGCCGCCGCGGTTGCGGTAGCCCAGCGCGGCACACTGCGCGGCGTCCGGGAGGATCGGCCAGAGATGGCCGCGGGCCACTTCCGGGCGCATGTGGGTGAGCAGCACGCGGCGCTGCAGGGCGGCGGGGAACAGCCGCTCGACCAGCGCCTCGTCGGCCAGCTGCTGCTGTTCGAGCAGGTCGCGCGGCGCGCGGAAGCGCCCCGGCTCCTGCAGGTAGACCAGCCGGTAGGCGTAGCCGACCGCCTCCAGACGCGCCGCGGCGCGCTGCATCTCGGCCAGTTGGTAGCTACCGTTGGCGATCAGCAGCAGCGGTTCGCTGCCGGCGCGCTCGGCCACCACGATGGCGCCGTCGCGGGCCAGCTGGCGGGCCTGCTCGGCATCGAACACGCAGGGACGCTCGCGCTTGGGCACCACCAGACAGGCCAGCTGGCCGCGCGCGCGGTAGATCTGCGGCAGCAGCGCCAGGGTGCTGTTGTGGTCGGCGGGGAACAGCACGCGCACCGTGTCGCTCATCTCGCCGAGCAGCGCCTCGCAGAAGGTGGTGTCCTGGTGCGACTGCTGGTTCTTGCCGTTCTCCCAGGTGTGCGAGGTGGCCACCAACGGCCAGCCCAGCCAGCCGGCCGGGCGGCCTACCTCCTGCTGCTGGCGGGCGAAGATCAGCGTCTGGCGCACCGCGCCGAGCATCTTCACGCAGAACGCCTCGTAGCTGGCCACCAGGTTCAGCCCGCCCTGGTTGGCCAGACAGGCGGAAACCACCGCTTCCTCGTTGAGCGCGGTGATCACCGCGCCATGCACCGACTCCAGTTCGCTCTCCGGGTCGCAGACCCGGTGGCGCAGCACTTCCAGCACGCCGCTCAGGCGGTTGCTGGCCAGCTCGTCGGGGTTGCCGACCCGCGGGCGCAACTGCGGGTTGGCCGCCACCAGATCGACGAAGAAGCGGTCGATGGCGCTCATCGGCGAACAGGCCTGGTCGTGGAACTGCAGCTCGGGGAGCTGCGGCGCCGGCGGCTCGCGCCGCGCCAGGGCGTGGTCGCGCTCGCGGGGACGGCCGTCGCGCTGCGCGGCGAACGCGGCCAGGGCGCGCTCCAGCGCCTGCGGCTCCACCCACAGGGCGCCGGCGCTGGCGTTGAACAGCCGGCGCGCCTCGGCGTCGCGGTGCGGGTTGCCCGGCAGCGGCAGGTTGTGGGCGGCGTTGGCGCCGGCGCCGTGGAAGCCGAAGCCCTTGACGGTCTCGGCGATGGCGTAGGGCATCGGCAGCGGGTAGTCGAGGATGCCGCGGGCCTTCTCGTCGAGGCGATGCGCCAGCCGCTGCTCCATCTCGTGCAGGGCGCAGACGAAGGCGGCCGGATCGCGGCCGTCGAAGCGGATCGGGTCGAAGCCGCAGCGGCGCAGGTGCTCGACGAAGCCGCTGAGCCCCTCGCGGGTACCCAGTTCGGTGCGCTGCTCGATGCGCCGGCCGTTGGCGATCATCACCGGCAGGGCTACGCCGCAATCCTCGGCGCGCCACCAGCGCGGCATCCAGTCGCTGCCGCGCTGCTCCTCGGCGGCGCCGTCGGAGAGGAAGGCCACCAGGGTCTCGCCGGGCAGCGGCTGGTGGGCGTACTGCAGTTCGGCGAAGCCCAGGTAGCCGCCCTCGGCAATGCCGCCGGCGGTGTGCGGGTTGACGTGGCTGCCCAGCGGCACGCCCGGCAGGCCGTCGGCGGACTGGGCGTAGCTGTAGAAGTCGGCGACCAGCCGGCTCAGGCCGGTCTCGTCGCGGCCGTAGCGCGCGGCCTGCTCGGGGTGCAGGTTGTCGGTCAGCACGTTGAGCGCCTCGATGGCCGCCACACAATGGCCCTGGCCCATGGTCCAGGCGCGGGTCTGTCCGGTCAGCGCGTTGAGCGCCAGGTAGCCGGCGTAGGCCGGGACCATGTTCAGCGCCCCGCCGGTATGCCCCTCCGGGCGCGCCTTGAAGTCCTCGGCGGCCAACGGCCGGCCGTCCAGGTGCACGCGTTGGGCGTAGGTCATGTGCGCCACCAGCCAGAGGCCGGCGCAGGTCAGCCGGTCGAGGCCGTGCAGCAGGCGGTAGACGCTGTCCAGATCCGCCTGCCGACCGGCCTGCACCAGCTGGTGGGAGAGGCGGAATACCGCAGCCTGGGTCGGTGCATCGTGCTGCAGCGGGCCGTATCCGGCGCGCCACTCGGCAAAGGCGGGACAGGCGGCGGCATGGGCCTGCAGTTCTTCGGCACAGGGCAACAGCTGACTCATCGGGCAAGACTCCAAAGCGGGGTTAGGGGTAGTCTAGGACAGAGACGCCCCCGGACACTGACCTGCATCAGCGCCCGACCGGCCGCGCGGGAAGTCGTCCCCTTCGGAACAAGGAGTTGATCGTATGGCCCTTCTGACCTTCATCGGTGCCATCCAGCAGGTGACCGGGTCCTGCTACCTGATCGAAACCCGCGACGGCACCAAGGTGCTTCTGGAGTGCGGCATGCGCCAGGGTCGCCGCGAGGACGAGGCACACAACAGCGAAGCCTTCGCCTTCGACCCGCTGAGCCTGGATGCGGTGGTGCTGTCCCATGCCCACATCGACCACAGCGGCCTGCTGCCGCGCCTGGCCGCCAAGGGCTATCGCGGGCCGATCTTCGCCACTTCGGCGACCTGCGAGCTACTCGAACTGATGCTGATGGACGCCGCGCATATCCAGGAAAAGGACGCCGAATGGGAAAGCCGCTGGCGCGCGCGCCTCGGCAAGCCGGCGGTCAAGCCGCTGTACACCGCCGTCGACGCCGAACGGGCGCTCGGCCTGCGCCGCGCGGTGGAGTACGGCGAGCCGATGGAGGTGGCGCGCGGCGTCACCGTGACCTTCCACGACGCCGGACACATCCTCGGCTCGGCGATCGTCGAGATGGAAGTCCACGACCACAACCTGACCCGCCGCCTGGTGTTCTCCGGCGACCTGGGCAACACCTGCTCGCCGCTGATGCGCGATCCCACGCCACTGAGCGAGGCCGACGTGGTGCTGATGGAGTCGACCTACGGCGACCGCGACCACCGCTGCACCCCGGACACCCTCGACGAGCTGGCCGAGATCCTCGCCCAGGCCCAGCGCGACGGCGGCAACGTGCTGATTCCGGCCTTCTCGGTCGGCCGCACCCAGGACCTGCTGTTCTACCTCGGCCAGTTCTACCAGCAGGGCCGCCTGCCCCAGCAGGCGGTATTCCTCGACAGCCCGATGGCCATCAAGGCCAACGCCATCTACCAGCGCTTCCACGAGCATTTCGACCCCAAGGATCGCGAGCTGCTGCGCCAGAACGGCGTCAGCCGCATCGAGGACTGGCTGCCGATCCTGCGCTGCACGCCGGAACCGGAAGACTCGATGGCGATCAACCGCATCGAGAGCGGCGCGATCATCATCGCTGGCAGCGGCATGTGCAACGGCGGGCGCATCGTCCACCACCTCAAGCACAACCTGTGGCGCAAGGAGTGCCACATCGTGTTCCCCGGCTTCCAGGCCCGCGGCACCCTGGGCCGCGCCATCGTCGACGGCGCGCCGACCGTGCGGGTGCTGCGCCAGCGCGTCGCGGTCAAGGCCCAGGTCCACACCCTGGGCGGTTTCTCCGCGCACGCCGGACAGTCGCAGCTGCTCGACTGGGTAAAGCATTTCGATCATCGCCCGGAGCTATATTTGGTTCACGGGGAAGTGGAAAAAATGAAAGTGCTGCAACAGGCACTGCACGATCGCCTGCAGTGGACTGCCAACATCCCGGAGCCGGGTGAGCAGATCGCACTCTGAGCGACGCCATAACAAGGAGTCACACCATGCCTTATGAAACAGACGACTATCTGTCCAGGCACTACCAGACCACCGGCATCGACCTGGGCGACGAGCTCGACAAGCTGGTCGCCATCAGCGTGCCGCCGGGCAGCCCCAACCAGGCGCTGTACCGCGAGATGCTGATGACCGTGGTGCGCATGGCCCAGGCCGACCGCAACCGCTGGGACGCCAAGATCATGCTGCAGACCCTGCGCGAGATGGAAAACGCCTTCAGCATGCTCGAGCAGTTCAAGCGCCGCCGCAAGGTCACGGTGTTCGGCTCGGCGCGCACCCAGCCCGACCATCCGCTGTACCTGCTGGCCCGCGACCTGGGCCAGTTGCTGGCCCACCACGAGCTGATGACGGTGACCGGCGCCGGCGCCGGCATCATGGCCGCCGCCCACGAGGGCGCCGGCCTCGAACACAGCCTGGGGCTGAACATCACCCTGCCCTTCGAGCAGCGCGCCAACGACGTGGTCCACGGCACCGGCAACCTGCTGTCGTTCCACTTCTTCTTCCTGCGCAAGCTGTTCTTCGTCAAGGAAGCCGACGCCCTGGTGCTGTTCCCCGGCGGCTTCGGCACCCTCGACGAGGCGCTGGAGGTGCTGACCCTGATCCAGACCGGCAAGAGCCCGATCGTTCCGGTGGTGCTGGTCGACGTCGCCGAAGGCCGCTACTGGAAGGACGCCCTGCACTTCATGCGCGAACAGCTGGAGGAGAACGGCTACATCCTGCCCAGCGACATGCGCCTGCTCCGGCTGGTCAACAGCGCCGAGGAGGCGGTGGTGGAGATCACCCATTTCTACCGCAACTACCACTCCAGCCGCTGGCTGAAGGAAATCTTCGCCATCCGCATGAACCACGCCCTCAACGCCCATGCGCTGCACGCCCTGCACGAGGGCTTCGGCGACCTGTGCCTGAGCGGCGGCTTCGTGCAGAAGCCCTACTGCGAGCTGGAAAGCGACGAGCCGGAGTTCTGCCACCTGACCCGGCTGACCTTCCACTTCAACGGTCGCGACCAGGGCCGCCTGCGCGAGCTGATCGACTTCATCAACCTGCCGCAGAACTGGCAGCGCGAAGCCAACGGCCACTGAGCCGCGGCCTCCATGCAAAACGCCCCGGCTGTCACCAGCCGGGGCGTTTTGCTTTGGGCTTCGCCGCCCGAGCCTTCAGTCGTCGGGAAGACCGCGCAGCAGGCGGCTCACCGCATCGCCGGCGAAGCCGCGATAGAGCAGGAAGCGCATCTGCCGCGCCCGCTCGCGCTGATCGCCCGGCAGGCTGGCGAAGCGCCGCTGCCACAGCTCGCGCAGGCTGGCGGCCCAGTCCACCTCGCTGGCCGCCAGCGCCCGCTCCACCTCGGCGCGCGGCAGGCCGCGCTGGTTGAGCTCCTCGCGGATCCGCAGCGGCCCGTAGCCGGCGCGGGCGCGGCTGTGGACGAAGGCTTCGAGAAAGCGCGCATCGCTGAGCAGGCCTTCCTCGCAGAGGCGATCCAGCGCCGCTTCGATCAGCTCGGCGCTGGCACCGCGCCGGCGCAGCTTGCGGGCCAGCTCGACCCGTCCGTGTTCGCGGCGGGCCAGCAGATCCATCGCCACCCGGCGTACCGCGGCCGGGTTGTCGAGCACGACGGCCATCGGCGCTTAGAGATCCGCTTCCAGGTCCGCCTCTTCCTCGCTGGCCGCCGCGGCCAGCTTGGAGTTGCCCGGCTGGCTGAGCAGCTGGGCGCGGATCGCTCCGTCGATGGTATCGCGGATCTCCGGGTTCTCCTCCAGGAAGCGCGCGGCGTTGGCCTTGCCCTGGCCGATCTTGTTGCCCTGGTAGCTGTACCAGGCGCCGGACTTCTCGATCAGCCCGAGCTGCACGCCGAGGTCGATGATCTCGCCGTTGCGGTAGATGCCCTTGCCGTAGAGGATCTGGAACTCGGCCTGGCGGAACGGCGGGGCCATCTTGTTCTTCACTACCTTGACCCGGGTTTCGCTGCCGATGATCTCGTCGCCGTCCTTGACCGCGCCGATGCGGCGGATGTCCAGGCGCACCGAGGAATAGAACTTCAGCGCATTGCCGCCGGTGGTGGTTTCCGGGTTGCCGAACATCACCCCGATCTTCATGCGGATCTGGTTGATGAAGATCACCAGGCAGTTGGCGTTCTTGATGTTGCCGGTGATCTTGCGCAACGCCTGGGACATCAGGCGCGCCTGCAGGCCGACGTGCATGTCGCCCATCTCGCCCTCGATCTCGGCCTTGGGCACCAGTGCCGCCACCGAGTCGACGATGATCACGTCCACCGCGTTGGAACGCACCAGCATGTCGGTGATTTCCAGGGCCTGCTCGCCGGTGTCCGGCTGCGAGACCAGCAGGTCGTCGACGTTGACCCCCAGCTTGGCGGCGTAGTCCGGATCCAGCGCGTGCTCGGCGTCGACGAAGGCGCAGGTGGCGCCCAGTTTCTGCGCCTCGGCGATCACCGACAGGGTCAGGGTGGTCTTGCCCGAGGACTCCGGACCATAGATCTCGACGATACGGCCCTTGGGCAGGCCGCCGATGCCAAGGGCGATGTCCAGGCCCAGCGAGCCGGTGGAAATGGCCGGAACCGCCTGGCGCTCGTGGTCGCCCATGCGCATCACCGCACCCTTGCCGAACTGACGCTCGATCTGCCCCAGAGCCGCAGCCAGGGCGCGTTTCTTGTTCTCGTCCATTGAAATCCTCTCGTACCGGGCGGGCATGCCGCCGATTAAGCTGTATAAGTAGCCAGTATTATTCCACAGGGTCGACAGAGCGCCTACCCCTGCCGGGGATTTTCCCCGACCGCCAGTCGCAGCAGTCCGCGCAGGGCCCGCTCGACGCTCTGCACGCGCACCGCCTGGCGGTCGCCGGCGAAGCAGCAGCGCTCACTGTAACAGGCCTCGCCGTCCAGCCAGGCCAGCCAGACGGTGCCGACCGGCTTGTCGGGGCTGCCGCCGCCGGGACCGGCGATGCCGCTGACCGCCACCGCAAGGCGCGCGCCGCTGCGCTGCGCGGCGCCGCGGGCCATGGCCTCGACCACCTCGCGGCTGACCGCGCCGACCTCGGCGAACAGCGCTTCGGGCACCCCCAGCTGCAGGCTCTTCTGGCGGTTGGAGTAGGTCACGTAGCCGGCCTCGAACCAGACCGAGCTGCCGGCGATGCGGGTGATCGCCTCGGCGATGCCGCCGCCGGTGCAGGACTCGGCACTCGTCACCTGCCAGCCCCGCGCACGCAGCGCCTCGCCCAGTTGCCCGGCCAGCCGGGTCGTCGAATCCATTGCTCGTCTCCTGGGTTAAGCCCGTCCGGGCGATACCGTACACTAGCCACTTTTGCGACCTGAAGCCGGACATTCATGAGCCAGCACGATTTCTCGGCCCACACGCCGATGATGCAGCAGTACCTGAAAATCAAGCAGCAGCATCCCGACCAGTTGCTGTTCTACCGCATGGGCGACTTCTACGAGCTGTTCTACGCCGACGCGCAGAAGGCCGCCAAGCTGCTGGACATCACCCTGACCGCCCGCGGCCAGTCGGCCGGCCAGCCGATCCCGATGGCCGGGATTCCCTTCCACTCCGCCGAAGGCTACCTCGCCAAGCTGGTCAGGCTGGGCGAGTCGGTGGCGATCTGCGAACAGATCGGCGATCCGGCCACCAGCAAGGGGCCGGTCGAGCGCCAGGTGGTGCGCATCCTCACCCCCGGCACGGTCAGCGACGAGGCGCTGCTCGACGAGCGCCGCGACAACCTGCTGGCCGCCCTGCTCGGCGACGAGCGGCTGTTCGGCCTCGCCGTGCTGGACATCACCAGCGGCCGCTTCAGCGTGCAGGAGATCAAGGGCTGGGAGTCGCTGCTGGCCGAGCTGGAACGCCTCAATCCGGCCGAACTGCTGATCCCCGACGACTGGCCGCAGGACCTGCCCGCCGAGCGCCGCCCCGGCGCCCGGCGCCGCGCGCCCTGGGACTTTGACCGCGCCACCGGTTTCAAGGCGCTGTGCCAGCAGTTCGCCACCCAGGACCTCAACGGCTTCGGCTGCCAGAACCTGACCCTGGCCATCGGCGCCGCCGGCTGCCTGCTGCTGTATGCGCGCGAAACCCAGCGCGGCGCCCTGCCGCACATCCGCAGCCTGCGCCACGAAAGCCTCGACGACGCGGTGATCCTCGACGCCGCCAGCCGGCGCAACCTGGAGCTGGACACCAACCTGGCCGGCGGGCGCGACAACACCCTGCAGAGCGTGGTCGACCGCTGCATGACCGCCATGGGCAGCCGCCTGCTGTGCCGCTGGCTGAACCGTCCGCTGCGCGAGCGCGGGATCATCGAGGGCCGCCAGCAGGCCATCGGCTGCCTGCTCGACGACTACCGCTTCGAGCCCCTGCAGCCGCGCCTCAAGGAGATCGGCGACGTCGAGCGGATCCTCGCCCGCATCGGCCTGCGCAGCGCCCGGCCGCGCGACCTGGCGCGCCTGCGCGACGCGCTGGCCGCACTGCCCGAGCTGCAGCACCACCTGGCCACCCTGGAGGCGCCGCGCCTGCAGGAGCTGGCCGGCAGCATCCGCACCTACCCGGAGCTGGCCGACCTGCTGGCACGGGCGATCATCGACACCCCGCCGGCGGTGATCCGCGACGGCGGGGTGATCAAGCGCGGCTACGACGCCGAGCTGGACGAGCTGCAGCTGCTCAGCGAGAACGCCGGCCAGTACCTGATGGACCTGGAAACCCGCGAGAAGACCCGCACCGGCCTGCCCAACCTCAAGGTCGGCTACAACCGCATCCACGGCTACTACATCGAACTGCCGCGGGTGCAGGCCGCACAGGCGCCGGCCGACTACATCCGCCGCCAGACCCTCAAGGGCGCCGAGCGCTTCATCACCCCCGAGCTCAAGGCCTTCGAGGACAAGGCGCTGTCGGCCAAGAGCCGCGCCCTGGCGCGCGAGAAGCTGCTCTACGAGCAACTGATCGAGCAACTGATCGAGCACCTGGCGCCGCTGCAGGACACCGCCGCCGCGCTGGCCGAGCTGGACGTGCTGGGCAACCTGGCCGAGCGGGCGCTGAACCTGGACTTCAACTGCCCGCGCTTCGTCGACCAGCCCTGCCTGCGCATCGAGCAGGGCCGCCACCCGGTGGTCGAGCAGGTGCTCAGCACGCCCTTCGTCGCCAACGACGTGAGCCTCGACGACAGCACCCGCATGCTGATCATCACAGGGCCGAACATGGGCGGTAAATCCACCTACATGCGCCAGACCGCGCTGATCGTGCTGCTCGCCCATATCGGCAGCTACGTGCCGGCACGGGCCTGCGAGCTGTCGGCGGTGGACCGCATCTTCACCCGCATCGGCTCCAGCGACGACCTGGCCGGCGGGCGCTCGACCTTCATGGTGGAGATGAGCGAGACCGCCAGCATCCTGCACAACGCCAGCGAGCGCAGCCTGGTGCTGATGGACGAGGTGGGCCGCGGCACCAGCACCTTCGACGGCCTGTCGCTGGCCTGGGCGGCGGCCGAGCACCTGGCGCGGCTGCGCGCCTTCACCCTGTTCGCCACCCACTACTTCGAGCTGACCGTGCTGCCCGACAGCGAGCCGGTGGTCGCCAACGTCCACCTCAACGCCGCCGAGCACCACGAGCGCATCGTGTTCCTCCACCACGTGCTGCCGGGGCCGGCCAGCCAGAGCTACGGCCTGGCCGTCGCCCAGCTCGCGGGCGTGCCGGATGCGGTGATCCAGCGCGCCCGCGAGCACCTGCGCCGGCTGGAGGAAACCAGCCTGCCCCACGATGGCAGCGCCGCACCCGCGCGACCGGGCCAGGCGCCGGCACCGCTGCAGGCCGACCTGTTCGCCAGCCAGCCGCACCCGCTGCTCGAGCAGATCGAGCGCATCGACCCCGACGCACTGACCCCGCGCCAGGCGTTGGATCTGATATATGCATGGAAAATGCAGATATAACCAAGCAAATGCCAAGCTGCTAGAATCCCGCGCGCCATGCCATGGCTGGCGCCTGCCGTCTGAGGAGATAAAAGAACATGACCTTCGTCGTTACCGACAACTGCATCAAGTGCAAGTACACCGACTGCGTGGAAGTCTGCCCGGTGGACTGCTTCTACGAAGGCCCGAACTTTCTGGTCATTCATCCCGATGAATGCATCGACTGCGCCCTGTGCGAGCCCGAGTGCCCGGCCCAGGCGATCTTCTCGGAGGACGAGGTACCCGAGGATCAGCAGGAGTTCATCGAGCTGAACCGCGATCTGGCCGAAGTCTGGCCGAACATCACCGAGAAGAAGGACGCCCTCGCCGATGCCGAGGAGTGGGACGGCGTGAAGGACAAGCTGCAGTACCTGGAGCGCTGATCCGCGTCCCGCGCAGCGCCCGGCCACGTCGGTGCGCTGCCTGACCGCCGGCCAGCCGCGCCGGACGGTCAGACCCGCGCCACCGCAGCCGCTGCAAGCCAGTGCAGCGCCTGCGGACAGCGCTGCCGCGCTAGGCAAGCGCCGCCTTGCCGCCTATCCTCCCGGCCTCCCCTTTCGTGACCCTCGCAAGCGAGCCCGCCATGCCCAAACATTCGCTGCGCCCGCAGGGCGACTTCCCCAAAGCCGGCCTGACCCGTCGCCTGGCGGCCATGTTCTACGACTTCCTGCTGTGCATGGCGCTGCTGATGGTGGTCACCCTGCTCTACCAGCAGGGCGTGCTGCGCCTGATCTACGGCAGCGAGCAGCTGCAGGCGCTGGCCGACAGCGGCGCGCTGGATCGCGACCCGCTGCTGGCCAGCCTGCTGCTGGTCTGCCTGTTCGCCTTCTTCGCCAAGTTCTGGACCTACAACGGCCAGACCCTCGGCATGCAGGTGTGGGGCGTGCGCATCCAGAACCGCGACGGCACCGCCATCGACCTGTGGCAGGCGCTGCTGCGCTTCTTCATCGCCATCGGTTCCTGGCTGTTCGGCGGCCTGGGCTTCCTGTGGATGCTCTGGGACAAGGACAGGCTGACCTGGCACGACCGCTACTCGGAAAGCGTGGTGGTGCAGTTGCCCAAGCGCAAGAAGAACTGACAGACGCCAGATGCGACGAGGCCGGCAGATTGCCGGCCTCGTCGTTTGCGGGTGTGACAGGCGCCGTCAGCCGGCGCGGCGCAGCAGCCAGACCCCGGCCAGGGCGCAGATGCCCGCCGGCACCAGCACGGCGAGCAGCGGCGAGAAGCCGAACACCAGGCTCGACGGGCCGAGCAGGTCCTGGGCGATGCGGAACACGAAACCGACCAGCACGCCGGTGAAGATCCGCTGCCCCAGGGTCACCGAACGCAGCGGGCCGAAGATGAAGGAGATCGCCATCAGCACCAGCGCCGCGGTGACCAGTGGCTGCAGTGCCTTGGTCCAGAACGCCAGCCAGTAGCGACCGTTGTTCAGGCCTTGCTCGGCCAGGTAGTGGGCGTAACTCCACAGCCCGGTCAGCGACAGCGCGTCGGGCTCCTGCACCACGGTGCCGAGCAGTTGCGGGCTGAGCTGCACCTCCCAGCGCTCGCTGGCGGCCTTCAGCACCTCGCTGCGCTCGGCGTGGAAACGGGTGGTGGCGACGTCTTCCAGACGCCAGTGGTCGTCCTGGTAGCGCGCGCGCCGGGCGAAGCTGGCGCTGAGCAGGCGGCGCTCGGCGTCGAAGCGGTAGCGGGTCACCCCGTAGAGCACGCCGCCCGGCTGCACCGAGTTGACGTGGATGAACTCCTCGCCCTGGCGATGCCACAGGCCACGCTTGGAACTCTGCGCCTCGCCGCCGCCCTGGGCCAGGGAGCGGCCGCTCTGCGCCAGGTTCTCCGACCAGGGCGCGACATACTCGCCGATCAGCACGCCGGCCAGCACCAGCACCAGCATCGGCTTCATCACCGCCCAGACGATGCGTCCCAGCGACACCCCGGCGGCGCGCATCACGGTCAGTTCGCTGCTGCTGGCCAGGCTGCCGAGGCCGACCAGGCAGCCGATCAGCGCCGCCATCGGCAGCAGTTCGTAGACCCGCCGCGGCGCGCTGAGCAGCACGTAGGTGGCCGCCTCGGCGACGCCGTAGGCGGCGGACAGGTCGCCCAGCTCGTCGACGAAGGCGAACAGCAGGGCCAGCCCGACGATGATCCCCAGCACCGCGAGGATGCCGAAGAACACGCTGGTGCCGATGTAACGATCAAGCCGGGCCATGGAGCGCCTCCTTGCCGACACGCCGCGCCGCCCACTTCAGGCGCAGCGGTTCCCAGTAGAGCAGCACCAGGCCGATGGCCAGAAACAGCCCGTGAACCCACCACAGGCCGAGCGCCGGCGGCAGCCGGCCCTTCTCCAGCTGGCCGCGCATGGCGATCAGCAGGGCCAGGTAGGCCATGTACAGGAGGATCGCCGGCAGCAGCTTGAGGAAACGGCCCTGACGCGGATTGACCCGGGCCAGCGGCACCGCCAGCACGGTGACCACGAACACCAGCAGCGGAATCGACAGCCGCCACTGCAACTCGGCCCGGTGGCGCAGGTCGTCGCTGTCGAGCAGCGCCGCCGTGGGCAGCGCCTCGCGCTCGCCGACCTCGGCGCCGACTTCGGGCTTGGGCAGCAGCACACCGTAGCGGTCGTACTGGATCGCGCGGTAGTCGGCCTCGCCGGGGTTGCCGTCGTAGCGGTAGCCGTTTTCGAGGATCAGGTAACGGCTGCCGTCGGCCTGGATTTCCTGGCGGCCCTTCTCGGCCACCAGCAGGGCGATGGCTCGCGGCTCCTTGCCGTCGCTGGCCAGCTGCTGCTCGGAGATGAACACCCCGCCCAGCTCGCTGCGGTCCTCCGACAGGCGTTCGGTGTAGGTCACCCGGGTGCCGCCGCGCATCGACTGGAAGCGCCCGGGCACCAGGGTATCGAACTCGGTCAACGCCTCCTGGCTGTTGAGGATCTGCTCGACGCGCGCAACACCCTGAGGCGCGAGGAGCAGGCTCAGCCAAGCCACCAGCAGCGCCACCAGCAGCGCCGGCGCCAGGGTGTAGGCCAGCAGGCGCTGCGGGCTCATCCCGGCGGCGCTCAGCACGCTCATCTCGGACTCGAGGTACAGCCGCCCGTAGGCCAGCAGGATGCCGAGGAACAGCCCCAGCGGCAGGATCAGCTGCAGGAAGCCGGGCATGCGGAAGCCCATGATCATCAGCAGCACGCCCGGATCGAGCAGCCCCTGGGCGGCCTGGGCCAGATACTTGATGAAGCGACCGCTCATGATGATCACCAGCAGCACGGCGCTCACCGCACTGAGGGTCACCAGCACTTCGCGGGACAGGTAACGGAAGACAATCAAGACCGGATGACTCCAGGGTTGTCGGCATGGTGCGCAACGCTCAAACTAGCCGGCACTTTGCGTCGGCCTGCGGCATTGCGCCCGGGATAAACAGGCCGGCATTATCCTGCAATACCGCCTGTTTGTCTTGGGGACCCCCTCCATGCAATTCCTCGTCAAGAGCGCTCGTCCGGAAACCCTGAAAACCGCCACCCTGGTCGTCGCCATCGGCGAAGGCCGCAAGCTGGGCGCCGCCGCCCGCGCCCTCGACGCCGCCAGCGAAGGCACGCTGAGTGCCCTGCTCAAGCGCGGCGACCTGGCCGGCAAGCCCGGCCAGACCCTGCTGCTGCAGGGCCTGGCGGGCGTCAAGGCCGAGCGCATCCTGCTGGTCGGCTGCGGCAAGGAGCGCGAACTGTCCGAGCGCAGCTACCGCAAGGTGGCGGCCGCCGCGCTGGCCGTGCTCAAGACCCTGGGCGGCAGCGACGCCGCGCTGACCCTCGGCGAGCTGATGGTCAAGGGCCGCGACGCCTACGCCAAGGCGCGCCTGCTGGTGGAAGTGCTGGCCGACGGCGGCTACGTGTTCGACCGCTTCAAGGGCGACAAGGCCGAGGCCCCGGCGCTGACCAGGATCACCCTGCTGGCCGAGGACACCGACCTGCTGGCCTGCGAGCGCGGCGCCGCCCACGCCCAGGCCATCGCCAGCGGCATGGCCTTCGCCCGCGATCTGGGCAACCTGCCGCCGAACCTCTGCCACCCGAGCTTCCTGGCCGACGAGGCCAAGGCGCTGGCCAAGGGCAACAAGGCCCTCAAGGTGGAAGTCCTCGACGAGAAGAAGCTCAAGGAGCTGGGCATGGGCGCCTTCCTCGCCGTCGCCCAGGGCAGCGAGCAGCCGCCGCGGCTGATCGTCCTCGACTACAAGGGCGGCAAGAAGGACGACGCGCCCTTCGTGCTGGTCGGCAAGGGCATCACCTTCGACACCGGCGGCATCAGCCTCAAGCCGGGCCTGGGCATGGACGAGATGAAGTACGACATGTGCGGCGCCGCCAGCGTGCTCGGCACCTTCCGCGCCCTGGTCGAGCTGGGCCTGCCGATCAACGTGGTGGGCCTGCTGGCCTGCGCCGAGAACATGCCCAGCGGCGGCGCCACCCGCCCCGGCGACATCGTCACCACCATGAGCGGGCAGACCGTGGAGATCCTCAACACCGACGCCGAAGGCCGCCTGGTGCTGTGCGACACCCTGACCTACGCCGAGCGCTACAAGCCGCAGGCGGTGATCGATATAGCCACCCTGACCGGCGCCTGCATCGTCGCCCTCGGCAGCCACACCTCCGGCCTGATGGGCAACCACGACGGCCTGATCCGCCAGGTGCTCAAGGCCGGCGAGACGGCCGCCGACCGCGCCTGGCAGCTGCCGCTGTTCGACGAGTACCAGGAGCAGCTGGACAGCCCGTTCGCCGACATCGCCAACATCGGCGGGCCGAAGGCCGGCACCATCACCGCCGCCTGCTTCCTGTCGCGCTTCGCCAAGAAGTTCCACTGGGCGCACCTGGATATCGCCGGCACCGCCTGGGTCAGCGGCGGCAAGGACAAGGGCGCCACCGGCCGCCCGGTGCCGCTGCTCACCCAGTACCTGCTCGACCGCTGCCAGTGAGCCGCCGCCGGCCGGCCTGCGCGCCGGCCGGCACGCCCCGATGAAACGCATCGACTTCTACATCCTGTCCGACGCCGACGAAGCCGCACGCCTGACCTACGCCTGCCGCCTGGCGGCCAAGGCCTGGCGCGCCGGGCACAGGGTCTACCTGAACTGCCGCGACGCGCAGCAATGCGCCGCGCTCGACGAACGGCTGTGGTCGTTCGCCGCCGCCAGCTTCGTCCCCCACCAGCGCGCCGAGGCCGGTCCGGACGCCCCGCTGCTGCTGGCCTGGGGCGGCGACGCCGGCGGCGTCCAAGACCTGCTGATCAACCTCGACAGCCGCGTGCCGGCGTTCTTCGAACGCTTCGCGCGGATCGCCGAGGTGGTCAACCAGGAGCCGCAGACCCGTCAGGCGCTGCGCGACAGTTACCGCTTCTACCGCCAGCGCGGCTATGCTCCGCAACACCTGCACCTGTAAGTCACGAGCCCTCCATGTCCGTCTCGCCCCTCGGCACCGAACCCCCGGTGCTGGAAGACATCGTCGAACCCGCCCCGATTCCCCTGCTGCGCGAACGGATCGTCGCCCCCGAGCCATCAGCGCCGCCCGAACTGGAAGTGCCGACGCTGTGCGAGGTGCTCGACACCCCGCCGCCCGTACCGGCAGCGCGCCTGACGCCGCACCCCGCACCACTGATCGCGCCCGAAGCCGAAGCCGAAGCCGAAGCCGGAGCCGAAGCCGAAGCCGAAGCCGAAGCCGAAGCCGAAGCCGAAGCCGAAGCCGAAGCCGAAGCCGAAGCCGAAGCCGAAGCCGAAGCCGAAGCCGAAGCCGAAGCCGAAGCCGAAGCCGAAATCAGTGTGGCGCCCGCCGCCGAGCCGCTGGCGCGCATCGAGCGCGAACTGCAGGCCGCCGCGCAGCAGATCGTCCGCGAGGTGGTCGCCGACTACCTGCCGCAGATCGAGCGCGAACTGCACCGCCGCCTGGAGGAGCAGCTAGGCCGGCTGCTGCGCGCCGGCCGCCGCTGACCCCCGTTCAGGCCGGCTGCGCCTCGTAGCCCTCCTCGCGCAGCGCCGCCAGCACCTGCTCGGCGCTCAGCCGCGACTCGACGCGCACCTCGCCGCCGGCCAGATCGACGTCCACCTGCGCGTCGGCGTCCAGCGCCAGCAGCGCGGCGCTGACCGCCCGCACGCAGTGACCGCAGGACATGCCCTGAACCTTGAAGACTTGCATAGCCGTTTGCTCCGTTGGATGGTGAAGGGCCAGTTTTCGCCTTGCCACGAGGATAAGGTCAAGCCCGCTTGACCTTATCCTCGTGGCAAGGCCGATCCTCGGCCACCCGACCCGCGTTACCGGAGCACGCCCGATGAGCAGTTCGCCGCCTTCCCTCCCGTCGTTCGACCTGCCGGTCGGCGGCATGACCTGCGCCAGCTGCGCCGGGCGCGTCGAGCGCGCCCTGGCCAAAGTACCCGGCGTGCAGGCGGTCAGCGTCAACCTGGCCAGCGAGAAGGCCCACGTCGAAGCGCCCGCCGACACCCTGCCGGCGCTGCTGGCGGCCATCGAGCGGGCCGGCTACGACGTGCCGCGCCAGAGCCTGGAACTACAGATCGAGGGGATGACCTGCGCCAGTTGCGCCGGACGCATCGAACGCGCCCTGGCCAGGGTGCCCGGCGTGCTGGAGGTCGCCGTCAACCTGGCCAGCGAGCGGGCGCGGCTGGTGGTGCTCGCCGGCGTCGACCCGCAGGCGCTGCTGGCCGCGGTGGTCAAGGCCGGCTACGCCGCCCGAGCGCTGGACGAGCACGGGGCGGACGACGACGGCGCCGAGCGCCGCCTGCGCCGCGAGCGCTGGCAGGTCGCCCTTGCCCTGCTGCTGGCCCTGCCGCTGACCGTGCCAATGTTCGCCGACTGGTTCGGCCTGCATGCCATGCTGCCGGCCTGGCTGCAGTTCGCCCTCGCCGCGCCGGTGCAGTGCGTGCTCGGCGCGCGCTTCTACCGCGCCGGCTGGCAGGCGCTGCGCGCCGGCAGCGGCAACATGGACCTGCTGGTGGCGCTGGGCACCAGCGCCGGCTTCGGCCTGAGCCTCTACCTGTGGTGGCAGGCGCCGCCCGGCGCCATGCCGCACCTGTACTTCGAGGCCGCCGCCGTGGTGATCGCCCTGGTGCTGCTCGGCAAGTATCTGGAAAGCCGCGCCAAGCGCCAGACCAGCGCGGCGATCCGCGCTCTGGAAGCGCTGCGCCCGCAACGCGCGCGGCGCTGGCGGGACGGCGTCGAGGAGGAGGTGGCGGTCGCCGCGCTGCGCCCCGGCGACCTGCTGGCGGTGCTGCCCGGCGAGCGTTTTCCGGCCGACGGCGAAGTGGTCGAGGGCCAGAGCCAGGCCGACGAGGCGCTGATCACCGGCGAGAGCCTGCCGGTGGCCAAGGCGCCCGGCGACCGCGTCACCGGCGGGGCGATCAACGGCGACGGGCGTCTGCTGGTGCGTGCCACCGCCCTCGGCGCCGAGAGCGTGCTGGCGCGGATCATCCGACTGGTCGAGGACGCCCAGGCCGCCAAGGCGCCGATCCAGAAGCTGGTCGACCGGGTCAGCCGGGTGTTCGTCCCGGCCGTGCTGCTGATCGCCCTGCTCACCCTGGGCGGCTGGCTGCTGGCCGGCGCCGGTCTGGAAACAGCGCTGCTCAACGCGGTCAGCGTGCTGGTGATCGCCTGCCCCTGCGCCCTCGGCCTGGCCACCCCCACCGCGATCATGGCCGGCACCGGGGTCGCCGCGCGCCACGGCATCCTGATCAAGGACGCCGAAGCCCTGGAAGTCGCCCACAAGGTCGATACCCTGGCCTTCGACAAGACCGGCACCCTCACCTCCGGCCAGCCGCGCATCGCCCACCTGAGCGCCGTCGATGGCGACGAGGCGCGCCTGCTGCATCTGGCCGGCGCCCTGCAGCGCGGCAGCGAGCACCCGCTGGCCCGCGCCGTGCTGCAGGCCTGCGCCGAGCGCGGCCTCGTCCCCGCCGAAGCCGCCGCGCTGCGCGCCCTGCCCGGGCGCGGCATCGAGGGCGAACTGGACGGTCAGCGCCTGCAGCTCGGCAGCCGCCGTCTGCTCGACGAGGCCGGACTGGCCGCCGGCGCGCTGGAGGAGCGGGCGCGTACCTGGGAGGCCGAGGGGCGCACCCTGTCCTGGCTGCTGGAAAGCGCCCCGGCGCCGCGCTTGCTGGGCCTGCTGGCCTTCGGCGACACCCTCAAGCCCGGCGCCCGCGACGCCATCGCGGCGCTGCACGCACGGCACCTGCGCACCCACCTGATCAGCGGTGACAACCGCGGCAGCGCCACCGCCGTGGCCGCGCAACTGGGCATCGACACGGTGCACGCCGAGGTGCTGCCGGCCGACAAGGCCGCCGAAGTGGCCCGCCTCAAGGCCGGCGGTCATGTGGTGGCGATGGTCGGCGACGGCATCAACGACGCCCCGGCGCTGGCCGCCGCCGACGTCGGCATCGCCATGGGCGGCGGCACCGACGTGGCTATGCACGCCGCCGGCATCACCCTGATGCGCGGCGACCCGCGCCTGGTGCCGGCGGCCCTGGAGATCGGCAGGCGCACCTACGCGAAGATCCGCCAGAACCTGTTCTGGGCCTTCGTCTACAACCTGATCGGCCTGCCGCTGGCCGCCTTCGGCTTGCTCGACCCGATGCTCGCCGGCGCCGCCATGGCGCTGTCCAGCGTCAGCGTGGTCGGCAACGCCCTGCTGCTCAAGCGCTGGCGCCCGTCGTTCGACGCCGGTGCCGGTGCCGGTGCGGAGCGATGAACATCGGTCAGGCCGCCCGGCGCAGCGGGCTGAGCGCCAAGATGCTCCGCCACTACGAGCAGATCGGCCTGCTGCGCCCGGCGGCGCGCGGCGCCAACGGCTACCGGCATTACGCCGAGGCCGACCTGCAGCGCCTGGCCTTCATCCGCCGCGCCCGCGACCTGGGCTTCTCCCTGGAGGAAACCGGTCGCCTGCTGGCGCTGTGGGACGACCGCGAGCGGGCCAGCGCCGACGTCAAGGCACTCGCCCTGCAGCATATCGACGCTCTGGAGCGGCGCATCGCCGAACTGGCCGGGCTGCGCGACAGCCTGCGCGAGCTGGTCGAGCACTGCCAGGGCGACGCCCGTCCCGACTGCCCGATCCTCCACGGCCTGGCCGGCCCGCCGCGCGCCTGAGCGGGCTTGCCGGCGCCGCGCCGAAACCCGAAGCTATGCCGCCCCTAGGAGCCGCCATGAACATCGACGAACTGACCCGCCGCCTGCACGCGATCCGCGACCACAACGACTGGCGGCGCTTCCACAGCCCGAAGAACCTGACGATGGCCGCCAGCGTGGAAATGGCCGAGCTGGTGGAAATCTTCCAGTGGCTGGGCGAGGACGAATCCCGCGCCCTGGCGCCGCAGCAGCTCGCCCACGCCGGCGAGGAAATCGGCGACGTGGTGCTCTATCTCCTGCTGCTGTGCAGCGAACTGGGCCTGGACCTGGACGCCGTGGTGCGCGCCAAGCTGGCCGATACCGAACGGCGCTACCTGCAATGACCTCGCACACCCCGCAAGAAGACCGCCACTTCGACGCCCTGGCCAGCCGCTTCGCCGAAAAGATCTACGGCGGCGCCAAGGGCGCCATCCGCCTCGCCGTGCTGCAGGCCGACCTCAAGGAGGCGCTGCCCGAGCGCCCGCTGCGGGTCCTCGACGTCGGCGCCGGCCTCGGCCACATGAGCCTGTGGCTGGCGCAGCAGGGCCACAGCGTGACCCTCGCCGAGCCGGCCGCGCCGATGCTCGACGGCGCCCGCGCGCGCTTCGCCGCAGCCGGGCTCGACGCCACCTTCGTCCAGGCGCCCTGGCAGGCGCTGCTCGGCGAATTCGCCGCGCCCTTCGACCTGGTGCTCTGCCACGCGGTGCTGGAATGGCTGGCCGAGCCGCCGGCGATCCTCCCGGTGCTGCACCAGCTCACCGCGCCGGGCGGCTGGCTGTCGCTGGCCTTCTACAACCGCGACGCGCTGATCTACCGCAACCTGCTCAAGGGCCACTTCCGCAAGCTGCGCCGCGAACGCTTCGCCGGCGAGGGGCAGAGCCTCACCCCGCAGCGCCCGCTCGACCCGCGCGAGCTGGCGCTGCAGCTCGACGACTGGTTCGCCGTGGAAGCGCAAAGCGGCGTGCGGGTGTTCCACGACTACATGCCCGCCGAGTTCCAGGGCCGCGCCGAACTGACCGACCTGCTGGAGATGGAACTGGCCCACCGCCGCCACCCGGCCTTCGCCGGCCTCGGCCGCTACCTGCACTGGCTGTGCCGGCCGCGCCCTTGACCGGCGCCGGCAGCGCGTCACACTGAAAGCTTCGAAGATCGCCGGCACGCCTGCGATGGCATGCCGGCCCCGCCTCGGGAGAACCGGCCATGCTGCTGCGCTGCTGTCTGCTCGCCACCCTGCTGCTGCTCGGCGCCTGCCAGACGCCGAGAGTCGACAGCGACTACGACCCCCAGCGCGACTTCGCCACCCTGCGCACCTGGCGCTGGGCCGAACCGGCGCTGCAGTACCGGCCGGACGACCCGCGCCTGGCCAGCGACCTCACCGCCCAGCGCGTGCGCGAGGCGGTCGCCGAGCAGCTGGAGCGCCGCGGCCTGCGCAGCGCGGCGGCAGGCGCCCCGGCCGACCTGCAGGTGCAGGCCTGGCTGATCGTCGAGCAGCGCCAGCAGCAGGTGGTCAGCCACTACGGCGGCTTCGCCGGGCCCTACTGGGGCGGCTACTGGGGCGGCATGCCCTACAGCGAGGTACGCACCCTCGACTACCGCGTCGGCACCCTGCAGCTCGACCTGCGCGACAGCGCAGGCCACCTGGTCTGGCGCGGCAGCGCCGCGCAGGTGCTGCCCGCCACGCCCGGCACACCGGCCGAGCGCAGCGCGGCGATCCGTGCCACGGTGGCGAAGATCCTCGACCAGTACCCGCCGCGCCGCCGCTGAGCGCCGCGACCGCGCGGGGTTATCCTGCCCACCCGAGCCTTTCACGGAGTCCGCCCATGTCCCTGCCCAGCTGGTTGCTGCTGGCCCTGCCCCTGATCTCCGGCGCGATGATGCCGCTGCAGACCGGAGTCAATGGCCAGCTGGCGCGACACATGGACAGCGTGCTGGTCGCCTCGCTGATTTCCTTCATGGTCGGCAGCCTGGCGCTGCTGGCCATCGTCCTCTATCAGCGCGAGCTGCCCGGCGGCCTTGCCGGCTTTCGCGGGCTGAGCTGGTGGCACTGGACCGGCGGCCTGCTCGGCGTGCTGTTCGTCGCCAGCGCCGCCTTCGCCGGACCGCGCATCGGCGCGCTGCTGTTCATGTCGCTGGTGCTGGCCGGACAGCTGAGCGCCGCGCTGCTGCTCGACCACTTCGGCTGGGCCGGCTTCAACCAGTCCTCGATCACCCCCGGCAAGCTCGCCGGACTGGCGCTGATCGTCGCCGGAGTCTGGCTGATCCGCCGCGGCTGAGGCGCTGTGACTTCCCGGCCGGTCGCCGCTACACTGCGCGCGCCCTGCGCCGCCACAGACCTCGCCCTGTCCGGGCGCCCGCCGCCATGGCACGGCTCCCGCGCCGACGCTGCGTGCCGGCCGGACGACGAGCGCCCCGCCCTGGAAGTTGCCATGCCCGCCACCCCATACGCCCCCCGACCGGAACCACCGCAATGAGCGCCCTGCTGCGCGACGGCCGCGACGCCTGGCGCCATGCGCCGACCCAGCGGCGGGTCTGGGCGCTGGCCGGACCGATGATCCTCTCCAACCTGTCGGTGCCGCTGGTGGCACTGGTCGACAGCGCGGTGATCGGTCACCTGCCCCACGCCCACCAGCTCGGCGCCGTCGCGGTGGGCGGCAGCCTGTACAGCCTGCTGGTGTGGACCTTCGGCTTCCTGCGCATGGGCGCCACCGGCTTCGCCGCGCAGGCCTGCGGACGCGGCGACGGCGGCGCGCTGCGCGCCCTGCTGGCCCAGGGGCTGCTGCTGGCCGTGCTGATCGCGCTGCTCTGCAGCCTGCTGGCGATGCCGCTGCTGCCGGCGCTGCTCGGGCTGATGCAGCCGGGCGCCGAGCTGGACGCCCTGGCCCGCGACTACCTGCAGATCCGCCTGCTCGGCCTGCCGGCGGCGCTGGCCAGCTATGCGCTGATCGGCTGGCTGCTCGGCGCGCAGAACGCCCGCGCGCCGCTGGCCATGCTGCTCACAGCCAACCTGCTGAACGTGGCGCTGGATCTGTGGCTAGTGCTCGGCCTCGGCTGGGGCGTGGCCGGCGCTGCCTGGGCCTCGGTGTGCGCCGAGTGGAGCGGCGCACTGCTCGGCCTGTGGCTGGCGCTGCGCCGGCTCGCCGAACACCCCGGCCGCGCCGCCTGGCCGGCGCTGCGCCGTTGGGGCGCCTGGCGGGGGCTGCTGACGGTGAACCGCGACATCTTCCTGCGCACCCTGGCGCTGCAGACGGTGTTCCTCGCCATCACCGTACAGGGCGCGCGCCTCGGCGACGCCACGGTGGCGGCCAACGCCCTGCTGCTCAACGGCCTGCTGCTCGCCGCCCACGCCCTCGACGGCCTGGCGCATGCGGTGGAGGCGCTGTGCGGACATGCCATCGGCGCCCGCGACCGCCTCGCCCTGCGCCGCGCGCTGTGGGTGAGCGCCGGCTGGTCGCTGCTGGCCAGCCTGGGCTTCGCGGCGTTCTTCCTGCTCGGCGGGCGGGTCTTCATCGACCTGCAGACCGACATCGCCGAGGTGCGCGCCATCGCCTATCGCCACCTGCCGTTCCTCGCCCTGCTGCCGCCGGTGGCGGTATGGAGCTACCTGCTCGACGGCCTGTTCATCGGCGCCACCCGCGCACGGGAAATGCGCGATGCCATGCTGCTGGCCCTGCTGCTCTGCCTGCCGCTCGCCGCTGCCCTGCACGACCGGCACAATACTGCGCTGTGGTTCACATTTCTTTGCTTTATGCTTGTACGTAGCGTGACGCTGGGCGCGTTCTTCTGGCGCCTGAACCGGCAGGACGCCTGGTTTCCCCGCCACTGATCGCCCAACGGTTCTCCCCCTGCCCAGGAGCTGTGCATGTCCGGTCGCCCGCCCATCGACGAAATTCGCCGCCAGAACGCCCTGGACAGCCTGGAGGTCCTCGACACGCCGGCCGACCCGCACCTGGACACCCTGGTGCGCCTGGCCCGCGAATCCTTCGGCGTCTCGGCGGTGCTGATCAGCCTGATCGACCACGACCGCCAGTGGTTCAAGGCGCGCAACGGTCTGGAGCTGAGCGAAACGCCGCGGCAGATCTCCTTCTGCAGTCACGCCATCGAGCGCGAGGAGATGCTGGTGGTCGAGGACGCCCGCCTGCATCCCTGCTTCTGCGACAATCCCATCGTCACCGGCCCGCCCTACCTGCGCTTCTACGCCGGCCAGCCGCTGTGCGACGACGGCGACCAGCCGATCGGTACCTTCTGCCTGCTCGACTTCCATCACCCGCGCACCCTCAGCGAGACCGAGCGCGCCCGCCTGCGCGACTTCGCCTACCTGGCCATGGGCTACCTGAAGATCAACGCCATGTCGCGCCAGGCCGAGGAACTGCGCCAGGCGCTGACCCGCGCCCAGCGCAAGGCCATGCTCGACCCGCTGACCCAGGTGTGGAACCGCGCCGGCCTCGACCACCTGCTGCCGCGCGAGCAGGCGGCGGTGAAGGCCAAGGGCCTGCAGCTGGGCCTGCTGATCTGCGATATCGACCACTTCAAGGCGGTCAACGACAGCCACGGCCACGCCTGCGGCGACCAGGCGCTGTGGGAAGCGGCGCGGCGTCTCGGCGCCAGTCTGCGACCGAGCGATCTGGTGGCGCGCATCGGCGGCGAGGAGTTCGTGGTCCTTGCCCGGGTCAACAACGCCGAGGAATTGGCGCGCATCGCCGAACGGGTGCGGCACAACATGGCCGACAGTCCGGTGCGCACCGAACAGGCCGAGCTGCGGCTGAGCCTGAGCATCGGCAGCACCCTGCTGCGCGAGGGCGAAGGCCCGGCCAGCGCCTTGGCCCGCGCCGACCGCGCGCTGTACCAGGCCAAACGCCAGGGCCGCAACCGGGTGATGCCCGCCTAGATCGCGGCGCCCGCTGCCCGCCGGGGCCGCGCGCGTCAACCCGGCTCGAACCGCGCTCCGGCATGCGCGGGCTCCCGATGCACGCCGCCGAGCTTCCGGCTCGCTCTAGGCGGTGCCTCGACGCTGCCGCCCGCGCCGCCTAGAATGCCGCCCCCTGTCTTGTTGCCCGGTCGCCGCCATGTCCACCCCGTCCCCCCGCCCGCTGGTCGCCGTCGTCGGCGGCGGCCCGGCCGGCCTGATGGCCGCCGAAGTCCTCGCCGCCGGCGGGGCGCGCGTCGAGCTGTTCGATGCCATGCCCTCACTGGGGCGCAAGTTCCTGCTCGCCGGGGTCGGCGGGATGAACATCACCCACGCCGAGCCCAAGGCGCCGTTCGTCGCCCGCTACGGCGCACGCGCCGCCGAGATCGGCGCCCTGCTCGACGACTTCGACGCCGACGCCCTGCGCGCCTGGATCCACGGACTGGGCATCGACACCTTCGTCGGCAGCTCCGGGCGGGTGTTCCCCGCCGACATGAAGGCCGCGCCACTGCTGCGCGCCTGGCTCAAGCGCCTGCGCGAGCAGGGCGTTGTCCTGCACACCCGCACCCGCTGGCTGGGCTGGAACGCCGATGGCAGCCTGCGCCTGGCAGGCGTCGACGGCGAGCAGGCGCTGCAGGCCGACGCCTGCGTGCTGGCCCTGGGCGGCGGCAGCTGGGCGCGGCTCGGCTCGGACGGTGCCTGGGTGCCGCTGCTGGCAGCGCGCGGCATCGCCGTGGCGCCGCTGGCGCCGAGCAACTGCGGTTTCGAGGTGGCCGGCTGGAGTCCGTTCTTCGCGCAAAAGTTCGCCGGCGCGCCGGTCAAGCCGGTGGCTATCGCCATCGACGGGCTGCCCGCCCGCCAGGGCGAGTTCGTGGTCACGGCGCAAGGCGTGGAAGGCAGCCTGATCTACGCGCTGTCGGCGCCGATCCGCGAGCGCATCGCCCAGGACGGTGGCGCGCTGATCCATCTCGACCTGTTGCCCAACCGTACCCGCGAGCAGGTGCTGGCGGCGCTGAACAAGCCGCGCGGCTCGCGCTCCATGGCCCGCCATCTGGCCGGCATCGGCATCGACGGGGTGCGCGCCGGCCTGCTGCGCGAGCTGACCGATGCGGCCACCTGGCAGGACCTGCCGCGCCTGGCTGCGGCGATCAAGGCCCTGCCGCTGGAGCTGGTGCGCCCCCGGCCGCTGGACGAGGCGATCAGCAGCGCCGGCGGCGTGCCCTTCGAGGCGCTGGACGCGCGCCTGATGCTCGCCGCCCTGCCCGGCGTGTTCTGCGCCGGCGAGATGCTCGACTGGGAAGCGCCGACCGGCGGCTACCTGCTCACCGCCTGCTTCGCCAGCGGCCGCCGCGCCGGGCGAGGGGTGCTGGAGTGGCTCGGCAGGCAGCGCGCCCGCTGACCGTCATGCACGTCCCGGCGCCCACGTGGCGTCCGACATGAAACTCTAGGGGCACACCCCATCGGTTCGGACAGAACATGAAAAAGGACTTTTACACCCTGACCATTTGCACCCTGCTGTTTCTGGCCGGCGTCATCTGGGCGAACCTCGTTCCCAGCAGCAATTTCTGGGAAATAAAGATAGATGGCGCTTTCTCGGTGCTTTCTGCCATCGCGACGGCAACGGCGGCAATCGCCGCCTGGCAAGCCGCACGATTCACGGCCATGCAGTCCGCAACAGCGGCCAGACAGGCGCGCTGGCAAGAGTATCGGTTTCACTACGAAGAGTTCAGAGAGCTTCTCGGAAACACAGAGAAAGTGCTGAACGTGGAATTCCATAATCCACAAGCGATATACAACCGCATATTCCCGAAGAACCGGGACATTCATGCCCCCTTCAGCCTGGAGGGGGGGCAGGAAATACAGTCTTGGCGCTCGACTTTCGGGAAACTGCTCGTCGAGTCCCAGCAACCGGAAGCACTATCGCAGCGCGATCTGGAGCAGTGGCTTTTTACCTTTGCACGTCTGAAAGGCTGGACCGGCGTATCGATCTCCAGGCCCGATGAGAACCAGCTCACTCTGGACAAGTTTTTTCCCACCGACATCAGCACCGGCAACCTTTCAAACTTCATCAGCACCTACGGGCAAATCCTCGCCAGCCTCTGCGAGTTCGCCCTCATCAAGGAGCCCCCCAGTGGCGGAGCCTCTCCGGAGTTCCTCTCGAAGCTTTCGGAGCTGATCGATGACGCTCGCTCGGGGCGAGGTGCCAATTCATACCTGCCACGCAACAAAGTGCTGCCTCGCCGCTGAGTCAGCGCCTCACCACACCTGACAGGCGCGGCACCAGCCAGCGCTCGAACAGCCGCGGCGACAGGCGCGCCAGCAGACGGGCCAGCCAGTTGACGTTGGAGTGGATCAGCAGGCGCTTGCGGCGCACGGCGGCGCGGTAGATGGCCTCGGCGGTGTCCTGGGGAGCGTTGACCTTGCCGACGAAGGGGATCGGCTGCGCCGTCACCGAGCCGTCGCCGACCAGCGCCTTCTTGCGGATGTCGGTGGCGGTGAAACCGGGGCATACCAGCATGACGTTGACGCCGCTGCCGGCCAGCTCCAGGCGCAGGGTCTCGAACAGCCCGTGCAGGGCGTGCTTGCTGGCGTTGTAGGCGCTGCGGTCGAGCATCGGCGCGAAGCCCGACAGCGAGCTGAGCACCACGATCTGCCCGCGCCGCGCCAGCAGGCTCGGCAGGGCCGCACGGGTGCAGTGCAGGGCGCCGAAGTAGTTGACCTGCATGATGCGCTGGAACACCGCCAGATCGGTGTCGGCGAAGCGGCTGCGATGGGTGATCCCGGCGTTGTTGATCAGCAGGTCGATGCCGCCGAACTGTTCCACCGCCAGCGCCACCGCCGCTTCCACCACGGCGGCCTCGGCCACATCGCAGCGCAGCGCCAGCACCTCGACGTTGTGGTGGTCGCGCAGGTGCTGGGCGAGGCTGTCCAGCGCCGCCTGGTCGAGATCCAGCAGCACCAGCCGCGCTCCGGCCTGGGCGAAGCGCTGGGCCAGCGCCCGGCCGATCCCCGCGCAGGCGCCGGTGACCAGCACCACCTTGCGTTCGAACACCTTGCTGACGAATACCTTGCGAATCACCCGGCGCATCGGCTGTCTCCGGCTTTTTCCCTGCGAGCCTACACAAGCTTGTGAGCGCCGTCACACAGCGGTGGCGTGGCGGTGTGCTTGCAGGCGCAGAAGTACAGGGTTTCGCTGCGCAGCGGGCGGTAGCGCAGCGGGGTGAAGGGCGTGCCGCGATGGGAGCCGTCGCAGAACGGCTGGCTGCGGCTCAGCCCGCACCGGCACCACCAGTATTCGCGTCCGGCTTCCACTTCCACCGCGCAGGGGCTGCGCTGGGCGACTCGGGGCTGGGTCATGGCCGTTCTCCGCAGAAGGTGTCGCCCTCCAGCATAGCCGGCCCGGCGCACTCAGAACCCGGCGGCCTGCCAGAGCAGGCGCAGCGCCAGCAGGGTCACCACCCAGCGGAACACCCGCTTGAACTGCGCCGCCGGCATGCGGTCGAGCAGCTTGAGACCCAGCCAGTTGCCCAGGGTACCGGCGAGGATCATTGCCGCCACCAGCGGCAGCCAGTCCCAGAAGGCGAAGCCGACGGCGGTGAACACGCTCATCTTCAGCAGGTGCTGGACGCTCATGCAGCCGGCGAAGGTGGCGGTGGTGGCCAGCTTGTCCATGTCGTGGCGGTGGATGAAGCCGGCCACCAGCGGCCCGGTAGCGCCGACGAACATCGACACCAGGGTGGTGAAGCCGCCGGCCAGCACCTGCCCGGCGCCGCCCAGGCTGCGCTGCGCCGGCTTCGGCCCCCAGACTAGATAGAGGATGAAGGCGGCGACGCTAAACTGGATCCACTGCAGCGGTAGCTGCACCACGATCAGCGAGGCGAGCAGCGCGCCGGCCAGCGCGCCGAGGGCGAAGCGCTTGAGCAGCCCCCAGTCGATGTGCCGGCGGGTCATCAGCGCGCGGTTGCCGTTGGAACCGAGCTGCACCAGTCCGTGCACCGGAATCAGCGCGGCGGCCGGCACGATGCCGGCCATGATCGCCAGCAGCAGCACCCCGCCGCCGATGCCCATGGCGCCGGTAAGCAGCGAGGTGAAGCCGGCGGTGGCGATCAGGATGCAGGCATCCAGCAGGGAGAGGGATGCGGGCAGTAGGTCCATGGCCGTGGGCCTCAAGGCAGAAAAAGAGGTGGCCATTGTAGGAAGCCGCAGGCAGCACCGCACGTCCTGCAGTGCAGCGCCGCAGGCGGGCGTAGGGTAGAAAACTCGCGCAGCGATTTTCTACCGGCAAAGTGGGCCCGGCCTGCCTGGCAGGTAATCGCTCAGCGGGCGCCCTACCGATCTCCGCCACAGCGCCTCAGCTCGGCTTGCGCGGCTTGGCCCGCGCGGTGGGCTCGGCGATCAGCGGGTCGTCCGGCCAGTAGTGTTTGGGGTAGCGCCCCTTGAGGTCCTTCTTAACCTCGGCATAGGTGTTGGCCCAGAAACTGGCCAGGTCCTGGGTCACCTGCACCGGGCGCTGCGCCGGCGACAACAGGTGCAGCTTGACGCCCAGGCGCCCGCCGGCGATGCGCGGCGTGGCGGCCAGGCCGAACAGCTCCTGCAGGCGCACCGCCAGCACCGGCGGCTCCTCGCCGTAGTCGAGACGGATCCTCGATCCGGACGGCACTTCCAGGGTCTTCGGCGCCAGCTCGTCGAGGCGCTGCGGCAGCGGCCAGGGCAGCAGGCCCTGGAGGATCGCGGGAAGGTCCAGCGCGGCGAAGTGGCTGAGCCGGCTGACCCGGCCCAGATACGGCAGCAGCCAGTCTTCCAGGCTGGCGAGCAGCGCCGCGTCGCCGACGTCCGGCCATTCGCTGGCGCCCTTTTCCGCCAGGTCGAGACGACGCAGCAGGGCGATGCGCGCCTGCCACTGGCGCAGCTCGGGCGTCCACGGCAGCAGTTCCAGGCCCTTGCGCCGCACCAGCGCGGCCAGCGCGCGGCCGCGCGCCGCCTCGTCCAGCCCGGCCAGCGCCTCGCTGGACAGCACCAGCTCGCCGACCCGGCGCTGGCGCTCGGCGCGCAGCACGCCCTCGCGCTCGTCCCAGTCGAGCAGCTCCACATCGCGCACCTGCTCGGCCAGCGGGCCGTCGAACAGCGCCGGGTCGAGGTCGGCGGCCAGGTAGATGCGCTCCTCGCGCTGGCCCTGGCGGCTGCCGAGGTCGGCGACCACCAGCCACTCGTGCTTCATCAGCGCATCGGGTTCGCCGAACTGCGCGGCGCGACCGTTGGCCAGGCGGTAGTCGGCACCGCCTGCACGGCGCTGGCGGGCGATGCGGTCGGGATAGGCGAAGGCCAGCAGGCAGCCCAGCCAGCGCGGATGCTCGGGATCGGCGACCGGCTGCTCGACCCCTTTCGGCAACAGATTGCGGAACTGGCGGGCCAGCTGGCGGGCGCGCTGCACGCCGCCCTGGGCGCCGCGCGGGCCGCGCGCCTCGCCGGACAGCAGGGCCAGACGACTGTGCAGGTCGGCGCCGGCGCCGCGCAGGATGTCGCGCTCGGAGAGCAGCGCGGCGAGATCGGCGGCCAGCGCGCCGAGGCCGAGGCTCTGCCCGCGCAGCAGCAGGTGCGCCAGGCGCGGATAGGCCGGCAGCGTGGCCATCGCCTGGCCGTGGGCGGTCAGCGCCCAGCCCTTGCCGCGCGGCTCCAGCGCGCCGAGGCGCTGCAGCAGCTCGCGGGCCTGGGCCAGCACGGCGGCCGGCGGCGCGTCGAGCCAGACCAGCTCGCCGGCGTCGTCAACACCCCAGCGCGCCAGCTGCAGGGCCAGGCCGGTCAGATCGGCCTGGAGTATCTCGGCGCTGCTGTGGGCGGCCAGTTGCTCGTGCTGGGTCTGCGACCACAGGCGGTAGCACACCCCCGGCTCCAGGCGGCCGGCGCGCCCGGCGCGCTGGGTGGCCGAGGCACGGGAGATGCGCTGGGTGTCCAGGCGGGTCATGCCGCTGGCCGGGTCGAAGCGCGGCACCCGCTCCAGGCCGGCGTCGATCACCACGCGCACGCCGTCGATGGTCAGGCTGGTCTCGGCGATGTTGGTGGCCAGCACCACCTTGCGCTGCCCGGCCGGCGCCGGTTCGATGGCAGCGCGCTGGGCGGCCAGCTCCAGCTCGCCGTGCAGCGGGCAGAGCAGGATGTCGGCGCGATTGGCCAACGTCTCCTCCAGCGCCGCCTGCACGCGGCGGATCTCCGCCTGACCGGGGAGGAACACCAGCAGGCTGCCGCCCTGTTCGGCCAGCGCCTGCAGCACGGTCTGCACCACCCGCGGCTCCAGCGCCTCGCCGGGCTGGGCGGCGCGGCCCCAGTGGATGTCCACCGGGTACATGCGCCCTTCGCTGCGCACCAGCGGGGCATCGCCGAGCAGTGCGGCCAGACGCTCGCCGTCGAGGGTCGCCGACATCGGCAGCACCTTGAGCGGCGGCCCCTCGCGCAGCAGCTCGCGGCCGCTGAGGGTCAGCGCCAGGGCCAGGTCGGCGTCCAGGCTGCGCTCGTGATACTCGTCGAAGATCACCAGGCCGACACCCTCCAGGCCCGGGTCGTCCTGCAGGCGACGGGCGAGGATGCCCTCGGTGACAACCTCGATGCGCGTGTTCGGCCCCACCCGGCTGTCCAGGCGGATGCGATAGCCGACAGTCTCGCCGACCCGCTCGCCCAGCTCGCTGGCCAGACGCTCGGCGGCGGCGCGCGCGGCCAGCCGGCGCGGTTCGAGCATGACGATGCGCTGCCCGGCCAGCCACGGCTCGTCGAGCAGCGCCAGCGGCACGCGGGTGGTCTTGCCGGCGCCGGGCGGCGCCTCCAGCACCGCCTCGTGGCGCTCGGCCAGGGCGGCGCGCAGCGCAGGCAGGGCGGCATCGATGGGCAGGGCGGTGGACAGGCTCATGAGTTCTCGTTACGGCAGACGGCAAGGGCGGCGATTATAGCCGCGCCGCCGCCGGCTTCCGGCAGCCGTCGCGGGCCGCGTACACTGCGCCCCCGGATGCCGCCCGGCGTCACGCACCTGCAACTGTGCGCCGTCGCCGTGGTCGGTTGTCAGTAGCGTTCATGTCAAGGAAACGATGCATGCGTAGTCCCTCGCGAATCCTCGCCGCCCTGCTGGCCAGCAGCCTGCTCGCCCAGCTGGCCGGCTGCGGCACCCTGTTCTACCCGGAGCGCCGCGGCCAGCTCAACGGCCAGATCGACCCGGCGGTCGCCGCCCTCAACGCCGTCGGCATCCTGTTCTATGTGGTGCCGGGGCTGATCGCCTTCGCCATCGACTTCGCCACCGGCGCCATCTATCTGCCCGAAGGCCGCTACTCGGTGGCCCCCGAGCGCCTGCGCGACGCCATCGGCGCCGACGGGCGCATCGACCGCGCGCAGCTACATGCCATCCTGCAGGAACAGCTGGCCCGCGATCTGCCACTGGACGATCCGCGGCTGATCCAGCAGGCCGGCGGCATCGAGCAACTGGCCGCCTACGGCCTGCGTCCGGCCGCCTGAGGAGCCCGCCATGAACCCGAGCCGCGAACACGGCCGCCTGATGCGCCTGGCCTCGGTCGCCGCCCTGAGCACCGCGCTGATCCTGGTGGCCGCCAAGGCCTTCGCCTGGTGGCTGAGCGGCTCGGTCAGCCTGCTCGCCGGCCTCACCGACTCGCTGCTGGACGGCGCCGCCTCGCTGATCAACCTGATCGCCGTGCACTACGCGCTGCAACCGGCCGACGAGAACCACCGCTACGGCCACGGCAAGGCCGAGGCGCTGGCCGGCCTCGGCCAGGCGCTGTTCATCGCTCTCAGCGCCCTGCTGGTCGGCTGGCGCGGCTTCGAGCGCCTGCAGGCGCCGCAGGACATCGAGGCCACCGGCATCGGCGTGGCGGTGATGCTGCTGTCACTGGCCCTGACGGGCCTGCTGCTGATGTTCCAGCGCCATGTGGTGCGCACCACAGGATCGACGGCGATCCGCGCCGATTCGCTGCACTACGCCTCCGACCTGCTGCTCAACGCCAGCATCCTCGCCGCCCTGCTGCTGGCCGCCTGGGGCTGGCGCAGCGCCGATGCGCTGTTCGGCATGGCCATTGCCCTGTACATCTTCTGGAACGCCCTGACCATCGTCCGCGAATCGGCGGCGGTGCTGATGGACCAGGAACTGCCGCTGGAAACCAGCGAGCGCATGCGGCTGCTGGCCCTCGACGTGCCGGGCGTGCTCGGCGCCCACGACCTGCGCACGCGGATGTCCGGCACCCGCTGGTTCGTCCAGCTGCATCTGGACCTGCCGGGCCAGCTCAGCCTCCAGGAAGCCCACGCCCTCTGCGAGGCCGTCGAGCTGGCGATCCGCGCCGAGTTCCCGCGCGCCGAGGTGCTGGTCCACGCCGACCCGCACGACTAGCACCGCGCCAGGGCGGCGCGCTCACTCGCCCAGGCGCCAGCCCGAGGTGATCGGGTAGCGGCGGTCGCGGCCGAAGCCGCGCTGGGTGATGCGCGGGCCGACCGCGGCCTGGCGGCGCTTGTACTCGTTGAGATCGACCAGGCGCAGGATCTTGCGCACGGTATCGGCGGCGAAGCCGCGGGCGACGATGGCGTCGGCCGAGAGGTCCTCCTCGACGTACAGGCGCAGGATCTCGTCGAGCACCGGATAGGGCGCCAGCGAATCTTCGTCCTTCTGATCAGGGGCCAGTTCGGCCGACGGCGGACGGTCGATGACCCGCTGCGGAATCACCTCGCCGGCCAGGCTGTTGCGGTACTGGCAGAGGCGGAACACCAGGGTCTTGGGCACGTCCTTGAGCACGTCGAAGCCGCCGGCCATGTCGCCGTACAGGGTGCAGTAGCCGACCGCCACCTCGCTCTTGTTGCCGGTGGTCAGCACCAGGTAGCCCTTCTTGTTGGAGATCGCCATCAGCAGGGTGCCGCGGCAGCGGGCCTGCAGGTTCTCCTCGGTGGTGTCGCGGCCCAGGCCGGCGAAGGCCGGGGCCAGGGTGTCCATGAAGGCCTCGACCATCGGCGCGATCGGCAGCACGCTGTAGGCGACGCCCAGGGTGCGCGCCTCGGCCTCGGCGTCTTCCAGGCTGATCTGCGCGGTGTAGCGGTAGGGCATCATCACCGCCTCCACCTGCCCGGCGCCGAGGGCGTCCACGGCGATGGCCAGGGTCAGCGCCGAATCGACGCCGCCGGAGAGGCCGAGCACCACGCCCTTGAAGCCGTTCTTGCGCACATAGTCGCGCACCCCGAGCACCAGCGCGCCGTACACGCTGGCCTCCTCGCCGGCCAGCGGCGCGCAGGCGCCGGGCTGCGGCTGCACCCGCTCGGCGTCGACCTGCAGCTCGGCGAGGAACAGGCCTTCCTCGAAGGCCGGGGCGCGCTGCAGCACATGGCCGTTGGCGGCCACCACGCAGGAGCCGCCGTCGAACACCAGTTCGTCCTGACCGCCGACCTGGTTGACGTAGACCACCGGCATGCCGCCCTCGGCGGCGCGCGCCGCCAGGGTCGCCTCGCGCTCGGCCTGCTTGCCGAGGTGGAACGGCGAGGCGTTGAGGTTGAGCATCAGCCGCGCACCGGCCGCGCGCGCCGCGGCCATCGGCTCGGGGTGCCAGATGTCCTCGCAGATGCTCAGCGCCACCGGCACCCCGGCGATATCCACCACGCAGGGCGAGTCGCCGGCGTCGAAGTAGCGCTTCTCGTCGAACACCTGGTAGTTGGGCAGCTTGCGCTTGAAGTAGCGCACCCGCAGCGCGCCGTCCTCGATCAGCCCGCAGGCGTTGTAGCGCCGCCCGCCCTCGACCCACGGAAAGCCCAGCACCAGGCGGATGCCGCGCACCTCGCGGCACAGTCGCTCCAGGGCGGCCTCGATGCGCAGCTGCATGCTGTCCCTGAGCAGCAGGTCCTCCGGCGGGTAGCCGCACAGCGACAGTTCGGGGAACAGGATCGCATCGGCCTGCCAGCGCTCGCGGGCCTGGGCGGCGGCCTCGATGATGCGCTCGACATTGCCATGGATGTCGCCGACACGCAGGTTGAGTTGGGCCATCGCGACCCGCAGGACTTGACTCATCGGTTTTGCGCTCTCGTCAGGGAAGCAGGTCGCCGTCGCGCGACCTGCGGTGGGGCAATTGTCCCGCAACGACGGCGGCGGAAACAACGCACAGTCGCCGGCCCCGGCGCTGGGCGAGCCGGGGCCGCTTGGCTACACTGGCGCCCCTTTCGCACTGCATACGGACCGCCATGGCTCGCCTGTTGATCCTGATCGCCCTGGGTGCCGTCGTCTGGTGGCTCTGGCGGCGCTTCTTGCGCCCGCGCCGCCCGTCCGCCGCCCCGCCGCCGCCGACTCCCGAAGCGATGGTGCGCTGCGCGCACTGCGGCATCCACATCCCGCGCAAGGAAGCGCTGGCTCAAGGCACGCACTGGTATTGCTGCCGCGAGCATCTGCCGCAGGACGCCGACTCTGAACCGCGCGACTGACACCCCGCTGGCCGACGACCCGCAGGGCCGGCGAGTCCTGCGCCTCTATCACCTCTACCGGCTGAGCATCGGCCTGGCGCTGAGCGTGCTGCTGGCCGGCGACCTGCACGACGCGCTGCTGCCGCAACTGCAGCCGGCCTTGCTGCAGGGCGGCGCCTGGGCCTACCTGGCCGGCAACCTGGTCATCGCCCTGCTGGTGCAGCGCCCCGACCGTCCCTGGCCGCTGTTCGCCCTGGCGCTGGCCGATCTCGCCTGCCTGAGCCTGCTGCTCTACGCCGCCGGCGGCGTGGCCAGCGGCCTCGGCGGCCTGCTGGCGATTTCGGTGGCGATCGCCAACGTGCTGCTCCCCGAGCGCCTCGGCCTGCTGCTCGCCGCCCTGGCCAGCCTCGCCCTGCTCTACCTGACCTTCCACCTCAGCCTCGGGCAGCCGGCGTCCAGCGCCCATTACCTGCAGGCCGGCGTGCTCGGCGCCCTGTGCTTCGCCGCCGCCCTGCTGATCCGCCTGCTGGTGCGCCGCCAGCAGAGCAGCGAACGCCTGGCGCACCGCCACGCCGCCACCGCGGCCGACCTGCAGGCGCTCAACGCACTGATCCTCGAACACATGCACAGCGGCATCCTGGTGGTCGGCGCGCAGCAGCAGGTGCTGCTGGCAAACCCGGCGAGCCTGGCGCTGCTCGGCCAGACCGAGCTGCTCGGCCGACGCCTCGGCGACTGCTGCCCGGCGCTGCTCGAACGCCTGCAGCAATGGAGCCGCAACCCGACCCTGCAACCCCCACCGCTGCAGGCGCACGCCGCCGGGCCACTGCTGCAGCCCGGCTTCGTCGCGCTGCGCCAGCAGGGCGAAGGCAGCCTGCTGGTGTTGCTCGACGACGTCTCGCAGCTCGCCCAGCAGGCCCAGCAGCTCAAGCTCGCCGCCCTCGGCCGCCTGGCCGCCGGCATCGCCCACGAGATCCGCAATCCGCTGGGGGCGATCAGCCACGCCGCGCAGCTGCTGCAGGAAGCCGAGCAGCTCGCCCCCGCCGACCGGCGCCTGACGCAGATCGTCCTCGACCATGCGCGGCGCATGAACCTGATCGTCGAGAACGTCCTGCAGCTGTCGCGGCGCCGCCCCGCCGAACCGCAGCTGCTCGACCTGCGCTACTGGCTGCACCGCTTCGTCGCCGAGACCCAGGAAACCCTCAGCCCCGACGCCCGCCTGCACCTCGCCACTCCGGCCACCTCGCTGCAGACCCGCTGCGACCCGCAACAGCTGCTGCAGGTACTCAACAACCTGGTACAGAACGGCCTGCGCCACAGCACACAGCGCCACGGGCGCGGCCAGCTCTGGCTGGAGCTGCGGCGCGACGCGCGCAGCGGGCTGCCGGCCCTGGAGATCCGCGACGACGGCGACGGCATCCCCGAGGAGTTGCAGGAACAGCTGTTCGAGCCGTTCTTCACCACCGGGACCCAGGGCACGGGCCTGGGCCTGTACCTCGCCCGCGAGCTGTGCGAAAGCAACCGCGCGCGCCTCGACCATCTGCCCCGCGAGGACGGTGCCTGCTTTCGCATCACCTTCGCCCACCCCGACAGTACGAGCTGAGCATGTTGCAACGAGCCCTGATCGTCGACGACGAACCCGACATCCGCGAACTACTGGAGATCACCCTCGCCCGCATGCAGCTGGAAACCCGCAGCGCCCGCAACCTCGCCGAGGCCTGCGAGTGGCTGGCCCGCGAGCGCTTCGACCTGTGCCTGACCGACATGCGCCTGCCCGACGGCAGCGGCCTGGACCTGGTACAGCGCATCCAGCAGCAGTATCCGCACCTGCCGGTGGCGATGATCACCGCCTACGGCAGCCTGGATCTGGCGATCAACGCCCTCAAGGCCGGCGCCTTCGACTTCCTCACCAAGCCGGTGGACCTGGCCCGCCTGCGCGAGCTGGTGGGCAGCGCCCTGCGCCTGCACGCATCGCCGAGCAGCGCGCCGCAGATGCCGCGCCTGCTCGGCGAGGCGCCGCCGATGCAGGCCCTGCGCGGGCAGATCGCCAAGCTGGCGCGCAGCCAGGCGCCGGTCTACATCAGCGGCGAGTCGGGCACCGGCAAGGAGCTGGTGGCGCGCCTAATCCACGCCCAGGGCCCGCGCGCCGCCGCGGCCTTCGTGCCGGTCAACTGCGGAGCGATTCCCTCCGAGCTGATGGAGAGCGAATTCTTCGGCCACCGCAAGGGCAGCTTCACCGGCGCCCTGGAGGACAAGCCCGGACTGTTCCGCGCCGCCGACGGCGGCACCCTGTTCCTCGACGAGGTCGCCGACCTGCCGCTGCCGATGCAGGTCAAGCTGCTGCGCGCGATCCAGGAAAAGGCCGTGCGCAGCATCGGCGGCCAGCAGGAAGTGGCCGTCGACGTGCGCCTGCTCTGCGCCACCCACAAGGATCTGGCCGGCGAGGTGGCCGCCGGGCGCTTCCGCCAGGACCTCTATTACCGCCTCAACGTTATCGAACTGCGCGTGCCGCCGCTGCGCGAGCGCCGCGAGGACATCGCCCTGCTCGCTGAGCACTGCCTGCAGCGCCTGGCCGCGGCCAGCACCAGCGCGCCGGCGCGCCTGACCCCCGAGGCGCTCGCCCGACTGCAGGGCTATCGCTTCCCCGGCAACGTGCGCGAACTGGAGAACATGCTCGAACGCGCGCACACCCTGTGCGAGGGCGCGCGGATCGAGGCCGCCGACCTGCGTCTGGAGGAGCCGGGCGTCGCCTGCGCAGGCGCCCCGCTCGCCACGCCGGACAACCTTGAGGAATACCTGGAACGCATCGAGCGCCAGGCGATCCTGCAGAGCCTGGAGGAAACCCGCTGGAACCGCACCGCCGCCGCCCAGCGTCTCGGCCTGTCGTTCCGCTCGATGCGCTACCGGCTGAAGAAACTGGGCATCGACTGATTCGCCGCCTCCGGAGCGCACCAATTCAACGCACCCGCAAACCCTAAAACGGTGCATGTTTCGTCGCCTAATCGACCCATCGGAGGGGCTTGAGGGGCAGGGAATTACATAAAAGCACCAAAAAGTTTCATCAAAGCGTCACTCCGCACTATCAAAAAGCATTGTTGACCTGCTAAATTCCCGCATCCGCCGAAAACGGCCAGACCGCATCCGTAGCAAACTTCCGAGGCATACCCATGTCCCAGTCCCTTGACGCCTTCCTGACGCAGCTCAAGCGCCGCGACCCCGACCAGCCGGAATTCCACCAGGCCGTCGAAGAAGTGGTTCGCAGCCTGTGGCCGTTCCTGCAGAGCGAACCGCGCTACCTGAAGGCCAACATCCTTGAGCGCATCGTCGAGCCCGAGCGTGCCATCCTGTTCCGGGTACCGTGGATCGACGATCAGGGTAACGTGCGCGTCAACCGCGGCTTCCGCGTGCAGATGAGCAGCGCCATCGGCCCGTACAAGGGCGGCCTGCGCTTCCACCCGTCGGTGAACCTGGGCGTGCTGAAGTTCCTGGCCTTCGAGCAGGTGTTCAAGAACTCGCTGACCTCCCTGCCCATGGGCGGCGGCAAGGGCGGCTCCGACTTCGATCCGAAGGGCAAGAGCGACAACGAAGTGATGCGCTTCTGCCAGTCGTTCATGAGCGAGCTGTACCGCCACATCGGCGCCGACCTCGACGTGCCGGCCGGCGACATCGGCGTGGGCGCCCGCGAGATCGGCTTCATGTACGGCCAGTACAAGCGCCTGGCCAACGAGTTCACCTCGGTGCTGACCGGCAAGGGCATGAGCTACGGCGGCAGCCTGATCCGCCCGGAAGCCACCGGCTACGGCTGCGTGTACTTCGCCGAGGAAATGCTCAAGAGCAACCGCAAGGGCATCGAAGGCATGCGCGTGGCGGTCTCCGGCTCGGGCAACGTCGCCCAGTACGCAGCGCTCAAGGTCATGGAGCTGGGCGGCAAGGTCATCTCCCTGTCCGACTCCGGCGGCACCGCCTACTTCGAGGAAGGCCTGACCAACGAGCAGTGGCAGTACCTGATGGACCTGAAGAACGTCCGTCGCGGCCGCATCGAGGAAATGGCCGCCCACTTCGGCGTGCAGTACCTGGAAGGCCAGCGCCCGTGGAATCTGGCGTGCGACATCGCCCTGCCCTGCGCGACCCAGAACGAACTGGACGCCGAGGACGCGCGCACCCTGCTGAAGAACGGCTGCATCTGCGTCGCCGAAGGCGCCAACATGCCGTCGACCCTGGAAGCGGTGGATCTGTTCATCGAGGCCGGCATCCTCTACGCCCCGGGCAAGGCTTCCAACGCCGGCGGCGTGGCCGTGTCGGGCCTGGAAATGAGCCAGAACGCCATGCGCCTGCTGTGGACCGACGGCGAAGTGGACGCCAAGCTGCACAGCATCATGCAGAACATCCACCACGCCTGCGTCAACTACGGCGAGGAGAACGGCCGCATCAACTACGTCAAGGGCGCCAACATCGCCGGCTTCGTCAAGGTCGCCGACGCCATGCTGGCCCAGGGCGTGGTCTGATGGACAAGCCCTGATCGCCCCGCGCCCAGGCAGACAAAAGCCGGTCACAGGTCACTGTGACCGGCTTTTGCGTTTCAGCGAGCAAGACAGCGACGCTACGCCATACAGCTAGAATGCCCGCACGAGCCGCAGGGAAAATTTACACTCGCACGAGTCGCTCGACTGATCTTAAATTGACATTGTATTTCGTCAAAAGAGTGTCGCCTGCATGCACGCCAAAGCCAAACCCGCACGCAAGCCCCTTTTGCTCTGGTTCGACCTGAGCGGCAACGGCGCAGCGGCACACTGCATCCCGGCCTTCGAGGCGCACTGCCGGATCCGCCTGGCCGACAGCGCCAACGGGCTGGACGAACTGGCCCTGACGCCCCGCCCCGACATGCTCTGCCTGCAGTTCGACCGTCCGGACAGCATCGGTCTCAACCTGCTGCTGGAGATCAAACGCCGCGCACCGGAGCTGCCGATCACCATGCTCACCGTGCAGCACTCCGAGGAGCTGGCCGTCTGGGCCTTTCGCGCCGGCGTCTGGGAGTTCCTGACCCTGCCGCTGCCCGGCGCCGAGCGCCAGCGCTACCTGCAGTCGCTGCACGAACTCTGCCTGCTGCGCGACGCGCCGCCGGGCGTGCAGCGTCAGCGCCCGCAACGCACTCCACAACTGCCCGAATGCGTGCGCCTCAACCGCGAGAAGCACGCGCAGCAACCCCTGTACGCGGCGATCAGCCATATCGACAGCCACTTTCGCGAGCGCATCGACGAGAAGGGCATGGCCGAACTGTGCGGCATGTCGACAGCACGCTTCAGCCGACTGTTCAAGCAGACCTGCGGCATCGGCTTCCAGGACTACGTGATGCGCAAGCGCATGCAGGCCGCCGAAGAGCTGCTGCTCAACAGCGACATTCCGGTATCCAGTGTGGGTTACATGATGGGATTCAAGGACCCATCCTACTTCGCACGGGCCTTCCGACAATTCTTCGGCTACAGCCCCTCGGTCTGCCGCAGCCTCGGCCGCCCTCTGGCGGCTCCGGCGACAGAGAAACAGCCGGCGACAGCGAGCAGCGCCCTCCCCCACGAGGAAGAAGGCGCCGGAACGGCATTCAGGGCGTAGAAACCCGCAGCGGCGACGGCAGATGCACGGTCGAAACCTGAGGCATCGGCCCCGTCGCGGCCACGGCTGGCAGCAGCTCGGCGGAGACGCCCTGCTCACCCACATCGCCGCCACGCTCGCGCAGGCGGCGAATCTGCTGCACCCGCTTGAGGTTCTGCCAGGCGACCTCGTAGTGGGCCGGCGACTGGTCGATGGCCGTGCGGAAGAACTGCTCGGCCTCTTCGAGCTTGCCCTCGATCAGGCAGATGTAGCCGACATCGTTACTCGCCTGGGCGCGCGCCTCGACCTGCTCGAAGGCCGACAGCGCATCCTCGTAGTGCCCCATGCGCGCCAGCAGCAAGCCATAGTTGCGCCACGCCGGCTTGTAACTGCCATCGAACCCCAACGCCTGCTGATAGGCACGGCGCGCCTCGGTCCAATTGCCGGCCAGGTAGTTTGAATAGCCCAAGCTGTTGGCTACCATCGCCGAGCGCGGATCGATCTTCAGGGCCTGTCGGTAGTAAACGCCCGCCCGCTCGAAGTCGTTGCGCAGGTCGGCCAGCACACCCAGACCGTTGTAGATACGCAGCGGTGAAGCGTTGTCCACCTGCAGGCTGTCCAGACTGGCCAGCTCGCCCTCCGGCAGCGGCCGCCCCTGGCGCTGCTGGTCGGCACGCAGGGCCTTGCCCAGGGTCTCGGCAGCCTCGGCATAGTGACGCTGGGCGATCTGCAGACTGCCCAGTTCGCTCAGCGCATCGAGATTGTCGGGCGCCTCCTTCAGCACCTCGTGCAAGGCCAGCTCGGCCAGGTCGAAGTTGCCGCGCTCGCGATGGATACGCCCGACCCAGACCAGCGCATCATGGTGCTTGGGGTCCAGTTCTACGGCCTTCAGGTACAGATACAGCGCTTGGTCGGTATCGCCGGCGGCATAGGCCGCAGCGGCCACGCTCATCGCCTGCTCCGGAGAACCACCGCTCTTCTGCACCTGATAGAGCACAGAACGGCCGCCGTCATACAACCCTGGGCGACTCTTGGTCATGTCCGAACCCGTACTCTGGCAACCGGCCAGGACGGCGACCGCAGCCGCCAGAAATGCAATCCTGTGCATAGTCATAGCCCCCCAAAGGCTTTGAGAACGCCGATGATCGCCGGCCCGATGGCGATCAGAAAGAAACTCGGCCACAGGCAAAAGATTAGTGGAAAGATCAACTTGGTACCGAGTTTCGCCGCCTGCTCCTCAGCGGCCTGGGTGCGTCGGTCGCGAAACTCCTCGGCATAGATACGCAGCGTGTCGGCGATGCTGGTGCCGAAGCGGATGCTCTGCGCCAGCAGGCTCACCAGGCCATTGACGTCTTCGAGGCCAGTCCTGTCGGCCAGATGGCGCAGAGCCTCGGTGCTGGGAATCCCGGCGCGGATCTCGGCATTGACCAGTGCCAGCTCCTCGGCCAGTTCGGAGTGACTGACCGCCATTTCTTCCGCCACCCGGTCGATGGACTGCGGCAGCGCCAGTCCCGACTCGACGCAGACCACCAGCAAGTCCAGTGCGTCGGGAAAGGCCGCCCGCAGGCTGTTCATGCGTGCCTGCTTGCGCTTGTCCACATAGATTGCCGGCGCCAGCCAGCCAAAGCCGACGGCCACCCCCACCAGCAGCATGGCCTGCACAACGGAAATTCCCTTGATAAAGGGAAACGCCACCACCACGGCGCCCAGCATACCCAGACTCAGCAGCAACCGCGCCGCCCAATAGGCCTGCACCGCCGCGGGTTGGCGATAACCGGCATGCATCAGCAGCGTACGAGTCGACGAGCCGGCAGCCTCGTCGGGATTGCCGAAACGTCCACCCACCTGCTCCAGCATCAGTTGCAAGCCACTCGGCGCCACATGCCCCCCCTGGTGAGCGCTGCGTTTGAGCACGCTCAGGCGGCGCTGCACCGGGTTCTGCAACCCCGTCACCAGCAGCCCCAGGGTCACCACGGCCAACACCGCACTCAGCCCTATCGCAGCAACGAACAACAGACGGGCCAGTTGCGGATCACCGATCACGCTTTCCAGTAGACTCAGCAGATAATCCATGACAGCCCCCTCGTCACCCGTCATTCAGACCTGGATGCGGATGATCTTTCTGATCCAGAAAATCCCCATGATCATGCTCGTGAAGGCGGCCATGATCAGCTTGTGGCCCAGTGGCTCATTCAGCAGCATCGGTATGTAGGCAGGCGTCGTCAGCATCAGCCCCACCGCCAGCACAAAGGGCACGGACACCAGTACCCAGGCCGACATACGCCCCTCGGCAGACAGCGTCTTGACCTTGCGCTGAAAACGAAAGCGTCCGCGAATCAACGAGCTGAGCCGTTCGAGAATCTCCGTCAGGTTGCCGCCGGTTTCGCGGTGCAGCAGGATCGAGGTGACCAGCATCATCACCGTCATGCTCGGCATGCGTTCGAGCAGGCCGAGCATGGCCCGCCGCACATCGTTGCCGTAGTTGATGTCTGCGAAGGTCAGGCCGAACTCGTGGGCCACCACGCCCTTGTGCTCGTCGGCTACCAGACGCAGGGTCTCGTTGAACGGATGCCCAGCCTTGAGCGCCCGCACCATGGCATCCAGGGCATCGGGCAGGCCCTCCTCGAACTCGGCAAAGCGCCGCGCCCGATCATTCGACACCTTGAGGATCGGCACCCAGAACAGCATCGCAGCAGCGATCAGCCCCGCCCACCACAGCTGCGACAGCGTCCAGACCAGCAGGCCGCCCACGACGGCCAGTAACAGGCCCAGCAGCACCACCCGGTAGGCGCGGAAGGCATGCCCGCTCTGCTCGACCATCTGTCCCAGGCGCTCCATGCCCGGCAGCTGCTCCAGCGCCGCTTCAAGGGGCGACAGGCGCTTGAGGTACTTCTCGCGCAGAACCATCTGCATATTGGGCAGATCGCTGGCCCGCTCCAGCAGGTGCAGGCGTTCGCGGATGCGCTTGCGCACCTTGCCCGCTTCGCCGAACACCGGCACCACCATGCCCTGGCTGAGCAGGAACACCGAGAGGAACACCATGCCGAGGAAGATCAGGATGAACTCCATGGGTATCTGGCTCATGGCGTGCGGCCCTCCATCCAGTCGGGACGGAACAGCGTCAGCGGCAGCTCGATGCCACGCTTGGCCAGTACGTCGCGGAACGCCGGCACCATGCCGGTCGGCTTGTATTCGCCGAGCACCTCGCCATGTTCACCGATGCCATGACGCTCGAAGGTGAACACCTCGGTCATGGTGATGATCTCGCCCTCCATGCCGTTGATTTCCTGCACGCTGACCAGCCGGCGCTTGCCGTCTTCCTGGCGCTCCAGCTGGATCACCACGTCGATGGCCGAGGCGATCTGTTGGCGCAGCGCCTTGATCGGGAAGGTCGCGCCGGTCATTGCCACCATGTTCTCGATGCGGTTCAGGGCATCGCGCGGGGTGTTGGCGTGGATGGTGGTCAGCGAACCGTCGTGGCCGGTATTCATCGCCGCCAGCATGTCCAGCGCCTCGGGCCCGCGCACCTCGCCGATGACGATGCGGTCGGGGCGCATCCGCAGGCTGTTGCGCACCAGCTCGCGCTGGTTCACCTCGCCGCGTCCCTCGATGTTTGGCGGTCGGGTTTCCAGGCGCACCACATGGGGCTGCTGCAGTTGCAGCTCGGCCGAGTCCTCGATGGTGACGATCCGCTCGTTGTGCGGGATGAAGCTGGACATCACGTTGAGCATGGTGGTCTTGCCGGTGCCGGTACCGCCGGAGATCAGCACGTTGAGCCGGCCGCGCACCACCGCCTTGAGCACCAGGGCGATGGCTGGAGTCAGGGTGCCGCGCTCGATCAGGCTGTCGGTATTGAGCAGGTCCACTGCGAAGCGGCGGATCGACAGGCTCGGCCCGTCGATGGCCAGCGGCGGGATGATCGCGTTGACCCGCGAGCCGTCCTTGAGGCGCGCATCCACTAGCGGCGAGGACTCGTCGATGCGCCGCCCCAGGGTGGAGACGATACGGTCGATGATATTGAGCAGGTGAGCATCGTCGCGAAAATGCACGTCGGTCTTCTGCAGCTTGCCGAAACGCTCGACGTACACCGAGCGGGCGCCGTTGACCAGAATGTCCGATACCGAGCTGTCTGCCAGCAGCGGTTCCAGCGGACCGAGGCCGAGCACCTCGTCGGTGATCTGCTTGATGATCAACTGGCGACTGGCCACGCTCACCGGCGCCGAGTTGTCGTCCAGAAGGCGCTGGCAGATCTCGCGGATCTGCCGAGTCGCCTCGGCCGGCTCCAGGCTGTCGAGCAGGGCCAAGTCCATGACCTTGAGCAGCTGCTCGTAGGTCTTCTCGCGCCACTCCACTTCCAGCGGGTTGAGCTGAGTGCGCGTACTGTAGGCATCCAGCGGCGCGGCAGCCTCCCAGGCCAGTTGCTCGCGTGGCGCCGCCAGCGGCTCGGTCTCGACGGCAGGCGCCGCGCTTCCCTTGGGCTGCTGACGCAGGCGATTGCGCAATTCGTTAAGCATGACTGCTCCCCCCGAACAGACGACCGACCGCACGCTTGAGCAGCCCCTCACGTACCGGCGCCTGACTGCCCTGCAGGTCTTCGGCGATCTGCTTCAGTGCCTGGGTGATGGGCGCGCGCGGCGCATGGACGGCCAGCGGCACGCCGGCGTTCTGGCTCTCGCTGACCACATTGAAATCGTTAGGCAGCAACAAAGCTGCCGGGCAGCGCAAGGCCTCCTCGATGTCCTTGAGGCTCACCGGCGCGACCTTGTTGTAGCGGTTGACCAGCACTTGCAGATGACTGCCCTGCACACCGATATCGTCGCGCAGGATGCGCATCAGCCGGGTGGCATCCTTGAGGTGACTGATGCTCTGCTGCAGCACCACCAGCACCTGATCGGCCTGCTCCAGGGCGGTGCCGGTGAGGTGATCGATATGCCGCGGCAGGTCCACCACCACCCAGTCGAAGCTGTGCCGGGCCAGTGCGAACAGCGCCTCCAGCTGTTCGGCCTGCACGTCCTGGGGCAGGCACAGCTCGTTGGCTCGCCCTCCCAGCACATGCAGGCTGGGGCTGTAGTGGGCACAGAAGCCGCGCAGCGCCACGCTGTCCAGTCCGTGGACCTGCTGCAGCACATCCACATGGCTGTGGGTAGGCAGCACATCGAGATAATGCGCCACGCTGCCGAACTGCAGATCGAGGTCGATCAGCAGCACGTTGCCCTGCAGGCTGAGTCGGTGGGCCAGGTTGCAGGCCACCAGGGTGGCGCCGGAGCCGCCCTTGGCATTCATCACCGCCAGCAGCTTGCCCTGGCTGGCGCTGCTGGCGCGGCGCTCCTGCAGGATGCGCTGCAGAGCGGCAGCCAACTCGTGTTCGTCCAGCGGTTCGGGGAGAAAATCCCGCGCGCCGGCCTGCATGGCCAGACGCATCCCCTCGGCCGCTTCCAGATTGCCGCTGACCAGTAGGGCCGGGCGTTCGGTAGGCGGACGCTGCAGCAGCGCGGCCAACTCCTCGCGCCAGTGCGCACTGACATGCAGCAGCAGGATGTCCGGCAGCGGATCGACTCCATACAGCGGGTCGCAATGGCCGTTGCTAGCCAGCCGGGTGCCAACCTGCAGCCCTGCCACGGCCTGGCAGGCCGACTGCAGATGCTCGATGGCCTGGGCATTGCGACCGCTGATCAGCAACCGGCAGGCCGAACGTGCGGAGCCATCCACAGTGAGTCTCGAATCCTTGGTTTTCAGCATGGCGTAATCTCCGGGCTTTCAGGCGTCCGCCCCAGACTCTCGCGCGGCAATACGGCACGGAATGGCTGCAGGTCGATACCGGTCCCGATGAGCGGCACAAGGAAGTTGAAGCGGAATCCGGCAATGCCGACCTCGACGAAACGGATGGCACTGAACGCCCCCGCCCCGACAGGTCCGCCGTTCTCATCAAGGTAGCGCAAGGTCAGATCGGCCGTACTCAGATTGCCGATGATGGTGCTGGTGGTCTGATCGGTTTCGGCAAATACCGCTCGCTGCAGGATACGTGCATCGTCGATATTGCAGACCGCCGCCAGGCGCGCGCCGCGCCGCACCGACTCGTTCAAGGTGTTGACCGTCAGCAGCAAGCGACCGAACTCCAGAACACCGAACAGCAAGGTGAACATCAGCAATCCGACGATTGCGAATTCGACGACATAGACACCCCGTACTTTGCGTCTGTCCATCACATGGCCCTCATCACCGTGGTTGCCACCAGCGGCACATTGAGCGGGATATCAGCCCCCCCCCAGAAGTTCGGCAGGAAGTTGCCGATCACCGGGCGGAAGGTGTAACTCACCCGTACCTGGATGTGTTCGGTACCCACCGCGCCCACTGTCGCCGCGATTCCGGGCAGCAGCGGCGTCGAAATACCGGGGGTGCCATACATGGCCAGATTGCGCGCCGTGGCCTGCAAAGGCGCCGTCAGATTGAGGGTGCCGGTCGTATTGTTGAGCGCATTGTGGGCCAGATAGCGCGCCGCATCGCGGCTGGACTGCTGGAGAGTGCTGTAGTGCGAAAGCAGCCGGCCGAACTCGCCGATGGCCAGCAACAGCAGCAGCAGAATGGGCGCACCGATGGCGAACTCGACCATGGCCAGACCGCGCTGGCGCTGCAACTTCGCCAGCCCGGCGCCTGGAACGCGGATACGTTGCATGGAGCCTCCTAGGAGTCGTTGCTGGGCACTCCGACGCCGCTGCCGATGTAACTCTTGTAGAGCTGGATAATTTGCGGGCCGGCATCGGCCGAAGGATTGGGTCCCGGATAACCGTCCGCAGAGCACTCCTTAACGAACTGGCCGAAGATTTCATCAAGGCCGGTACTGGCCATCGGTTGCAGGGCGAAGAAACACCCGACACCCAACACCTTGACCGACTTGCCACTCGTGTTCGAGCAGTCGGCAATCACGATCTTCAGCATTCGGCGCTCGGCCACGCCATCCGCCTTGCAACCGCTTCCCGTACCGGAAAGACACTTAGCCGTTCTCTCCCGCCACTCGTTATAGCCGTCGATGCTCCGACCATCTTCCGTACGGATATTGCCTTGGGAGTCCCAGGTGACCTTGCTCTTGTCGAAGGCAATGTATTCGGTTCCCTTCTTCTCGTTGCCCTCCAGCTCAAGGCCCTTGCTGCCTTTCTGGGTATAACTGGTCACCAGATCCGGCGGATGACTGCCACCCTCGAAACGGGTATTGAACCCTTGCCGTGTCGGACCGGCCGTGTTGCCGGGCTTGATCGGCGCCATATCGCCCGGCGAGTAGCAACGGCTCACGCCCCCCGCCAAGGCATCGCGCACACCGGAGCCACCGGTTTCGAGCAGATCGAGTAGTTGGTATGTGCCGGGACCGGTGCCCGATCCACGCCAGTCGGTACTTTTCAACACCTTCAGGTCGCCGAAGCCATGCCCCCAGAAATTTCCCGGCGAGGGTGGCTGCGTGGCATCCCCACAGACCATCAGTGGTGTCAGATCGCAAGGCTGAGTCGGACTTGGCCCTGCCGTGGCGACCGCCGCGACCCGCTTTTCGCCCAGATCACCCGCACCGATCGAGTCCAGAAAGCGCCAGAAGAAACCGACCAGGCCATGGTTGGCCACAGTCACCCGCACATAGCGGGCGTTGGCCGGCAGGCCGGCGGCGAAAGGCCCGTAGACGCTGGTCGAGAATTCCACATTGGCGAAGTTGCCGACTCCGCCGCGCTCGGCTATCGCACGCGCCAGTTCGCCATTGCCCTCAGCATCGGCATTCAAGCGCAGCGTGTTCAACGCCGCGTCGCGCGTGGCGGTGGCGGCGCCCGCCACTCCATAGGTCTGGCTCAGGGTCTTCGCCCCGCTCAGCGCCGCCGCGTCTACCGCATTCTGCAGACGGCTCTTGTTGAGCATCAGGTGACCGCCGTCGAGCGTCAGCCCGGCCATGGCCAGCAGAGCGACCATGGCGACGGTGAGAAGAATGGCAACAGCCCCCCGCTGCCGGCGAAATCCAAGGGGTTTGCGTCTATGCATGTTCAGGGGGCGCATGGCGGCCTACCTCATCGGTCAGTTACCCACGTTGATCTGGATGGGCTGGGCGACCTGGGCGGCATCGCCCTTGACGCCACGGTAGCCATCCAGCACGGACTCCAGCAGCGGCCCGTCGGTGCCGGTCGGCGACACCTCGGTGCCCGGATCGGCCGCCTGGCGCTGATCGGCGATCTGCTGGTACAGAGTGTCGTTGATCGACTCGCCGACGTCGCCGACCCGCGCCTCCCGATAACTCATGCAGCCACCGAGCATGGCCAGCGACAGCAGGAAAATGAGCGTTTTCATGGTTGCATCTCCTCAGTCCAGGTCATGCCCGAAACGGCCTTCGCTTACCCCCAGGCTGGCCGGCACGCTGCGGCTGCCCGTGCCCTTGGTCTTGCCCATCAGGTAGAACTCCAGATCGCTGGGGGCGACGAAGCGCTCGGTCGGCAGACGCACGTTGCGGGCGTCCACCGGCTTGGCCAGGTGCGGCGTCACCAGGATCACCAGCTCGGTTTCACCACTCAGGTACTCCTGGCTGCGAAACAGGTGGCCAAGCACCGGGACGTCGCCCAGACCTGGGAACTTGCTGACGAAGTCGCGGGTGTTCTCGTTGATCAGACCGGCAATGGCGATGGTCTGCCCGTTGCTCAGCTCCACGGTGGACTGCGCGCTGCGCTTGGTCAGCGAGGGAATGAACTGCGAGACGCTGTCGCCCAGCACGCTGTCCAGACCGGTATCCAGGGTCAGGGCGTTGGCGTTGGAAATCTCGCTGACCGAGACGTTGAGGTTGAGATTGATGCGCCCGGAGTCCAGCACCACCGGCAGGAACTTCACGCCGACGCCGAATTCCTTGTATTCGATGGTGATGCCATCGTCCTCGGTGATCGGAATCGGGAATTCGCCGCCGGAAATGAACTCGGCCTGCTGACCGGACAGGGTGGTCAGCGTCGGTTCGGCCAGCACCTTGGCCGAGCCGTTTTCCTTGGCAGCCTCCAGCACCATGTCGAAGACGAAGTTGCCCGAGGCGAACTGCGCCAGCAGGCCCTTGCCGTTGCCGATCAGGCCATCCTCCAGGGAAGCGCCGTTGTTGAAGCCACCCCAGTTCCAGCGCCCGGAGGAGCCGAAGTCGAAGGCGGCGAAACGCACGCCAATGCGCTGTGCCAGGTTGCGCTGCATTTCCGCCACCTTGACCTCCAGCATCACCTGCTGGCTGCCACCGACGCTCAGCAGGTTGATCACCTCCAGCGACTTGCTGGGCGCCGACTTGGCCGCCTCGCCTTCGCCCTGGACGATGCTCTGGCTCTGCGCCGCGTAGGTCTTGGCGATCTTGACCGCGGTATCCATCGCCGCCGCGCTGCTCACCTGTCCGCGCAGTACCAGCGCGCCCTGGGCACTGAACACCGAGATGGTTTCGCGCGGCATCAGTTCGTGCAGTTTGGCCTTGAGGGCATTGAGGTCATGCACCACCTCCAGTTCCAGGCTGTCGATGAGGCGGCCATTGCCGTCCCACAGCAGGACGTTGGTGCTGCCCAGCGAGCGTCCGAGCAGATACAGTTCGCGCGGACTGGTAACCAGCACATCGGCAATCTCCGGGTTGCCGACGGACACCTTGCGCACTGCGGCGCGGGTGGCCAGGACACGCGATTTGTAGATCGGCACTTCGATGGCACTCATGCCGGTGGAGGGAAGGGCTGTGGCGGGGCCGGCAGCCTGCACCGAGAACGCCAGGAAACAGGCGCCAACCATGCATAGCGTGTATGCCCCCAGTCTGCGAATGGTGTCCATGTCTACTCCTTGGTCTTGTTCTGATGCTTGCCTGCAGCGACCGTCGAGCCGGCAACCCCCTGCCTAGCGCGGCATGCTGAGGTTTTCGATGCTGGTACCGCGGATGATGGTGATGCGTACCGGTGCCGGCGCCGCGATGCGCCGCACTGCCGGTTTGGCGACCGGCGCTGGCGCGACAACCGGCGCACTCGCCACCTCTTCCTTGGGTCCCTTGTCTTCGTCGAGCGGGTTGCGCAAGGCCAGTTGCAGGCGCCCCTCGCTCTGCCCCTTGACCAACTTCTCCGCCTCTTCGGAAGTCATCTCCAGCGTCACGGCGCGTACTACCACCGGCTGGGTCTTGTCGGTGCTGGCGGTCTGGTCGACGGCCAGCACGCGCAGGTCATAAAGGATGGTCTCGGCCTGGGCGTCGTTGTTGTGGGTGGTCTTGGCCACCAGTACGTCGACCCGGTTGCCCGGCAGCAGGAAGCCGCCTACCCCGACCACGTCGTCCACCCGTACCGAAATGGCCCGCTTGTTCGGTGCGATCAGCGAAGCCAGGGTGCTGCCGCCCAGGTGCTCGGCAAGGCGTGCCTCGCGCAGGATGTCGCCCTGCAGCAGGGTCATGGTGGCGATGCGCCCGGTGGCTTGCTCCACAGAGGAGAAGGCATCGGCGGGAGCCGCGCCCTTGGGCATCTGCACCAGCTTCACCTGCTGCGGCTCGACCATCTGCCCGAAAGGAATCTCCATGGCGGCCACCACCACGTTTTCCATGTTGTCGCCTCCGGCATTGAGCCGGGCGGTCAGCCAGGTATTGGCCATCCAGGCAGCACCCAGGCCGAACACCACCGACAGGGCGATCAACAGCAATGTGCGCGAACTCATGATGGTTCTCCTTGCTCGGTGTCCTGCAGGCGGACGAAGTAGTTCTGCCATGCCCATTGCAGCTCATCGGGAGTCAACTGGGCCGATTTGCCGAGGTAGCGCTGGCGATCCAGCGCCATGCCCAGCAGGTCGCGGGGGTGGCAGGGCAGCAGCGGCACCTTTTCGGGCTGGTGCAGCCCTTCGATCACATAGCGCAGCAACAACGGGTCATAAGGCAGCCCCAGCTTCTCGACCTCCTGACGCCAGATCTGCGCGTACTCCTCGCGGGTCAGGTGGTCGAAATGCAGCTTGTAGCCGATGCGCCGCAAGAAAGCCTCGTCCGCCAGCTGCAACGGATTGAGGTTGGTGGAGAACACCAGGATCACGTCGAAGGGCAGCTCACAGTGACGACCACCGCCGAGGTTGAGATAGTCCTTGCGCTCCTCCATCGGCACGATCCAGCGGTTGAGCAACTGCGCCGGCGGCATGGCCTGACGCCCCAGATCGTCGATGATGAACAGCCCGTTGCCAGCCTTGAGCTGCAGCGGCGCCTGGTACTGGCGGGCGATGGGGTCGTAGCGGATATCCAGCTGGTCCATGCTCAGCTCGCCGCCGGTGATCAGGATCGGACGCTTGCAGCGCAGCAGGCGCCGGTCGCTGCCCTGATCCAGACGCAGGCTGGGCAGGCCTGCAGAATCGGTCGCCGCCAGCCGGTGTACCTGCGGATCGAATATCTCGATGATCGCCTCGTTGATGGCGATGGCATGGGGTACCCAGATGTTTTCGTCGAACAGGCGGATCAGCTTGCTGCTGATATAGGTTTTCCCGGTCCCGGCCGGACCGTAGATCATGATCGCCCGCCCGGAGTTGAGCGCCGCGCCCAGTTGGTCGAGCAGCCCGTTGTGGAATACCACGCCACGAAAGGCCTGATGCATCTGCCCGGCCGTGATGCTGCCGTGATGCACGGTCTGCGCCTTGAGCAGTTCGCGGTAGCGCTCGACCGGGTAGGGTGCCGGGCCGATATAACCACTGCGCGCCAGGGCATCGCGGGCACTGGCACGGCCACGCTCGGTCAATCCGTAGCGCAGGCCTCCGCCTCCTGCGGCCTGCCCCAGCACCTCGACTTGGCTGTCCTTGCGCAACAGGCCGAGCAACTCCTCCAGCACCGGCCCCGCCAGCCCCATGCGGCTCATCAGTCGGCCGGTATCCAAGCTGCCGGCGTCGTACAGGTGCTTGCACAGCAGATCGGTCAGTAGTGGCTCGGAAAGTCCGGTTTCCACCATGCTGCGCGGTTGGGAAATATCGAATACCGGGCTATTCGCCTCGGCATCTTCCAGACTGGCAATCCCCGGCAGATTCATGGCCTGCCCCCTTTGTTTTAATGATGAGTACTGGAACCATCGACATGGAATTCATGCCCCCAGAGGAACGCTAGACCAAGGAGTCCAGATATGCCAAAGCGCGACTGAATGGGGACTCGAAAAACAGGCTGACCACGGTGCCTGCAGCAATTGCCAGAGCATATGGAAATCGATGCCTGGCTGGATCCGCATCGCTCTCAACGGGGATATAACTGCGCAGGCTGGCCATGGCCCAGTAGCGTGCAACGAACTTACCCAGATGCCCCCTGAGCAACAGATAGAGAATCCCCAAAACAGTACCGGCAATCAGGCTGCACGCCGCTGCCCACAATGCCGCAGCGCCGCCAATAAAGCTGCCGACGACCGCCATCAGCTTGACGTCGCCGGCAGCCATGCCGCCCAAGGCATAGAACGGCAGGAAGACCAGGAACCCCACTGCGAGCCCGCCTGCCGCCGAAAGCAGCCCCCCCCCCCCATCTGTCCAGACCTGTAGCACTGCCCCCAGTAGCAGGCCCAGCAGGAGGTAATAGTTAGGAAGACGGTGGCTTATTAAGTCATAAACCACCGCACCAACCAACATCAATAATAAAAAATCAAATACCATATTTTAGTTATCCAAAAATAAAGCCAAACTAACCAGCAGTTCCACCAAGAGCAGAAATAATGACGTTTATCTTTGCACGAACAGCCGCGCCAAGGTTAGTGAATGCCAAAACAACTGCACCAGTAATTAACCCACCCGCAACCGCATATTCCACGATAGTCAGACCTTCTTCATCCTTGGCAAACTTGACCACCGCCACCTTGAATTTTTGAATATCCATTTTCGCCACCTCGATAAGTTTTGTTGTTTACGACATGTTGCCTGTCGTATGAACAAACCTAGCCGTGGCTCGGGATAAGGGTTAGGAGAGTTTTGCCAATCGCTGGCATTTTTTTGCCGGGCTCCAGCAACCGGGCAGCGTCGGAAATACGACGCCATGAATGCACGCTTTGAAAGACTCTGGATACGATGCAAAAGACTCGCAAATACGAAAACATCGAAAAGAGCCGAGTAACTATGAAGATCGGAGAGCTGGGCTGACCACAGCACCGCCGGCAAGGTACGACTGCCACTCTGCCCCCTCCAGAGGCCCAGCGACTTGCCGTGCGCCGCACAGCGGCGCTCCAAGCGCTGCGGCTTTTCTGCTAGAATCGCCGGCTTTCTTTAACAGCCCAGGTGACCCTCCCATGCAGCCCATGCTGAATATCGCGCTGCGCGCGGCCCGCAGTGCCGGTGAACTGATCTTCCGCTCGCTCGAACGCCTGGACGTGCTCTCGGTCAACGAGAAAGACGCCAAGGATTACGTCACCGAGGTGGACCGTGCCGCCGAGCAAAGCATCCTCAATGTGCTGCGCAAGGCCTACCCGAACCATGGCTATCTCGCCGAGGAAAGCGGCCTGATCAAGGGCACCGGCGAGGGCGCCGACTACCTGTGGATCATCGATCCGCTGGATGGCACCACCAACTTCATTCATGGCCTGCCGCACTTCGCGGTCAGCATCGCCTGCAAATACCGTGGTCGCCTGGAGCACGCCGTAGTGCTCGATCCGGTGCGCCAGGAAGAGTTCACCGCCAGCCGTGGCCGTGGCGCCGCCCTCAACGGCAAACGCATCCGCGTCAGCAACCGCCGCGGCCTGGAAGGCGCCTTGCTGGGCACCGGCTTCCCGTTCCGCGACAGCCAGATCGACCACCTGGACAGCTACCTGGGCATGTTCCGCAGCCTGGTCGGCCAGACCGCCGGCATCCGCCGCGCCGGCGCCGCCAGCCTAGACCTGGCCTATGTGGCCGCCGGGCGCTTCGATGCCTTCTGGGAGTTCGGCCTGTCCGAGTGGGACATGGCGGCCGGTGCGCTGCTGGTGCAGGAAGCGGGCGGCCTGGCCAGCGATTTCGCCGGTGGTCACGAATTCCTCGACAAGGGCCACATCGTCGCCGGCAACACTAAGTGCTTCAAGGCGGTGCTGACCGCCATCCAGCCGCACCTGCCGCCGGCGCTCAAGCGCTGAGGCTCGTTCGCTGCAGCGAAACCCGGCCCTAGCGCCGGGTTTTTTTGTGCCGACGATCCGGCTTGCCTGCCTCCACAGCGGCGCAAGCCGGTACTGGCTCATGTTGCCACCCGGACTTTCGACGCCACAGCGCACGCCAACGCCCGCCCACGAAAAAGGCGCCCGCAGGCGCCTCTTCGTGGCTGGCGAATGACCTTACGGCCGCTCGTCCACCTCGTCCTCGACCACCGGAGGAATCAGGTCGTCGCGGGTCAGCTTCAGCCAGATCAGGAAGATCGCAGCGATATACACCGACGAGTAGGTACCCACGCCCACGCCGATGAACAGCGCCAGGGAGAAGCCCCACAGGCTCTCACCACCGAACAGCAACAGCGCACCGACCGCCAGCAGGGTGGACACCGAGGTGGCCATGGTGCGCAGCAGGGTCTGGGTGGTGGAGATGTTGATGTTTTCGATCAGCTCGGTCTTGCGCAGCAGGCGGAAGTTCTCGCGGATCCGGTCGAATACCACGATGGTGTCGTTCAGCGAGTAGCCGATGATCGCCAGCACCGCCGCCAGTACAGTCAGATCGAAGGGGATCTGGAAGAAGCTGAACACGCCGAGGGTCACGATCACGTCGTGAACCAGGGAAGCGATGGCACCGAAGCCGAACTTCCACTGGAAGCGGAACGCCACGTAGACCAGGATGCCGCCGAGGGCCAGCAGCATGCCCAGACCGCCCTGGTCGCGCAGCTCCTCGCCCACCTGCGGGCCGACGAACTCGACGCGCTTGAGGGTGAACGGGGTGTCGGCGCTGACCCGGCGCAGGGCGTCGGCCAGCTGGCTGCCCAGTTGCGGATCGTCGCCCTGCATGCGCACCAGTACGTCGGTGCTAGCGCCGAAGCTCTGCACCAGGGCATCGGCGTAGCCGGCTTCGCGCAGCTGACCACGCACCTTGTCGAGCTGTGCCGGCTGCTCGTAGGACAGCTCGATCAGGGTGCCGCCGGTAAAGTCGAGGCCGAAGTTCAGCCCCTTGATCGCCAGGCTGGCCAGCGACGCCAGGGTCAGCAGCACCGTCAGCGCGAAGGCGACGTGGCGGATGCCCATGAAGTTGATCACACGTTGCA